>JBKJWL010000148.1:0-39877 GCA_046716885.1 Thermoanaerobaculia bacterium | reverse complement strand
CGGGAGGCTCGAGAATCGGGCAAACCGCAAGGCGGCCTCCGGCGGCTCGTTCTTGACCGGAACGACGACGGAGATCATTCCGTGCATCCTAATTTCAGAGGAGGCCAGCCGGTCAATAATTCGGATCCGCCCGGTTTCCGATGGAATCGTTGCATGGCCCGACTATGCAATCAGACCCCGCACGCGGTGAGGGGGATTCCGTATTCCCCCGACATGAAACCTCAACCGGGACGAGACGCTAAAACCGAAGACGGGGGAGGGGAAGAAGTTGCGCCGGCAGTCTTTTTCAGATCCTCGATAGGATCGCAAACGCGGCCGCCCCGATTAAAGCCGCCACGGGTAGCGTGACGAGCCACGCGAGGAGTATGCCGCGCACGGTGCGCCACTCCACGCTTTCCGTCCCCCGGCGCATGCCGATGCCGATGATCGCGCTCGAGGAAACCTGGGTCGTGGAGACCGGGAGCGCCGCCCAGGAGGCCAAACCCACGAGCAAGGTCGTGACCGCGTTGGCCGCGAATCCCTCGGCCGGCGACATCGGCGTGACCTTCTTCGCCAACGTCTCCGTCACTCGAAACCCAGCGATGAGGCTTCCCGCGCCCATTCCCAACGCGATGGCCGCGTAGAAGGCGGGGCCGGAAAGGCCCAGCGTGGCGGCGGCCACGACACCGAGGGCGACGATCTTGGGTGTGTCATTGAGGCCGCGGGCAAGACTCGTCAGGGCGGCCGAAAACCAGTGCATCCCGTCCACGACCGAAATGCGCGCCGCGACGGCGGGTGAGCCAGCGCACACCTCCTGCCGCCCGACGACCGGCACCGCAGCGACGCTGCTCATCGCGAGCGCGCCTCCCTCCACGATCACGACGCCACGCTCGATGCACAGGCAGTACGTCTCGACGCGAGAGCACGCCCGGCGCAGGAGCGGGAAAATTGCATACATCAGCGCGACCGACAGTACTGGCGAAAGCGCCAACGGGAGGGCCACCTTCTTGCCGAACGTGCTCCAGTGCAGGAGCGCCACTCCCTCGGCCACGATCCCGGCTCCGGCGAGCGCCCCCGCGATCGCGTGCGTCGTGGAGACCGGAAGCCCCGTCCGAGAGGCGAAAAGAATCCAAAGGGTCGCCCCCGTTGCGACTGCGGCGAGAAACGCGGGGCCCGCGACCGGGCGGTCCAGGAACCCTTTGCCGGAAAAGGTCGCGACCAGGCCCTGAGACGCGAAGGCGGCGACCAAGCCCCCCGCCACGCTCCAGAGAGTGCCCCAGACAACGGCGACTCGAAAGTTCGATACGCCGCTGCCGACCAACGTCGCGATCCCCTTGGAGACGTCGTTGGAGCCGTTGGAAAACGCCAGAAACAGAGCCAGAAGCACCAGTCCCGCGAGCGCCATGTCAGCAACACCCCGGCGCGCAAGACTCGCCCGGTCTCGAACGACCCGCCGGTTCGAGCGCTCCCTCTCCGTCCGGCTCGAGGACGTTGAAGGATTCCGCGTAGGGCGGATGCGCGAGCTTGGCGGCCGTATCGGTGCAGATCTCGACCTGGAGCCCCCGCGGAAACGTGTGGCCCTCTTCGTCCACGAACGCCTTGCCCGGCCCCAGGTACACCGCGCGCTGACCCCTGTAGATACAGCCCGCCGTCTTCTCGAACTTGCGGCCCCGGACGGTCATCGAGTAGAACGGATGGCCTTCGATCGACTTCCAATAGGCCTTCTTCAGGATCTCGATCCCGTAGAAGCCCGCCTTTTCGAGCGCCGCGAGGAAGCCTTCCGCCGTCAGCGCGCCGACGGTGCACTCCCCCCAAAGCTCGGAATTGGTCTTCAGGTGCGGCGGCACCTCCCGGTCGCTGACGATGTCCGCGATCACGAAGCGGCCGTTGTCTTTGAGGATCCTCCAGATCTCGGCGAACACCCGGTCCTTGTCGGGCGAAAGGTTCACCACGCAGTTGGACGTGACGACATCCACGCTCTTGTCGTCGGCCGGGATCGCCTCCAGAAACCCCTTCCGGAATTCCACCGCGTCGAAGCCGAGGCTGGCGGCAACGATCGGCTTGTTCTCTTCGGCCACCGCGAGCATCGGATCGGTCATGTCCACGCCGATGGCGCGGCCGGAGGCTCCGACCTTCTTTGCCGCGATGAACACGTCGATGCCGGCGCCCGATCCCAGGTCCAGGAACGTCTCGCCTGCCTGGAGATCCGTCAACGACACGGGTGAACCGCAGCCGTAGAAGCGGTCGATGACGGCTCGGGGAATGTGGCCGATCTCCGCCTCGTCGAACTTCGTCGGGCAGCAGAGCTCGGCCTGGGGCGTTTCAGCCGCCTTGCCGTAATACTGCCGGACGAGCTCCCGCGGCTTGTCCACGTCGAATGAGAGGACGCAGTTGGAATGGAGCGTCAAGACCGGCATCTCCGCCGCCGCGCCGTCCGCGAGCCCGCAGGCGATCGAACCCTCGCCCATCGCGTGGTAGAGCGCGGGCGCGTCGTAGCCGCTGCGCCGGTTCCGGGCGTCCCGCCGGGCTGCGGCCACTTCGCCCATGGCTCTCTTCACGAGAGCGACCGCGATGGAGTAGTACGGGTCGGGGGAGCTCAGATCGCCGTCCCCGCCCTCTTCCGAGGAAAACACGTAGGCATGCTCGATGTCCCCGCCCCCGGTCAAGAACCGGAACGGATCGGCAATCGCTTGCGGGCGGTGGGCGAGTGTCGCCTCGCGGAAGCGCTCCAGCACCGGGCTGGACCGAAAGATGGCCGCGAGGGAGTTGTCGGTGACCCGTCCGCAGGCGAGCGGCCGGTGGTCCGCCAGAGCCGCCGAGGGGAAGACGGTTCCGTCCGCGTAGACGCACAGAGAATCCCAGCCCGCGTTGCCGAGGTCGTACTTGACGCCCGGCTGCCCATTGACGCGCCGGCGGACGGCCTCGAGGTTGTCGAGGGAAACGCCTCGGCGCTGCGCCTCGTCTGCGGCGCCCATCACTGCGATCAGGATGTCGGAGATCTCGGGAAAGAAACCATTGTCGGAAGAACGCGCCCGTCCGCGACGGTGCGCCCACATCAGGTGCTGCGACCGGGCGCCGGATTCCGCAGCCAGACGGGTCAGCTCCGCCAGCTCGCGCAGGTTTTGCCGTGTCACCACGCTCGTCAGTGATACTTCAAAGCCCTTGCCGGCGAGCACCCGGACCCCGTCGAGCGCCTTCTCGAAGGTTCCCGGGCCGCGAATCGGATCGTTGGTCTCGGGGCGGGCTCCGTCGACCGAAACCTGGAACTTCACGCGCTCGCGGGAGAGAGCGTCCAGGCCCGCCCCGCGAGGGCCGCGAAACAGGGTCGCGTTGGTCAGGATGATGAGCTCGCGCCCGTTTTCGTCGGTGATGCGCCGGGCGAGCTCCTCGATATCCGGGCGCAGGAAAGGCTCTCCGCCCGTCATGTAGAAGCGCTCCACGCCCATCGCGATGGCCTCGTCAATGACGCGCTTCAATTCCACCGCAGGGAGCCCCGGTGTCTCCCCCGGACCCGAATTCACGAGACAGTGCGTGCACGCGAGGTTGCAGGAGTTGTTCGTATGGATCCAGAGCTCGTGAAGTTCGGTTGGCCGCGCCAACCGCGCCCGTCCCGGGTAGATCGGCCTCGCGAAGGGAGCTTCCGAGAGAAAGCCCGACCGCAGGCCCGCCTGCAGAAAATCATGGACGTGGAGCCAGGCCTTTCCCGCTTCCAGGCCCCGCGAGCCGGCGTACCACGCGACCAGCTCGCCAAAGCTCTTTCGCCCGTCGATTTCCCGGAGAAGCGACGCCGCGCGCTCATCCACCGCGACCCAGTGCGGAGCCGTCTCATCGAGGAAAAAATCGATGTCGGCCTGCCGAAAGTGATGGTAGGCCGGAGCATGGACCGTGCTCTTTTCCGACAGATGCGGCATGGACTCCTCCCGCGGCACTGGCCGCCGCCCAAAACGAAATTTCTCGAAATCCGTGCGTCAGGCCGCGGCGGGAGGACCGCGCAGAGAGACGGGAGTTCGGCCACCGGCGGGGTGGAGGAAGGAAGCGATGTGCTCGCGAAACGGGTCCGGGCGCTCCAGAGCACGCCGGGCCATTGCGCGCAGCGGTTCCACGATCTGGTCCGACGCCAGAAGCGTTCGCAGCCCTCGGCGTCCATCGACGTCGGGAGCCGCCGCTACGACGCAAACGCGGCGGCGGCGCGACAGGAGTCGAGCGTGGAGCAGGCCGAACACGTCGTCGCGGCGGGGCATGATCGTCCCGAGAAGATCGAGATCCGCCGCTGAAAGCGCCAGAAGTGACACGCCGCCATCCGGCGCGGGCGCGAGAACGGCATCTGCTCCGGCTTCCCGCGCAGTGAAGGCCTCTTCGAGAGCTCTCGCCGAGGGAACCACGTCCCCTCCGACGATGACCGAGTGACCGTCGAGCGCCGCGGCCGCGCGCCCCGCGAACTCCAGCCGCTGCCCGAACGAGGCCCCGCGCTGGCCGATCCAGAGGTGCGGGCGGTACTCTCCGAGGCAGCGTTTCCAGCCGAACCGGTCCTCTGGAGGCGACGCGACGACGAGACGGGCGCCCACGGAGCTCGCCGCTTGCCACCAGTCCTCCGCCAGAAGCGCGAAGAAATCCCGCGCCTCGCGCCGGGAGAAGCCCTTTTCCCGCGCTTCGCGTCCGGGCTCTCGCGCAAAGAGAACCAGATAGCGAGACATCTCCTCTATCCTACGACGGAGGGAGGACCGATGGATCCTTTCGCCAAGAAAGCTCGTGCGAACGCCGCCGTCCTCGGCACTCTGGGGGTCGTGGCGGCCGCCGCTCTGTTCCTGGCCTCGAAGCCGCGTCCGGCTGCGCCCGGCACGATCCAGATCCGTCCTCCCCTGGAGGTCGAGTTCCGGGCCACGGTGAACGCCGGGGCCTTCGACGGCGGCCTGGTCATGCGGGGCTATCACGCGGTCGTGTGGAAGGGCGGGAACGCCGCCCGCTTCGCGCTGCTTCAGGCCGACGTCACGGACACGCAGGTCCTCGATGCGCTGGAGTCGCTGGGCGCGCGCCCCGGCGACAACCTCACGATGGACGCGTGGAAAGAGCGCAAGAATCCCAACAACCCGGCCCCGGACACCGTGATCGCGGGCCCTCCGGTGCAGATTCTGGTGCGGATTCCGGGCCGCGGGGAGCTCTTACCCCTGTCCGCCGTGCTCGAAGAGACCGGAAGCCGGGGCTTGGAGATGCGCTTTGGCGGAAACCGGGCGAACATCCCCCAGTGGAAGTCCGGCTGCGTCGCCTGCCTCTACTCGTGCCCCGGCAGCAAGGTCGGCAATGCCCGTTACACCGAACGCGACTACGCGCGCGGCGCGACGCGGTTCCGGGTGCTTGGAGGCATGCTGCCGAGCGACGGCAGTGAGGTAGGGGTCGTCCTTCGCATCGCCAACGCGAACTCCCGTCCCTAGGGGGTACACGGAAGTTGGTGGAGGCGGCGGGAGTTGAACCCGCGTCCGGAGGCGCTACGGGAGAGGCCACTCCATGCTCAGCCTCTTCTGAGTTCTCGCCCCGCCGTCTCGAGAAGAGGCAAAACGACGGCAGGGCAACCCCGAATTGATTTCGCCGCTCCGTCCGGGGGTCCGGAGCGGCTACACCCGCATTTCGCGACGTCTGCCGGGGCGCGGCGGGTGCGCTACACGGCAAACGAGGCTACTTAATTAAGCAGCCAGAGCGAAGTTGCTGTTGTTCGCAGCTACTGTTTTTCACCCTGCTTTAACGAGGAGGGGTGAGACCTCGGCATGCAACCTCTCGCGCAATCGTCCCCGTCGAAGCCGTTTCGCCCCCACGGAGGGTCTCGAGCGAGTCTCAAAGAACGAGCGGAGAGTTTAACATCCAGGAGCCTGCGGATCTTCCCGCCTTCGCTTGACACGGCCGGGTGAACAGCATGGAATGCCCGCCGTGGCGAAGCAGCAGCTCATGGTCGTCGTCACCTCCGTCGGCACGGAGGAGCAGGCGCTCGACGTGGCCCACGCGCTCGTCCGGAGCCGGAACGCTGCCTGCGTCAACATCGTCCCGAACGTCCACTCCGTATACCGCTGGAAGGGCCGCGTCTGCGACGACGGCGAGATGCTCCTGGTCATCAAGACGCTCGCCAGGAACTTCGACGCCGTGCGGGAGACGATCCAGAAGGTCAACACCTACGAGTTGCCCGAGGTGCTCGGGTACAGCGTGGACTGGGCCTCGCCCGGGTTCGCGTCCTGGATCGAGAAGATGACGACGAAGAAGCCGAAGGTTTCGGCCGGCAAGAAGGCGGCCGCCCGACCCCCCAAGAAGCGGTAAGCCGCCTGCTCCGCTGACAGCTCAGCGGCCGTGCGGGCGGCCGAACACCTGCACCCAGATCACCTGATCGCCCTCCGGCATCTTCCCGAGCGCGACGCCGAAGCCGGCATCGGCGAAGAACGGATTGAGGATGTTCTCGCGGTGCTCGCGGCTGCGCATCCAGCCGTCCATGGCCTCCTCGACCGAGCCCTGGCCCTTCGCGATGTTTTCCCCGACACGCTCGGCCTCGTAGCCGGCGCGCCGGACGCGCCGCATGACCATCGTGCCCTCGGGGCTCGAATGCCCGTAGTAGCCGCGTGCGAGCATGTCGTCGACGTGGCGCTGGGCCGCGGTCTCGAGGGCCGGGTTCGAGCGCAGCGGCGGCAGCTTCTTCTTCTTGCGCTCGCGGTTGACGGAGGCGAGGAGCTCCGCGCGGACGCGCGCGGGATCGCGAAGGCCGCGAGTCCGGCTGGCGAAGGCGTCCGCTTTGCTCACGCCGAAGAAGAGAACGTAGAGGGGGACGCCATCGAGCCATGCGGCGCCGACCCCGAGGTCCCGATGCCGCAGGCTGAGGATGTCTTCCCAGGCGGAATCGTCCCTGAGGCGCCAGGCATCGACGACCGCGGCAGGATCTCCCCCGGCCTGGACGACGAGCTGCGAGAGTGCGCTCGCCCTGTAGCCCTCCCGTTCGGCGCGGTCGAGGAGGTCCTGGCCGGGAATCACCGCGCGATCGAGGCTTCCCTGGGCGCCGATCTCCTGCGCGCGCGCCTGCGCGGCGCGACAGAGCTCCGGAGAAAGCGTCAGCGGCTGGAGCCGCGCCCGCTCGCGCGCGGCGTTGATCTCGGCCAGGAACTCCGAGCCGAACGCTCCGCATGCGGGTGTCTCGAGCGCTGCCGCCAGCGCGAGGACCCCGACTAGCGCAGAGCCTCCAGCGACCGATCCAGGTCCGCGAGGATGTCCTCGACCTCCTCGATGCCGACGGAGATCCGCACGAGGCCCGGGGTGACGCCGAGACGGTTGCGCTCCTCTTCGGGAATCGAGGCGTGCGTCATCGTAGCCGGATGGGAGATGAGGGTCTCCACACCCCCCAGGCTCTCCGCGAGCGAGCAGAGCCGCACTTGCCCGAGGAAGGTCGTCGCCGCGTCGAGCGAGCCGAGATCAAACGAGATCATCGCCCCGAATCCCTTCATCTGTTTCTTCGCCAGAGCGTGCTGCGGGTGGTCCGGGAGCCCGGGGTAGTGGACCTTGCGGACCTTCGGGTGCTTCGCAAGGTGCGCCGCCACGGCGCGCCCGTTCTCCTCGTGCCGCTCCATCCGGACGACGAGCGTCTTGATGCCGCGCAGCACGAGCCAGGAGTCCATCGGCGAGAGGATCGCACCCGAGCTGTTCTGCACGAAGCCCAGCCACTCGACGTGCTCTTTCGACTTCGCCACGGCGATCCCGCCCACCGTGTCGGAATGGCCGCCGAGGAATTTCGTCGTCGAGTGCATGACGATGTCGGCGCCCAGGAGGAGGGGCTGCTGGAGGTACGGGGAGGCGAACGTGTTGTCTACGACGACGACGGCCCCGTTCCGATGGGCGAGCTCCGAGAGCGCCGCGATGTCGGCCAGCTGCATCGTCGGATTGGTCGGCGATTCCAGGTGGAGCATCCGCGTCTCCGGCCGGATCGCGCGTTCCACCTCGTCGCACCGGGAGGTGTCGACGAAGGAGAACTCGACGCCGTACCGCGCCAGGATCTTCGTGTAATAGCGATAGGTCCCCCCATAGGTCATGTTGGAGCAGATGACGTGGTCGCCCTGTTTGACGAGGGTCGAGA
This sequence comes from Thermoanaerobaculia bacterium, assembly GCA_046716885.1. Classification (GTDB taxonomy): domain Bacteria; phylum Acidobacteriota; class Thermoanaerobaculia; order UBA5066; family Gp7-AA6; genus DAHUXD01. The sequence continues at coordinate 31,803 of JBKJWL010000148.1, read as the reverse complement.
TGGCCGTGATCGCCGCCATGCCGGAGGCGAAGGCCTTCGCGCCCGCGCCCCGCTCGAGGACCGTCAGGTTCTCCTCGAGCGCCGCGCGGGTGGGGTTCTGCGTGCGTCCGTACTCGTAGCCCTTGTTCTTGCCCAGCCCCTCCTGGACGTACGTCGAGGTCTGGTAGATCGGAACCGCGACCGAGCCGGTCGACGGATCGGGGGCGTTACCCGCGTGGATGCAGTCAGTCGAGAAGCCCATAAGCTCCTTTCAGGCGGAAGTCCCGAAGATCCCCTGCCCCGGATACCGCTCGGCCCCGTCGGGAAACAGCGTCACGATCGTTTTTCCCGGCCCTAGCCTGCGCGCGACCTCGAGCGCCGCGGCGGCGGCCGCGCCCGAAGAGCCCCCGGCGAAGAGGCCCTCTTCCCGCGCGAGCCGGCGGCAGATCTCGAAGGCGGGTGCGTCGGGCACCGTGATGACCTCGTCGATCAGGCTCCGATCGAGGATCGGCCAGATCTGGGAGAGGCCGATGCCCTCGACCTCGTGCGGGCCCGGCTCGCCGCCGGTCAGGATCGACCCCTGAGGCTCGACCGCCACGCGGAGGAGGCCGGGATACCGCTCGCCGAGATAGCGCGCCACGCCGGTGAAAGTTCCGGTCGTTCCGACGCCTGCGACCCACGCGTCGATCCGGCCGCCGATCTGCTCGGCGATCTCCGGGCCGGTGGTCTCGTAGTGCGCGCGGGGGTTGGCGGGATTGTGAAACTGGCCGGGGACGTAAGCGCCCGGAGTGGAGCGGAGGATCTCGTCGGCGCGGGCAATCGCGCCGCGCATCCCTTCCTCGGCGCTCGTGCGCACGACCTGCGCACCCGCCGCGGCCATCAGAGTTCCCTTGACCAGACCGTAGCCCTCGGGCATCACGATCACGCAGCGGTAGCCGCGCCCGGCGGCCAGCATCGCGAGCGCGACTCCCGTGTTTCCGGACGTCGCTTCGACGATCGTTCCCCCGGGTTTCAGCAGCCCTCTGGCTTCCGCGTCGTCGATCATGGCCCGGGCGATCCGGTCCTTGACGCTGCCGCCGGGGTTGAACCACTCGAGCTTGGCGAAGAGCTGCGCCGCGCCCCGCGCGAACCGCGGAAGCTCGACGAGCGGCGTGCCCCCGATCGATCCAGCGACGCTGCCCGGGGGCCGCACCGTCGATTCGGCCGGGGAGGTTCTCATTGGCATGCTGGGCTCCGCACGGGCTTCGACGATAACAAAAAAAACCCCGGCGAATGCCGGGGCTTTGTGAACCGTGGAAGGACGACTCAGTAGGCCTGCTGGGACCGCCGCGCCGCGTAGCACTCGCGGCAGTAGACCGGCTTGCCGTTGGTCGGGTTGAACGGAACCTGGGTCTGCTTGCCGCAGCCGTCGCAGGTCACGTCGTAAAAGGTGCGCTCGCGCCCCTCGCCCGACGAAGCCTTGCGCTTGTCGCGGCAAACCTTGCAGCGCTTGGGCTCGTTGGTGAAACCCTTGCGCGCGTAAAACTCCTGGTCGTCGGCGGAAAACAGAAAGGTGCCCCCACAGTCGACGCAAGTGAGGTTCTTGTCGGTGTATTGCTGCATCATGAAGGTTACAGATCTCCCGGGTTTCCCCTGGGCCGGGCGGTTGTCCGCTCCGGCGAAAAGAAATGGTGAATCGAAAACAGAATGAACATCCGGGCGCACGCGCGCCGGATCGAAGCTATCTCTAGGACCGACCCCCTTTCGAACGCACGGACGCCTCCCCGCAGGGGCGTACGGATGGGGGATGGAAAAGCATAAAGTCGGCGGTTGGATTCTGCGGGGTCTTCGTAAAAGCTGGCGGAAAGTAGCACGGGGTTTGAAAGAGTTGCAAGCGGAATGTGGCCAGAGAGACAAGACCAATCGCTCTCCCACCGTGGCGGAGGCCCTTGCGGCCGCCCGATGTCGCCGGCAAGCCACGCCCCTACAGAGAGTTACAACGACTTCCCGATGACCCCATCAACCGGCGAAGAGGCCGTGGCGTAGCGCTTTCGCGGAATCCTCCCGGCCAGAAACGCATCGCGCCCCGCCCTCACGGCGTCGCGCATCGCACGGGCCATGCGGACCGGGTCCCTGGCGCCCGCGATCCCCGTGTTCATCAGGACACCCGCGGCGCCGAGCTCCATCGCGACACAGGCGTCCGAGGCCGTGCCGACGCCCGCGTCGATGATGACCGGGACTTTCGCGCGCTCCAGGATGATCGCGAGGTTCCCGGGATTCTGAATCCCGAGCCCCGATCCGATCGGCGCGCCGAGCGGCATCACGGCGGCTGCCCCCGCGTCCTCGAGCTTGCGGCAGACGATCGGGTCGTCGGACGTGTAGGGGAAGACGACGAAGCCCTCTTTCACGAGCGTCGCGGTTGCCGCGAGCAGCGCCTCGTTGTCGGGCCACAGCGTCTGCTCGTCGCCCAGCACCTCGAGCTTGACCCAGTCGGACAGGCCGACCTCACGGCCCAGGCGCGCCGCGCGCACCGCGTCTTCGGCCGTGTAGCATCCGGCGGTGTTCGGGAGAAGCGTCATCCCCTTCGGGATGAAGTCGAGGAGGGATTCCTTGGTGCGGTCGGTCAGGTTGACGCGCCGCACCGCGACCGTGACGATCTCGGCGCCCGAGGCCTCGAGCGCGTCCTTCATGAGGGGGAACGTCGTGTACTTGCCCGTACCGACGATGAGGCGCGAGGTGAAGGGCCTGCCGCCGAAGAAGAAGGCATCCGTTGCCGCGGCGGATGCGGGCGGCGCTTCGAGGGTCTGAGTGGTCGTCATGGGAGATCCTTATTCGTCCGGGTTCGCCGGGTCAAGCAGGAGAACGTTGTCGATGAGCCGGGTCTTCCCGAGCCGGACCGCCGCGGCGAGGGCCACGCCGGGGGCCACGGTCTTGACGCGCCTCGCTGTTTCGTCCTCGACGGCCTCCACGTAATCGACGGCGAAGCCCGCGGCCTCGAGTTGCCCCCGCGCTTCCTCCTCCAGGCTCCGGGCGTCCGACTCGCCGTGGGCGGCCCGGGCGCGGGAGGCAAAAAGCGTGTGCGCGAGGACGGAAGCGCGGCGACGCTCCTCGGGCGAGAGGTAGGCGTTTCGCGAGGAGAGGGCGAGGCCGTCCGCTTCGCGCACCGTTTCGCCCACGACGAGCCGGAGTGGGAAGTCGAGGTCCCTCACCATGCGCCGGACGACGGCGACCTGCTGCAGATCCTTGCGGCCGAAGACCGCGACGTCCGGCTGCACCTGTTGAAAGAGCTTCGCGACGACGGTCGCCACGCCGCGGAAGTGGCCCGGGCGCCGCGCCCCCTCGCCTCCCTCGGAGACTCCTGCCACCTCGAGCGCGGTCGAAAAGTCCTCGGGGTAGAAACGCGCGGGGTCGGGAACGTAGAGGAGATCGACGCCCTCCTTCTCGAGGAGCCGCGCATCCTCTTCCTCCCGCCTCGGGTAGCGCGCGAGATCCTCGGAGGGCCCGAACTGCAGCGGGTTGACGAAGATCGAAACGGCCACGAACGGCGCCTCCCGCCGGGCCAGGCGCACGAGCGAAAGGTGCCCCTCGTGCAGCGCGCCCATCGTGGCCACGAAGGCGATTCGCTTTTCGGAGGCCCGGGCGTTGCGAACGAGCTCGCGGAGCGCCGGCAGCTCCCGGATTGTGATCATCGGGCGGAGGACCAGGGCTTACGAGGTCTTGCGGATCCAGCCCTCGCCCGTCCATATGCCCGCCAAGGAGTCGAGCTTCGCCATCGCGGCCCGCTCGGCCTCTCCCGTCGGCATCTGGGCGAGCGCTGCTGCGGACACGGCCTGAAAAAACGCCATACCGAGAACAGGCTTCTTCATGAGTGCACCCTCCGGAGGGCAGTGGACTTTGGCCCGGTGAAGGACTCTTCGTGCGAAGGGAAAGCGCCGCTCTTGACATCTTTCGTGAAAGCGCGCGCCGCCTCCTCGATCACGGTCGAGAGGTCTGCGTAGCGCCGGACGAACTTGGGGCGCAGATCTCGGGTCAGTCCCACGACGTCGTGGAAGACCAGCACCTGGCCGTCGCAGGAGGGCCCCGCGCCGATACCGATCGTCGGGACGGGGAGCTCCCGCGTGATCTCCGCCGCGAGCGCCTCGGGCACGCACTCGAGCACGACCGCGAAGCATCCCGCCTGCGCGAGCGCCTGTGCGTCCTCGCGGATCTGGCGCGCGGATTCGGTTTCGCGTCCCTGGACCTTGAAGCCGCCGAGCTTGCGGTACGACTGGGGCGTGAGCCCGACGTGCCCCATCACCGGGATGTCCGCGGCGAGGATCGCCTCGACGGCGGGGAGGATTCTCCGCCCGCCCTCGACCTTGATCGCCGCGCATCCGGCCTCCGCGAGGAAGCGGCCTGCGTTCTCGACGGCGCGCGCCGGCTCCGCCTGATACGAGAGAAACGGCATGTCGCCGACGACGACCGCGCGCTTTGCCGCGCGTGCGACCGCCCGAGCGTGCCGGACCATCGAGTCCATCGTGGCCGACAGCGTGTTGGGCTCGCCGTAGACCGTCATCTCGACCGAGTCTCCGACGAGCAGGACGTCGATGCCGGCCGCGTCGAGCAGCGCCGCCGTCGGCGCGTCGTAGGCCGTCATCATCGCGATCTTCTCGCGGCCCTTGGCCGCGACGAGCTGCGGGATCGTGAGGGGCTCCCGCTCCGGAAGGCTGGACATCGTTCGCTCCTTGCCTTTCGGTCGACGTCCCCACCATCGGGGATCGCCGCCGATCAGGGCGACACGGGGATTATATGCCCGAGCCCCGCGGCTGGTCAGGGTTGAGGCAGGCGGCGGAGTCTCTCGAGGAGCTCTCGCGAGGTCCAGACCGCGACGCCGCGTCGCGAACCGACCGGAAAGTGACGGAGGTTGCCGGTCACCAGAGGGCAGTTCGCCGCGGCAGCCGCTGCGAGAAAGGGCGCGTCGTCCGAGTCGGGGAGGTCCAACGGCCAGGGCGGAGCGACGACCTCCATCCCGAAGGCCTCGAGGGCGGTCAGAAGCTGGCCGACCAGTACCGCCGGGAGGCCAAGCTCCGCCCGCGCGAGGACGTCCTCGTACTCCGCGACAATCTGCGGATCGTAGACAGGCTCGATCGCCCCGGCGAGAACCGCCTCGACGATCCGCGCCGGCGGGCCAGCGGCGCTGAGAATGCCCGAGACGAGGACGTTGGTGTCGATGACGAGCCGCATCCGCCTACCGGCGGCGCGCCCGTCGAGTCTTCGCGACGATCGCGTCGACTCGTGCCATCGTCAGCTTGTCACGTTCCCGCACGCGCGAGACCCTGCGGATCTCGCGCAGCGCGCGAAGAGCGCGAGCGCGGCGCACGGTTTCGAGAGTCTCGTCGAGCGAGTCGCCGTCGACTCTGAGCAAGAGCGCGACCGGGCGCCCGTTGGATGTGAGGAGGGCTTCGCCCGCGGCGGCGATGGTTCGCTGAGCCTGCCGGGGGCGCGTGCGGAAATCGCGGATGGTCAGGGTTTTCATGCTCGTGATTCTCTCACGGCGAGTGACAATTGTCACCTTTCGCGGGACGCTCACTCCGCCCGCAAGTCCAGGGTCTGGCGGCCGTTCCCGCTCACGCGCATATCGGGGGTCAGACCGTGAATCTGGAGTCTTTCGAGTTGCGCTCTGAGGGGCCGCGGTCGATCGAATCGGACGGCGCGCGCCGAGGCAAAGGCTCCAGATTCAAGGTCTGACCCCATCCGCCTTCACGTAGTACTGCACGCCTTTGCGGGCCTTCTGGACCTGGCTGACGAGGTCGTCGAAGTCGGCGGGGCGGTTGACGAAGTCGAGCTCGTTGGTGTCGACGACGAGCAGCGGCGTCTCCTCGTAGTGGTAGAAGTAGTAGTTATAGGCCTCGATCAGCTGCGCCAGGTACTCCGGCGTCACGGCCTTCTCGAGCGCGCGGGTCTTCTTCTTGATCCGCTTCAGGCACGTTTCGATCGACCCCTGCAGATAGATGACGAGGTCAGGCTTGCGCACGGACTCCGAGAGCAGCGTGTACAGCTTGTCGTAGATCAGGAGCTCCGAGTCGTCGAGGTTCAGGCAGGCGAAGATCTTGTCCTTGGGGAAGTGGTAGTCCGCGACGACGAGGTTGGTAAAGAGGTCGATCTGCGCGATCTCCTGCTGCTGCTGGTAACGCGACAGGAGAAAGAAGAGCTGTGTCTGGAACGCCGCCCCTTTCTTCTTCTTGTAGAAGTCGGGCAGGAAGGGATTGTCCACGTCTTCCAGGATCTTGGTGCCGTGGAAACGCCGGGCCAGCATCTCGACGAGCGAGGTCTTGCCGACGCCGATCGCTCCATCGACGGCCACGTGGCGTAGCTTGACGTCGCCCTCGCTCGGAATCGCCATCGGGCAGATTCTAATGCGAAGCGCTAACGCGACAGCACGTCGGCGATTCCGCAGAGCGCGAGCGTCACCGACACGAAGCCGTTGGCGGTGAAGAAAGCCGCGTCCACGCGGGACAGATCCCCCGGGCGGACGATTGCGTGCTGGTAGGCGAGCGCCGCAACCGTCGCGGCGATCCCGGCGAGAAAAACCCATCCGCCTCCCGAGAGCCTCCAGACGGCCAGCAGGAGCACGACCATCACGGCGTGGAAGAGGGCCGAGATCCACAGCGCCCGTCGGGCGCCCAAGCGCGCGGGAATGGACTTCAAGCCGACGCGCCGGTCGTGCGCCTCGTCCTGGAGGGAATAGAGGATGTCGAACCCCGCGGTCCAGAACAGTACGGCAAGGCCGAGGAGAACCGGGAGCGTCTCGAGCGAGCCGCGCACGGCGATCCACGCGCCGATCGGGGCCAGCGCCAGGCAGAGCCCGAGCACGAGGTGGGAGAGCGCCGTGAAGCGCTTCGTGTACGAGTACACGAGCAGCAGCGCCAGGGCGACCGGCGATAGCAGGAGCGTCAGCCGGTTCAGGCTCGCCGAAGCGGCAATGAAGAGCGCCACGGAAGCGACCAGGAACACGCGGACGAAGCCGACCGAGAGCTCGCCCGATGGGAGGGCCCGCGACGTCGTACGCGGGTTGGCGGCATCGAGTCCGCGGTCGGCCAGTCGGTTGTGCGCCATCGCCGCGCTGCGGGCGCCGACCATGGCCAGGAGGATCTTGCCGAGAGTCTCGAGCCCGGGCCAGGCGCCCGCCGCGAGAAAGGCGGCGAGCAGAGCGAAGGGCAGGGCGAAGAGCGTGTGGGAGAACTTGATCATCTCGAGCGTCGTCCGGAGAGACCGGAGGGCGCCCGGACGCGCGCTCACCGCGGGCGGCGGCGGCGGGGCGCCGAGGGGGACGGGGTTTTGGCTCCCGTCCATCGGAACGCGTCGCCTGGCGGAGAGAGTCCCAGCAGGCGCGCCGCCCGCACGCAATAGGCGTCGAGGAAGCGCGAGACCGAGGGCGAGTCGACGTAGAAGGCCGGCAGGGGCGGCGCGACGATCGCCCCGGCCAGCGTGACGCGCCGCATGTTCTCGATGTGGACCAGGGAGTACGGCGATTCGCGGAGCGCCAGCACGAGCGGGCGCCGCTCCTTCAGGCACACGTCGGCGGCGCGCTGCAGCAGGTCTCGCGCGATGCCGTTGGCGATCGATCCGAGCGTGCCTCCGCTGCAGGGGATGACGATCATCCCCGCCGACGGATAGGACCCGGAGGCGATCGAAGCGCCCACGTTGGCGTTGTCGTGGAGCGTCAAGCGCCGCGCGGCCGCCTTCGGGACTTCGAGGCGCTCGAGCCAGGCTTCGGGCGTTACGATCCCCGGCCCGATCTCGCTTCGCGCGACCTGCAGGGCCGCGTCCGAGACGACGATATGGAGGCGGGCGAGCCCGCCGGAGGATGACGCGATCTGGACGAATCGACGCGCGAGCTGTGCGCCGGAGCCCCCCGAAACACCGACGACGATCTCTCTGCCCGCCACGCGCTCTCAGTCTATACGGCGCTACCGACAAGCAATTGGACACCTGACAGAACTCTTTGACGGCGCGCTTTACGCAAGCGCATCAACGACTTGCCTCGTCCGGCGCGGAAATCTGGAAAGTCCTCTTGTCGCCGGGACCGCGCCGGGCCGGAAGCCCGCGCGCCGGTAACTCGCGTGCCTGCGCGACTTGCCGCCGACGCAGCCCAGCGGCACGGCTTTCGCGATCTCCGCGGCCCGAAAGGAGGTGCCGATGGAGATCGCCTGATCGCAAAACAAAGACTCGATGAGGACAACACCCATCTCCCCTTCACGGATCGATCACACGTCTTTCGAAGGAGTTTGCAATGCATCCGTCCAGGATTCGTGCCACCAGTCTCGCGATCCTCTTGTACCTCGGAGCCGGCGCGCTCGCTTTCGGAGAGAGCGCGGAGCCGGCTGTTCCCGCAAAGAAAGTCAACGTCAACACGGCCTCCGCGACCGAGCTGACGTACCTGCCCCGCATCGGCTTGAAGGTCGCCAATCTCATCGTCGAGCGCCGCAAGGAGAAGCCCTTCGTCCGCGCCGAAGAGCTCATGGAGGTCAAGGGCATTGGCGAGAAGCTCTTCCTGACCCTCAAGCCCTACGTTTCGATCAGCGGTTCCACCACCCTCACGTCGAAGGTTCGACCCTCTTCCTCTTCTCCCCGCCGTTCCTCCCCCCCGGCGGCCAAGGAGAAGCCCTCGAACGCCGTCCCGGTGGGCAAGGGACGGTGATGCTTCCGCCCGCCCGGGGCCCGCAAGGCCCCGGGCCTCTTCTGCCGGCCGCCGGGATGACGTTGCTCGAGCTCCTCGTCGCGCTCATCCTGGCGGTGTTCGCGGTGCTGCTTACGGCGCCGGGGGCCCTGGCGCTGCGGCAGTCGGTCGCGGTTCGGTCGGCGGTCCACGAGACGACCGTCGCCTTCTTCCGCGCCCGCACGTACGCGATCTCCCGCGGCCGCAACGTCGGCCTGAAGTTCCGCAAGAACGGCGACCGCTGGGAGTGGGCGCTCTACGGAGATGGAAACGGAAACGGCGTGCGCACGGCCGAGATCGCGAGCGGAGTGGATCGGTATCTCGGCGTCTACTTTCCCTGGTCGCGCAACGACGTGATGCCCGCGATCCTCACGGGTATTCGGGTTCCCGACCCGGGGAGGCCCGGCCGCTATCTCGATCGTATCGACGACCCGATTCGGTTCAACAACTCCGACATTTGTTCCTTCTCGCCGATCGGGGAGAGCACCCCGGGCTCGGTCTATCTCTGGGACGCCCACGACCGGATGGCGGTGGTGCGCGTCTTCGGGCAGTCCGCGAAGATCCGGACCCTGTTCTACAGGCGGGGAGAGAGAGGCTGGAAGCCATGAGAGACACCATCGAGCCCGGCCAGCGGATACGCGCGGACCGCGTCGGCACCGGAGGCGGCCCAGAGAAGGGCTTCGTCATGGTGAGCGCCTCCTCGGACGCGCCCGCGCGCGAGGAGACAGTTGGTGAGACGGGCGCCCGCTCCGACCGCGACGCCGTCCCACAGGATAGAGCTCCTGAGGATGGCCCCCTCGCCGATCGAGGCGCGGCCGATGACGCTGTCGCGAGCGTCGAACCCGCGCGGCGCCTCTCGAGAGAGGACACACAGCCTTCGATCGAAGTTCCCGCCGCTTTCCGGGAAGGGGCCTCCGCGCGCGAGCGCTTCGAGCGACGCGCCGAGGAAATCGCGCGGACGGCCGAGATCGGCGAACGGTCCCTCGTGCAGCAGGAAGCCGATGGTCTCCTTGCCAGCATCGAGCAGCGGTTGCCACAGGTGCGGGACGAGCGCGGTCTCGCCCGGGGGGATCATCGGGAGGAGCCGCGGAGACAGAACGCAGACTCCCGTGTACAGCAGGGCGCCTGGTCCGTGGACGCCGAAGGCCGCGATGCGATCCCCTTCGGCCTGAAGCGGCGTGTAGTGCTCCGGATCCCGATTCTCCGTGACGAGCAGTGTCGCGGCGCGGCCCGACTCCCGATGGAGGGTCAGGAGCCGGGCAAAATCGGGGGCGATTGCCGCGTCGGAGTTTACGACCAGAAAATCGCCGGTCGACAGGAACTCCGAGGCGTTGCGCAGGGCGCCGGCAGTGCCGAGGATCTCCGGCTCGCGGAAAAACGAGAGCTTCGGAAGGCCCGCCGTCTCCTGGCGCAGGTGGCCCTCGATCTGGTCGCCGAGATGATGAAGATTAACTGCTACTTCGCCGATGCCGGCCTGGTGAAGTCGCCGGAGCTGCTGCACCGCAAGCGGGACGTTGAGGAAGGGCAGGAGCGGCTTCGGAATTGCCTCCGTGACGGGACGCAAGCGCACGCCGCGCCCCGCGCAGAGCAGGATCGCCCGCACAAATCCTAGTTGTTCCAGACCATGTCCGGCGGCAGCTTCGGGTCCTCCTTGCGCCGGCGTTGGTAGAGCTCGGCGTAGGAGTAGGGAATGGCCTCCGTGAAGTCGAGGTCGAGCACGGCGATGAGCTGGCGGATCGCCGGCGGTTCGCCCTCGATCTCCACGAAGGTGCCGATCGGCGTCGTGTCGAGCGCGACGACGCACCCGCCGCAATCCCATTCCTCGCGCCGCTTCTCGTACCGGAAGCGGCGCCGAAGGCCGAGGCCCACGAGTATTGCCTCTGCCTCGCCGGCGTCGGAGACGTCGACCTCGCGCTCCTCACGGATCTTCGCGCCGTCTTCGAAACGCACCTGGCCCTTGTAGGTCAGGATGGCGCGGCCCGCCGCGCGGCGCAGGCGTACCGTGCGACCGCTGCCGGAGAGCTTGCGCTCGGCGTCGTCATAGAGATCGTTGGACTCCTCATGCTCGGGCGCGCGAAGAACCGCGCCCGCCTTCTCGAGGCGCTCGCGGATCTGCGGGAGGTCGGGGGCCGGGAGTTTGACCTCGATCTCCTCGCGCGAGCCCGAGCCCGACGCGGCGGCCGCGGTCACGGGAGCAGGCGCCGCACGACTTCCTGAGCCTTCTTCCCGTCCACGCGTCCCTTGTGGCGCGCCATGAGCTCCTTCATGGCGAGGCCGACGTCCTTCGACGAGGAGAAGCTCTTCTCCGTGATCACACCCTGAATGGCGGCCTCGAGCTCGGCATCGGAGAGGCCCTTCGGCAGGTACTCCTCGATGATCGCGAGCTCTTCCCCCTCCGCCTGGACGAGGTCCTGGCGGCCGCCCCGCCCGTACTGTTCGATCGAGTCCTTGCGCTGCTTGACGGCGCGGCGCAGCACGGATTCGACCTCTTCGTCGGTGAGCGCGCGCTGCGCCTGGATCTTCTCGTTCTTGAGGGCGGCGAGCATCAGGCGCAGGGTCCCCACGCGCCGTTTGTCGCCCCGCTTCATCGCGAACTTGAGGTCCTCCTCGATGCGCGTCTGCATCGGCGGAGGCTATCACCGGGCTCCGCCTAGCCGCGTTGGGAAGCGATACGCTTCCGAGCGTGCAGCGTTTCCTGATCGGCACGGCCGGCCACATCGACCACGGGAAGACCTCGCTGATCAAGGCGCTGACGGGGATCGACGCCGACCGGCTACCCGAAGAGAAGCGGCGGGGCATCACGATCGACCTCGGCTTCGCCCATGCCGAGTGGGAGGGCGTGCGGGTGTCGTTCATCGATGTCCCGGGCCACGAGAAGTTTGTGCGCAACATGCTGGCTGGCGCCGGCGGCATCCAGGCGGTGCTGCTGGTCGTCGCGGCCGACGCGTCCGTGATGCCCCAGACCCGCGAGCACTTCGAGATCGTCCGGATGCTGGGGCTGTCGGCGGGCGCGATTGCGGTGACCAAGATCGACCGTGTGGCGCCCGAGCTCATCGAGGTCACGACCTCCGACGTGCGCGACCTCGTGCGCGGATCCTTCCTCGAGGATGCGCTGATCCTGCCCGTCTCGGGGCGGACGGGCGAGGGGCTCGACGCGCTGAAGGCGGCGCTGGTTGCGCTCGCGAGCGGCTCCGGCGCGGAGGAGCGAGAGGGAGGCGTGACGCGACTTCCGATCGACCGGGCGTTCCTCATTCCGGGCTTCGGTCCCGTGGTGACCGGAAGTCTGGTCTCGGGCACGGTCTCGAAGGAGCAGAAGCTCGAGCTTCTGCCCGAGCGGCGGCTTGTGCGCGTAAGGCGCATCGAGGTTCACGGCGGCGAGGAAGCGATCGCGCGCGCGGGCGAGCGCGTGAGCGCGAACCTCGCCGGAGTCGAGCTGTCCGACCTGAGCCGCGGGCTGGTGCTCGCGACCCCCGGAGCGCTGCCGGTGTCACGGCGCCTGCTCGCGCGGCTGGAGCTTCTCCCCGGTGCGCCGGGTGTCCAGAGCGGGGATCGCGTCTCTCTGCACCACTTCGCCAGCGAGGCGCGCGCGTCCGTGCGCGTCCTCGACGGTCGGGAGGTCGTTCCCGGCGCCTCGGCTCGCGTCGAGCTGCGCCTGGCCGGTCCGATCGCGGCGATTCCCGGCGATCATTTCGTCGTGCGGCGTCTTTCGCCGGTTCAGACGATCGGGGGCGGCATCGTCCTCGACCCGCTCGCCCCGCCGGTTCGCGGGCGGCCCGACGCGGCCCGGCGCGAGGCGCTCGACCGCGTCGAGAAGGGGTCACTCGCCGAGCGGCTCGAGCTTTGGATCGAGGAGGCGCGGGATCGCGGCGTCGACGAGGAGGCCCTCGCGCAGCGCGCGGGCCTTCCGGCCGCGAGCGTCCGCACGGCCCTGGCCGGCTTTCTCGAGGGCGGGCGGATCCACGCCCTGCGCCGCTCACCCGACCGCTACGTCGCCGAGCCCGTGCTGGCGCGCCTGGCCTCGAGCGCGGCGGCGGAGCTGAAGAAGCTCGTCGAGGCGGGGACCGGCTCGGTGGGCGTCTCGCGGAGCACGCTCCTCCAGCGGTTGCTCCCGGGCGCGGAGCCGCGCTGGTCCGAGGCGGTCGAGGCCGCGCTCGCGGCGCGGGGCGCGCTCCTGATCGACAGAGACGAAGCGCGGGTTCCGGGGCGCGACGATCTGCCGGGGCCGGAGCGGGACCTCTCCGAGCGCATCGCCGCGCTCTTTTCCGAGCGGGGACTGAACCCGCCCTCGCCGGGCGAGGCCGCGGAGGTCGTGCGGCACCGGCCGAAGGTCGTCGAGGGCCTGATCGGTTACCTCGTCAAGAAGGGCAGGCTCGTGCGCCTTCCAGGCGGCTGGATCATCGCGCGCTCGGCCGTGGACGAATCCGTCGCGCGCCTGCGCGCTTCTGGAAAGCCCTCCCTCGATGTCGGCGAGTTCAAGGAGATGTTCGGTCTGACCCGCCGGCTGGCGATACCACTGCTCGAATACCTCGACGCGGCAAAGATCACCCGGCGCGTCGGCGACCGGCGGGAGATCCTACGGCCCGATCGGCCTGCGTAGAGCGGCGATTTGCTTGATGTCGACGGAATAGGAGATCTGGCCGGAGAGCGTCAGCTCGTTCCACGAATCGACGGGGGCGCCTCCCGCCTGAGCCGGACGGAGCACCCAGGTGTTCATCGCCCGGCGAAAGTAAGAGAGCACGCCCGGGTCGCTGACCTCGAGCGGAATCGCGCGATCGATCTTCCCGAGCTTGTTCACCCGGACCCAGAGCTTCACCGTGAACGGCCCCTTGTAAGAGTCGGCGGACCACGGGGTCTTCTGCGGGATCGGGGCCGTGTCGACCTCGACGATCGGCACCGAGCCGTCGGTCAGATTGGGCGGCCGGCGGCTGTCGAGCCAGTCGGCGTCGGTCGGCCATTCGAACGGCGCTGGAAGGGGAGTCGTCGGGGTGATGGGCGTCAACAACATCTGCGTGATCTTGGGCGCATCGATCTCGACGTATAGGTCGAGTCGAAAGGCTCCCCAGGTATCGACGGGCTGGCCGGATTTCCGCGCGGGCGTGAGCGTCCACCGCGAGAGGGATTTCAACGTCTCTCCCGCGAGCGATGGGATCGGGTCGCGGTCGCGCCGCACCATCAGCACCTTGCCGGTCGGATCCACGTGAATCGAGACGAAGAAACCGGCCGAGACGGCGGCGTCGGTGAACGGGAGCTTCTGGGGGAGGACCGCCGGCGCCTCGACCGCGCTTCCGAAGGGGTTCGCGTCGGGCAGTCGGGCGATCGAGACGATCGGCGGGTCGACGATGCGGAGCGCCGACGCCGGCGATGGCGCGGCCGGCAGGGTCACGGGAGGGGGAGTTGGAAGCGCGGTCGCCGGGGCTGCGGCCGGAGGCGGCGCGGCCTGTGTCGCCGGGGCCGGCTCGGGCGTCGGCGTGGGTGCCGGCGGAGCCTGCCCCTCCGCGGCCCGGATCATGAATGCGGCGAGCAGTGCCGCAGTCGGCAAGGCTCGAGTCGTCAGTCGCATGGAATTGGGGGAAGTATACCGAACGAGAGAAGGCTCATTTAGCTTCCAGCCAGTTCGTCCCCGACCCCACGTCCACGGCCAGTCGCACCTTGAGGCTCGCGGCGCCCTCCATGACCTCGCGGACCATCCGCTCGACCTCCGGCACTTCCGCCTCGGGCGCTTCGAGAACCAGCTCGTCGTGCACCTGGAGCGCCAGCCGGGCCGAGAGGCCCGCCTCCGGAAGGGCGGAATCGAGCCGGATCATCGCGATCTTGATGATGTCGGCGGCCGAGCCCTGGAACGGCGCGTTTAGGGCCATGCGCTCCGCGTTCGACCGGACGCCGGCGTTGGACGCCGCGATTTCCGGAATCGGCCTCACGCGCCCGAAGATCGTCGTGACCTCTCGTTGCCGGCGGGCCTCCGCGAGCACTCCGTCGAGGCAGCCCCGCACCCCGGGGAACTGGCCGAAGTAGGCCTCGATGAACGTCTTCGCCTCGGACGTCGAAACCCCCAGGTCCTTGGCCAGCGAGAAGGCGCCCATGCCGTAGAGGAGCCCGAAGTTGATCCGCTTGGCGGCAAAGCGCATCTCGCCGGAGACCAGGTCCGGCGCCACGCCGAAAACTTTCGCCGCCGTCGCGCGGTGGATGTCCTGCTCCTCTTCGAACGCCTGGATCAGGGCGGCGTCGCCGGACAGGTGCGCGAGGATGCGCAGCTCGATCTGCGAGTAGTCGGCGACGACGAGCCGGCGTCCGGCCGGAGCCACGAACCCGCGGCGGATCTCCCGCCCCGCCGCCGTGCGGATGGGAATGTTCTGCAGGTTCGGGTCGGAGGAGGACAGTCTCCCCGTCGCCGCGACTGTCTGGCGGAAAGACGTGTGCACGCGCCCCTTCGCGTCGGCGATCGCGGGCAGCGCGTCCACGTAGGTCCCCTTGAGCTTCGCGATCTCGCGGTACTCGAGCACGTGCTTGGGCAGCGGGAACCCGCGATCGGCCAACTCCGACAGCACCTCGACGCCGGTCGAGGAGGACTTCGTCTTGGCCGTCTTCTTGAGAACCGGATAGCCCAGCTTCTCGAAGAGAATCGTGCCGAGCTGAGCGGGCGAGTTGACGTTGAACTCCTCGCCGGCTTCCTGCCAGATCGTCTGCTCGAGGACGCGGAGGTCCTTCTCCATGCGCGCGGACATCTCGTTCAAGAAAGGTGCGTCGATCGCGACGCCGTAGAGCTCCATCCGTGCGAGGACGGGCGTGAGCGGCCGCTCGATCTCGCGGTAGACCTTCTCGAGCGCGGGCCGCGCGGCGAGCTCCTCCAGGAGCGGCTCCGCCAGAGCAGCCGCTCCGGCGGCGCGCTCGGACATCCAGCGGTCGGCCGCCTCGATCCGGTACTCCTTCGGCAGAGTCCCGTTGACGAGACCGGCCTCCTTGTCGGAGGAGATCTTCCGGCCGAGTCGCTGGAAGAGCAGCGGCTCGAGCTCCGGGCTGCCGACGCCGGGCGACAGGACGTACTGCGCGAGGCCCACGTCGAAGACGTCGCCGGCGACACGGCGGCCCGATTGTGCGAGAAGCCGGTCGAGCACCTTGGCGTCGGGCAGCGCGAGAGTGCGGCCCGGGCGCTCGAGCGCCGGCCAGCGCGCGGCGATCTCCGCCGCGGGGCCTTCGGCGATCTGCACGCTCGAGCCCTCGCCGATCGCGATCAGGGTGTCGCCGTCCCGGTGAAGCAGAGCCACGCCGAACGGTCCCCTGCCGGAAAAGGTGAAGTCCTCGCCGGAGGCGAGCCGGCGCGAGGAAAGCTGCGCCTGCGCGGCCTCGCCCTGGATCTCGGCCGCGAGCGAGTGGAACTCGAGCTCCACGAAGAGGTCCCGGAGCTTCTCGGCGTCGGGCGACGATCGCCGGAGGGCCTCGGGCTCGAAGGGGATCGGCAGGTCGGTCCGAATCGCCGCCAGCCGCCGCGAGAGGATCGCGTCCGCGCGGTGCTCGCGCAGGCTCTCGCCGACCTTGCCCTTGATCTCTTCGGCTCTCTCGAGGAGTTGATCGAGGCTGCCGTATTCGGAGATCCACTTCTTCGCCGTGACCTCGCCCACGCGCGGCACGCCGGGGATGTTGTCGGAGGTGTCGCCCATGAGCGCGAGGACGTCCACGACCTGCGCGGGCGAGGCGCCGAAGAACTCCGCCACGCCCTTCTCGTCGAGGAACTTCTCGCGCCCCGTGTGAAAGACGCGGACGCGCGAGCCGGAGACCAGTTGCAGCATGTCCTTGTCTGCCGTGACGATGACGACGTCGAACCCGGCCTCCTCGGCCCTCTTCGCGAGCGTCCCGATCACGTCGTCCGCCTCGTACCCCGGCATCTCGAGGATCGGGATCCGATAGGCCGCGCAGGCGCGACGGATCTCGGGAATCTGGACCGCGAGGTCCTGCTCCATGGCGGGGCGGTTGGCCTTGTACGCGTCGTACTCCTCGTGTCGGACGGTCTTTTCGGTCCGGTCGAAGGCCACCGCG
This sequence comes from Thermoanaerobaculia bacterium, assembly GCA_046716885.1. Classification (GTDB taxonomy): domain Bacteria; phylum Acidobacteriota; class Thermoanaerobaculia; order UBA5066; family Gp7-AA6; genus DAHUXD01. The sequence continues at coordinate 15,116 of JBKJWL010000148.1, read as the reverse complement.
AGATAGTCGGTCGGGTGCTCGCGGAGCATCTTCTTCAACATCGTCACAAACCCGTAGACCGCGTTGGTGGGTTTGCCCTCCCGGGTCGACAGGCCGCGGATCGCGTGATAAGCGCGGTGGATGTTGGACATGGCGTCCACGAGATACAGCGTCGGGCGCGGTTCCGCCATGGAAGCCGGATTCTATGGCTCGCGTCGGCGGGAGCCTCCCGGCCGGGAGGAAAGGGCACTTTGGCGCGGGTGTTGTGAGAAACGGCGATGCAGGAAGGCGCGCCTCCGGCCGCGCGTGGTTGGGAGAAGTGGAAGTTGCTCAGTCGGTTGCGCCCCGAACGAAGCGGCGCAAAAAACAAAACGCGCGACCCGTCCCCGGTGTCGCGCGATTCAATGTTCCTACTGTAGTAAACGGGCACCAAAGTGTCAACAGAAATCCTTCCGCGACCTCGGAGCTGGTAAATAGAGTCCCTGGAGAGAGTTAGAAAGCTAAAACCGCTTGCGGACGAGCGCGACGACCTGCGAGCGGAGCCGCTGGGACTCCTCTTGGAGGACCGAGGTCTCCCGCAACATCTCGGCGACGAAGGTGGCGTCCTCGATTCCCGAGAGGTTGATCCCAACGTTAAGAAGCGCCCCCTCCACACAGGCGTCGAGCAGCAGGGCCGCGGCGCCGACGTCCGAGACGGCGTTGGGGTTGCCCTTCTCGGCGAGTTCGGGAAGGGCCGCGAGTAGCCGGATGGCGGCCTGGGCGGTGCGCATCGGCACCTCGGTGGCGTTCCGGCTGGCGACGGCGATCTGTTGGAGCCGCGACGCCTTTTCCGTCTCGGTGTCTTTCGGCATGCGCCGCGCGGCCACCACCCCGTCGTAGGCCTCGGCGTCTTCCCGGGCGAGGCTCAGGAATTCGACCCGCGCGAGCTGGCCCGCCTCGGCGATCGGCCTGACCGCCTCGTGCGAGGCGGCATACCTCTCCTTTGACAGCGTCAGCTGCGCGACCATCTCGGCGAGCGAGGCCCCCATCGCCCCGGTCACCGCAGCGGCCGTGCCGCCCCCCGGCGTCGGTGCATCGGAAGCGAGCGCGCCGAGAAACTGCTCGAGCGAGAGCTTCGAAAATTCGGTCACGTCTGTCTTCTCTCCACCACTCGGCCCCGCGAGATGACCCGGTCCACGCGGTTCGACCCCCAATGATAGATGAGGTGGCGGTCGTCGGGCGCGTCCAGGATCAGAAGGTCCGCCCACTTGCCCGGCTCCAGCGTCCCGATCTCGCCCGCCAATCCGAGCGATGCCGCGGCGTTCAAGGTCATGCCCGTCAACGCTTCTTCGACCGAGAGTCCCGAATCGAGGCAGGCGTGCACGGCGACGGCCGCCAGCGACTCCGTATAGCAGGTCCCGGGATTGGCGTCCGAGGCCACGGCAACCGGGACCCCGGCTTCGATCAGGGCGCGCGCGGGGGCGCGGCGCGACCGCATCCACCAGGCCGTCCCGGGCAGGATCACGGCGACCGTCCCGGCGGCAGCGAGGGCCGCGATCTCCTCCTCGCCGATGAAGAGCAGGTGGTCCGCGGAGTCGGCGCCGAGCTCCGCCGCGAGCATCGCTCCGCCCGAGCGGGCGAGCTCGTCCGCGTGGACGCGCAGGCCGAGCCCCGCGCGCTTGCCCGCCTCCAGAATCCTCCGCGACTCGGGCACGGTGAAGACGCCCTCCTCGCAGAAGACGTCGCAGTACCGCGCGAGACCTTCGCGCGCGGCTCGCGGAACGATCTCGTCGGCCACGATCCGAACCCACTCGCCGCGGTCCCCTCGATACTCGGGCGGAATCTCGTGTGCGGCGAGCACCGTCGGCACCAGACGCGGCAGTATCGGATCATCGCCGAGCGAGGCGAGGAGCCGCAGTGCGCGTATCTCGTGCTCCTCCGTCAGGCCGTAGCCGGACTTGACCTCGGCGGTCGTCGTGCCGTGAGAGAGCATCGCCGAGAGGCGCCGCGAGACCGTCTTGCGGAGCTCCGCGTCGGTGCCGGCCCGCGTGGCGGCAACGGTGGCGTGGATGCCGCCACCCTCCGCGGCGATCGCGGCGTAGGACTCACCCGCCAGTCGCCGCCCGATTTCCGGCCCACGGTCGCCCAGCCACACCGGGTGCGTGTGCGCGTCCACCAGACCGGGAATCACCGCGCGGCCGGTCGCGTCGATGGAAATCGCGGCCGGCCGGCCGGAGTACTCGCGCGCGTAGACCACCTCGCTGCCGGCGAACGCGATCCGGCCGTCTTCGGCGCGAATCGCGGCGTTCTGGATGCGGCGGATCTCTCCCTGTTGCTTGCCCCGCCGGGCCGAGGTCCCGATCGGGGTCGCGAGGCAGGCGATATTGCGAACTTCGAGGGAGGAGGGGAGCGGGATCCGACTGTCGACCGTCGACTGTCGACTGTCGACCGGACTCATCCCGACGTCTCTCCTTTACGGGTCATGTACCCCATCGGCCGGTCCTTGTCGTCCTCGTCCTTGTCGAACTCGAGGACCTGGCCGAAGAGCTCGAGCATCTTCTGGAGCTGTAGGCGGAAGTTGGCGCGCTGGATCTTGAGCGCGTAGATGGCCTTCTCGATCTCGGCGGAACGCTGGAGCGCGCTGTGCGTCAGATTCTCGGCGGAGCCCTGGGCCGCGCGGACGACGAGCTCGGCCTCCTTGCGCGCGGCGTTGCGGATGTCCTCGGAGGCTTGCTGCGCCGAGAGGAGCGTCTGCTTGAGAATGCGTTCCCGCCCCCGGTGCTCCTCGTTCTCCTGTTCGAGGGAGCGCAGGCGGACGTCGAGGTCCGCGTTCTCGCGGGCGAGCATCTCCATGTCCTCGGCGACGTCGGTCAGGAACTGCTGGACCTCGACCGGATCGAGGCCCTTCCACCGGCGCGAGAACTCGCGCTTCTGAACTTCGAGCGGGGTCATCCGTGGGCGCATGGGAACCTCCTACAAGGGAGCCGAGTAGGCGAGTCGGGCGACGAAGCGCGTCAGGAGATAGATGATGAGAAGCACGATCAGGGGAGACAGGTCGATCCCCCCCGTGCGCGAAGGCGGGAGGAGCCGGCGGAACGGCCGGAAGAGCGGCTCGGTAAAGCCCCGGAGAAACCGCACGATGGGGTTGCGCGGGTCGGGGTTGACCCACGAGATCAGGGCCGCGATGATGACGATCCACTGCAGGGCCGTCAGCGCCCACAACAGAACGTCGAGGAGGGCTCCCGCCGCCGAGCCGCCCACGTTCATACCGTCTCTCGCGCGCCGAAGAGGGCGGTGCCGACGCGCACCTCGGTCGCGCCTTCCTCGACGGCCACGGAGAAGTCGTGGCTCATCCCCATCGAAAGCTCGGGCAGGGGCCGGGACAGGCGTTCGGCGAGCCGATCCCTGAGCTCGCGCAGCGCCGCAAAATGCGGCCGGGCTTTCTGGGGGTCGGTGTGGAAGGGCGGCACAGCCATCAGGCCCGAAAGCAGAAGGTGAGGGCAGGCGAGAACCGCGCGGGCCAGGCATTCCGCCTCCGCGGGGGGAGCGCCAGACTTGGACTCTTCCGCGCCGAGGTTGATCTCGAGGAGGACCGGGAGGACGCGCGACTCGCCGGCGAGGAGCACCTCGAGGCGGACCGCAAGTCTTTCCCGATCTATGCTTTCCACGGCTCGAAAGTATTGTAGCGCCGTCTTTGCCTTGTTGGTCTGCAAAGGACCGATTAGGCGCCACTCGAGAAGCGGAAAAGCGTCCTTCACGGCGTCGATCTTGGCGGCGGCTTCCTGGACGCGGTTCTCGCCGAAAAGGACGATGCCAGCGCGCGCGGCGTTGGCGACGGTCTCGGCGAGTTGCGTCTTGGTCACGGCCATGAGGGCCACGTCACCCGGGTCGCGGCCGCGGCGCCGCGCGGCCTGTCCGATCGCGGCGAGGATCTCCGCGCGCCGGCGCGTGATCTCCTCGACCGGAACCGGGGTCATGGCTCGCGCGCGAAGATCCTGCCCGACAGCTCCCGCTCGCTCGCGTCGGCGCCGAGGTTGGCCAGCCGGTCCGCCTTCTTGTTGTCCTCGCGCGGGACGTGTGCGATGGCGAAGCGGCGAAAGCCCTTCGCGAGCTTGAATGCGTCGGCGGAGAGCGCCTGCAGGTGCGGCGCCTTGACGCGGAAGCGGCCAAGCATCTGCTGCACGAGCAACAGGCTGTCGGACATGATCGAGACTTCGGCGTCGCCGCGCGCCTCGGCGCGGCGCAGGGCGAGCAGGAGCGCCCGGTATTCCGCGACGTTGTTGGTCGCATGGCCGAGCGCTTCGAAGTGCTCCTCGGCGGGTTGCTCGCCTTCGGCCGAGACGTAGACGCCCGCGCCGGCGGGGCCCGGGTTCCCGCGCGCGGCCCCGTCGATGAAAGCGCGGAATCTCATGGGGCCCTTCCGGTCGTCACGAAGAGGCGGGGTCGTAGTAGAGGATCCGCTTGCAGCTGTCGCAATAGATGATGTCGCGCCCCTGCTTGAGCTGCTGCATGGCGGCCGGGCGGATGGCAACGTGGCAGGCGGAGCAGGAACGGCCGGCGACGAGGGCGACCGCGAGGCCGTGCTTCTTTTCGATGAGGCGGCGGAACTCGGCGCGGTCGCGGGGCGGGATCTCGGCCTCGACCTGCCGGATCTCCTCCTTGGCGCTGAGGAGCTCTTCGTTGATCGTGCGTTGCTCGGCGCGCCAGTCTTTCAGCCTCTCCTCGTGCTGCTCGGTCTCGGCGGGCAGGTTCTTCTCCCGCGCCTCGAGGTCCACGCGAGCAGTCTCGATCTCCTCTTCGAGCTCCAGGAACCGGTCTTCGGTCGCGCGGATGAGCTTCTCGACGCCGTCGATCTCGTTCAAGGCGGCGGAGTACTCCCGGCTGGAGGAGACGTTGCGGAGTTGCGTCTGGTACTTCTTGAGCTTCTCCCTGTGGTCGGCGAGCTCCCCTTCGGCTTTGCGCTTCTCGACCTCGGCCTGGCTCAGCCGCGACCTCAGGGCCTCGACCGCACGGACCTTCTCCTGGTAATCCCGGTCGACCTCGATCAGGTCCGCAGGCACCGTGTCGCGCCGCTTCTCGCGCTCCTGGACGAACCGGATCCGGGTCTGGAGCAAGTGGAGCTGTCCGAGCAGGTCGCTCATAGCGCGCCCCCGGACATGAAAAAGGGTGTTCCGGTTGTGGAACACCCTGTCGTTACCCGCGATTTTTGACTTCGCCGCCGGATCAAAAGCCTCAAGATCTCCCGCCCCCGTCTGCTGGTGGGTCCACCCGGATTCGAACCGGGGTCTGACCGGTTATGAGCCGGTGGCTCTGGACCGCTGAGCTATGGACCCCTCTGAATATAACAAATAGGGGTCGGTTGCCAAGTCGGCTCAGCGTATGGTCTCGAGGAAGGGCTTTAGTTTCTTCGCCCGCGACGGGTGGCGCAGCTTGCGGAGGGCCTTGGACTCGATCTGCCGGATCCGCTCGCGCGTCACGTTGAAGGACCGCCCGACCTCCTCGAGCGTGTGCTCGGACCCGTCTCCCACGCCGAAGCGCATCTTGAGGACCTGCTCCTCCCGGGGGGTCAGGGACTTCAGCACCCGGCGCGTCTGGTCCTGGAGGTTCGACACGAGCACGGCGTCGATCGGCGAGAGAACGCCCCGGTCCTCGATGAAGTCCCCCAGGTGAGAGTCTTCCTCCTCCCCGATCGGGGTCTCGAGCGAGATCGGCTCCTGCGCGATCTTCATGATCTTGCGCACCTTGGAGACGGGCATGTCCATGCGCTTGGCGATCTCCTCGGCGTTGGGCTCGCGGCCGAGCTCCTGCACGAGCGAGCGCGAGGTGCGGGTGAGCTTGTTGATCGTCTCGATCATGTGGACCGGGATGCGGATCGTGCGGGCCTGGTCGGCGATCGCGCGCGTGATCGCCTGCCGGATCCACCACGTGGCGTACGTCGAGAACTTGTAGCCGCGCCGGTGCTCGAACTTCTCGACGGCCTTCATGAGGCCGATGTTGCCTTCCTGGATGAGGTCGAGGAACTGGAGCCCGCGGTTGGTGTACTTCTTGGCGATCGACACGACGAGGCGCAGGTTGGCGACGATCAGCTCGTGCTTGGCCTGATCGGCCTCCTCCTCGCCCTCGCGCACCATACGCAGCGTCTTCTTCACGTCCTCGTGCGAGACGCCGAACTTCTGCTCGAGCTCGCGGAGCCCCTTGCGGTACTTGGCGATCCGCCGCTTGTAGAAGTCGACTCGCGTCGGGTTCTTCTCCTTCTTCAGCGTGCTGGTGTCCTGGCGGATCGTGATCTCGGGCACCGACATCTGCCGGTCGATGTCCTTGAGGATGCCGATGGCGCGATTCAGGACGGCCGGCGTGAAGTCGGCGGCGCGGATCAGTTTGGCCATCTCCGCGATCTTCCGGTCGATGGAAGACTCGATGCGCGCGAGGGTCTTGGTGCCCTTCTTGATCGTGCGCGCCTTGAACTTCAGCCGCTTGATGTCCTTGTCGAGGGCGCCGATCTTTCGGAAGCTATTGAGGATGTTCTCGATCTTCCGGGTGGCCCGGTCGTCGAGGCTCTCGACCGGCTCGCGCTCGTCCCCCTCGGACGCATTGACGAGCTCGTTGACGATGCGCGAGTCGCGTCCGGCGTTCTCGAGCAGCTTCAGGATCTCCTCGAGCACGATCGGGTTGTTCGCGAGCGCCTGGTAGATCTTCGCCTCGCCCTGCTCGATGCGCTTGGCGATGCGGACTTCGCCCTCGCGATCGAGAAGCTTGACCGTGCCCATCTCCCGCAGGTACATGCGGACGGGGTCGTTGGTCTTCTCCACGGCTTCGCGGGCTTCTTCGGCCGCGTCGGCCTCGAGCGCCGCGCGCCGGCGCGCCGCGCGGTCCGGATCGGTGACGATCTCGATGCCGAGCTCGAGGAAGCGCTCGTAGACCTGCTCGAGATCCCGGGGAGCGGACGTGACTTCGTCGGAGAGGATCGTCTGGATCTCCTCGTAGAGCAGGTAGCCGCGCTCCCGGCCGCCCTTCAGAAGCAGCCCCACCTCGGGGTACTTTTCCTCAATCGCCAAGTTCGTTTCCTTTCCGCGTTTTCAACTGCGCGATCCGCCGGTCCCGGTCCTGTTTCTGCCGCATGATCTCGTTGATCTCCGCGGCGGGCCGCCCCGCCGCATCCGCCTGCCTGAGAGCATCCAGCAGCGCGGCGCTCTCCCCCTTCAAATGGTTGATTTCGAGGTCCTTGAGGAGCTGTTGGACGCCCTTCTCGGTCGGCTCGAGAGATTCTTCCAGCGCGACACTGGAGAGAAACGTCCGCTCTTCCTCCGTAAGGTGTGCGATCTGCCTTTGAAAATCAACAGGTTCCGGTCCGCCCCCGCCCTCCCGAAGGGCCGCGACGACGCGCCTGACCCGGGGATCCGACAAGTAATCGTCATTTAAAGTCTTTAGAACTAGCGGTTTATAATCTCCTCCCCCCGTCAGCACCTGGAGCAGCTTCCGCTCTACTTTAGGGGCCGGCACACCCGATAACACCGCCGAATTCCCCGGATTCCCCGGGTTCTCCATGCTCGAAGAACGCGGATTCTCGGGCCGAAGGTTCGCCTTGTCGCCGCTCCAGAGCACTTCCAGCGGCACCGAAACCTCGCGGGAGACCATCCGGTACTCCTCGTAGCGGAGGATCCGGTCAGGGATCGCGGAGAGGATCTCGAGGATCCGACCGACCCGATCACGCTTGTCTGTCGAGGACAGCCCCTGCTCCTCCGGCCGGAGGTCCTCGAAGAGCCAGGTCAGGGAGGCGGGAGCCTCGTGGATCCGGTGCGCCAGGGCTTCGGGGCCCTCGCGCCGCAGCAGGTCGTCCGGGTCCTCTTCCAGAGGCATCCGCGCGACCTTCGCTTCGAAACCGTGCGCGAGCAGAAGCTGCAGAGCTCCTCGCGTCGCGTTGCGGCCGGCCGAGTCGCCGTCATAGCAGACCACCGCGTGCTGGGTCAGCCGCCGCAGCCGCTCGGCCTGCTCGGGCGTCAACGCGGTGCCCATCGAGGCCACGGTCTCGCGCACGCCCGCGCGGACGAGTGCAAGATGGTCGAAGTAGCCCTCGACGAGGACGACACGGTCCTGCTTGCGGATCGCCTCGCGCGCTTCGGAGAGGCCGTAGAGGAGGCGCTTCTTCGAGAAGATCGGCGACTCGGGGGAGTTGAGGTACTTGGGCTCGCCTTCCGGCGACAGCGCGCGGCCTCCGAAGCCGACGGCCCGGCCGCGCTCGTCCTTGACGACGAAGAGAAGGCGGTCGCGGAACCGGTCGTAGGAGCCTTTCGTCTCGGCGCGAGGCTGGAGAAGGCCCGCCTCGACGAGCAGGTCCTCGGGGAACGCGGGGGAGAGGGCCTTCGCAATCGAGTCCCACGCGTCGGGAGCGTGCCCGAGGGAAAGCGAAGTCCACATCTCCCGCGGCACGCCGCGGCCCTCCAGGTACTTTGCCGCCGCGTTGCCTGCGCGCCCGAGGCGCTCGGCGTAGAAGCGCTGGGCGGACGCGATCGCCTCGAAGAGCCGGTCGCGCCGGTCCTCGCGCAAGCCGCGCCGCTCCCGCCGCGGGATCGCAACGCCGAAGCGAGCGGCGATGGCTTCGACCGCTTCCGGGAATTCCAGGCGATCCATTTGCCGCACGAAGTGGATGACGTCGCCGCCCGCGCCGCAGCCGAAGCAGTGATAGAGCCCCTTGTCGCGATCCACGGTGAAGGACGGCGTACGCTCGTTGTGGAAGGGGCAGAGTCCCTTCCACGAGCGCCCGGCCTTCTTCAGGCGCGTGTGGTCGCCGATCACGTCGACGATGTCGGCGGCGGAGCGCAGTTCCGCGAGAACGTTGTCGGTGATGTCGAGTTCGGAGGACGTCATGGGTCGTGCGTCGTGCGTTTCGAGTCGTGAGCCGTCGGAACACTCTCTTCTTATCTCAAATCGAGGATGGTGGCGCCGTTTCCTCCTTCGTTCCGGCCGGCCGCCTTCAGCGACTCGACCGCCCCGTGCTTGCGAAACTGTTCGCGCAGGCCGTCCCGCAGGCGGCCCGTGCCGTGGCCGTGGATGACCCGCAGCCGGGAAGCTCCGGCCAGAAGCGCCTGGTCGAGAGCGCGCTCGACCGCGTCGATCGCCTCTTCGAGACGCTGGCCGATGACGTTCACCTCGGCCGTGGAGCCAGCGATGCCTCCTGAGACCTCAGCCGACAACCGTGAGCCGTGCGCCGAGACGGCGGGTCGGCCGACGGCTGACCGCTTGCGGTTTCCGGCCGTGGCCTTGACCGGTTCCAGCTCGCTTCTGCGCACCCGCATCCTCTTGCCCCCCATCTCCATGTGCGCCCAGTCTCCGTCGAAGGAGACGACGTTGGCCTCGGCGCCGAGGCCGCGGATGCGCGCGCGCTGCCCTGGAGCCACCTCGAGCGACCGGAGCTCTTCCGCCTCGCGCGCTTCGGCCAGAACGGATTCCGCCTCGGCGGCGCGCTCGGCCTCCTCGAGGACCCGCGCGGTGGAGGCCTGCGCGAGCTGCTGGGTCTCCCGGCGCGCCGCGTCGAGCTCGTCGGCGACCTTGCGCGAAAGCACGTCACGCGCGCGCGCGAACCCGGCGAGCCCGTCGGCGAGCATACGGGTCCGCTCCCCGGCGAGCGTGCTCCGCTCGGACTCGAGAAGTGCGGTTTGCTCCCTCGCCGCCTCGCGCTCGCGCGCGAGCTCCCGTTCGCCCGCGCGCAGGCGCTCGAGCGCCTGTTCCGCCTCCGACTCCGCCTTTTCGCGGCGCTGCCAGGCCTCGCCGAGGATCTCGTGCGCGCGCGCGAGGACGGCCTCCGGAATGCCCTGCTCGCGCGCGACCGAGATGGCCCGGCTGCGGCCGGCCAACCCCGCGTGCAGCCGGTAGTTCGGGCGGCCGCTCTCCTCGTCGAACTCCATCGCGGCACACAGAGCGTCGGGGCGCGCCGCGGCGAAGGCCTTCACGGCGGACAGATGCGTCGTCACCAGCGCGCGGCCGCCCGACGCCAGGTACGCCTCGAGGAACGCCACGGCGAGGGCGCTTCCCTCCTCCGGGTCGGTGCCTCCGCCGATCTCGTCGATCAAGGCGAGCGCCCCGGGGCCTGCCGCGGCGAGGATTTCGGCAAGCGTTTCCATCGAGGAGGAAAAGGTCGAGCGGTCCGAGAGGATCGCCTGCGCGTCGCCGATCTCGGTCCGGACCGAGCGGAAGATCGGCAGCCGCGTTCCCGGGGCCGCCGGCACGGGAACGCCGCACTGCGCGAGCAGCGAGAAGAGGCCCGCCGTCTTCAGCACGACGGTCTTGCCGCCGGCATTGGGCCCCGACACCACGAGGAGCCGGCGATCCCGCGGGAGCTCGAAGTCGAGCGGCACGGCGTGACGGCCCTCCCGGGTCTCCCCGAGCACGCGCTGCCTGAGTTTCTCGAAGCGCGCGTCGAGAAGAGGATGGCGCGCGGCGACGATCGTCCAGCCGCCGTCCTCCGAGATCTCCGGAAGCCGGGCCTGCCCGATCTCGGCGAAGGAGGCCTTCGCCTCGAGGGCATCGAGCGAGGCGAGTTCCGCGACGGCTTTCGAGAGCGGCTCCTCCTGCTCCAGGATCGCCCGGCCGAAATCCTGCAGGAGTCGCACGACCTCCCGCCGCTCCTCCGCACCGAGCAGGGCCAGGTCGTTGTTCGACTCGATGACCTCCATCGGCTCGACGAAGACCGTCTGGCCCGAGCCCGACCGGTCGTGGACGATTCCCGGCACGCGCGCGCGCGCCGAGGCCTGCACGGGCAGGCAGTAGCGGTCGTTGCGCAGCACGACGACGGTGTCGCCGACCGAGTCCCGCCGCTCGTCGAGCAGCTTCTCCAGCAGGCGCGAGACCTCGCCGCGGCGGCGCCTCAGGCGCTGCCGGATGGTCGCAAGCTGCGGTGAGGCGTCATCCTTGAGCAGGCCGTCGGCGCCGAAGAGACGCGAGGCCTGTGCCAGAAGCGCGTCGAAGGCGGGGAGCCGGTCTCGCCGAGCCGAGAGATTCGGCGCGTCCGCCTTCCCGAGCGTCTTGCGCACGGCCTCGGCCGCGCGCGCTGCGCGTACGATCGAGCGAAAATCTTCGGGCGAGCCGGCGCCGCCGGAGTCTTCGAGCGCGTCGAGCGCGGCGCCGATGTCCTCGAGGCCGGTCAGGGGGAGCCGCCCGTGGCGAATCTGGAACGCGATCGCCTCGCCGGTTTCGGCGAGGAGGCGCCGCACTTCCGAGTCGTCGTGGGAGGGGGCTAGAGACAGAACCGCCGCCCGGCCGGGCGGCGTTCGAGCCAGAGCGGAGATGAGCCGGAGAACGACGCCGAACTCGAGACCTTCCCGGTCGGCGCCGCCTCCAGTTCCCGAGGTTAGGGCGTCGCTCGCTTGTCCTCCGACAGTTTGCGGAGCATTTTCTTGCGAGCCTGGATCATCTTGCGCTTGCGCTTCGCGCTCGGCTTCTCGTAGTGCTGCCGCTTCTTCAGTTCGGAGAGGATGCCGGATTTCTCGCACTTGCGTTTGAAACGCCGCATGGCGTTCTCGAAAGATTCATCTTCTTTGACGTGGACCAGAGGCACGGACACTCACCCCCTTACCCGCGAGTTTCAGAGAGCGCTCCATACTAAAGACGCCGGACGGGAGTGTCAACGGATATGCCGCTATCTTCAATTGAAGGAATAGTTTAGAATGACATCTACCTCTCAGAGAGACTTTACGAAACGTGTCGGACCCCCGATAATGAATGCAATGACCGATCCCGAAGCGCCGGACCGCGGGCGCATGCTCGAAACCGAGATCGAGCGGCGCCTGGCCGAGCGATTTGCCGGGCTCCGGGACGAATTCGACCGGCTCCGGCTCGAAACCGACCGACGCTGGTTCGGGTTCCTCGAGAAGTTCGACCAGGACCTGAAAGGCGTGGTCCCGGCCGAGCTCGTCTCGGGCGAGGCGCCCAAAGCCGTCGGACCGCGCCCGGGCTCGGTCTCGGTCGAGACCGCGCGCTCGCTCGACCAGGCGGGCACGCAGGTCGACGTGCTCCACCGTTTTCTCGACGAGTGCCGCCGCTATTGCTCGCGGGCCGCGCTCCTGGTCGCGCGCGGTGGAGCGATCGGCGCATGGAAGGCGGTCGGTTTCTCCTCGCACGGCGGCGATGACGACGCCGTGCGCCAGATTTCTCTGCCTCTGACCGAGGGCGGTCTTCTTTCCCGGGTGATGACCGGCACCGCGCTGCGGCTGCCGGCGTCGAACGAGATCTCGTCGCACCTGCGCGCCTCGAAGGTCTCGGAGGCCGTCGCGATCCCGGTGGTCGTCCGTGAGAAGATTTCCGGAGCGCTGTACGCCGATGTCGTGCTCGGCGAGGAAGAGCTCTTCGATCCTGATGCGCTGGCCATGCTGACGTTCCTGGCCGGGCTCGTCGTCGATCGCCTCGCCGCGCGCAAGCTCAAGCCCGCGCCCGCGCTGCGCGTGCCCGAGGCCTTCGAGAAGCCCAAGCCCGCCGGCATGTGGATCGGGGAAGAGGCGCCGGTTGTCGCGGAAGCGTCGCCCGAGTCGATCGACGTCGACTCCGCCCGCGAGGCGGTCCCCGAGGCTCCGTCACCCACACCGCATTTCCGCGAGACGCCGGCTCCGGAGCCCTTGCTGCAGCTCGAGACGCCCGCGGTCTCCGCGCCCGAGCCGGCGGCTCGCGCCCTCGGCGGACCCCTCTCCGAAACCCACGGGGACGAGCGCCGGGAGGAGGCCCGGCGATTCGCACGGCTCCTCGTCTCGGAGATCAAGCTCTACAACGAGCGGGCGGTGCTCGAGGGGCGGGAGGGTGGCAACCTGTACCAGCGCCTTCGGGAAGACATCGACCGCAGCCGGCAGATGTACGACGACCGGATTCCCGAAGACGTCCGCTCGTCCACCAATTTTTTCCACGAGGAGCTCGTGCGGATCCTCGCCGATGGCCGGCCCGAAGCTCTCGGTTTCTAGGCATCCCCGGTCTCCTTCCCCTTGACGCGTTCCACGTTTCTCGCGCTGGCGGCCGGCGTCCTCCTCAATCCCGGGGTGCTCGCCGATGTCGCGCGCGTGGAGATCTCCGCGGATCTCGACGCCGAATTCGCGCGCGCGGCGGATCTCCTGGAGGAGGGCGAGCGCGCCGACGCCGAGGGAATCCTCGACGCGATCCGTCGGAAGGCCGCCTTTCCCGCGTGGGACGCCCGCGCCGCGCTGCTGCTCGCGGGCGACGACTCGCGGCGCGGGGATTTCGCCGCCGCGGCGTCGCGCCTGGAAAAGGCTCCCGCGGCCTCGATCGGCCTGGACGCCTACCGGCGGCTTCAGCACGCGGAGGCGCTCGAGCTTGCGGGACGGCCGGACGACGCGCTCGAGCCGGCGCGTCGCGCGTTCGAGGCCGAGGGGCCGTTCGGGTTTCGCGTCCACGCGTCGAGCTTGCTCGCGCGCCTGCTCGAGAAGCGCCGCGACTACCGCCAGGCGGCTGAAGTGCTGGCGCGTGCCTCCCACGTTGCCGGGAGCCCCGGCGAGAACGCGCAGCTCGCGATCGCGCGCATTCGCCTCGGCCTTGCAGCGGGGGATGCGGCCTCGGTCGAGAGCGCCGCGCGCGACCTGCTCCTCAGTGCGCCGACTTACGACGCCAACCGCTCGACGCCGGAGTTCGCGCGGCAGGCGGCGGCCCGGGCGGAGGCGAGCCTTTCGCCGGCCGAGCGAGGGCGGCGCGGGGCCGCTCTCGTCGACGCAGGCGACGGACGGCGAGGCGTGAAGCTGCTGTCTCGGGATCCTTCCTCCGTCTGGCCGGAAGGCGAACGCGGCCGCAACCTGCTGGCACTTGCCCGCGGACAGCTTGCCCTGAAGAAGTCGAAGCTCGCCGAGGAGACGGCCGCGCGGATTTCAGACGACGGCACACTGGTCGCGTGGGAGGCCCGGCTCTTCCGCTGCAACCTCGTTCTCGCCAGGCTGCGCGCGGGGAGCCGGGCGCCGCTCTCGCCCGAGGATCCGCGTCTCGAGCCCGTGCGACGCGCGCTCGAGGTCCTCACGGCCGCTGTCGTGCCGCTGTCCGTGCGCCGGGCGGCCCGGGAGCGGCTACTCCGGCTCAGTGCCGACGGAGGAGATTTCGAGGGCGCCCTGGGCGAGGCCCGCGAGCTGACGCGGGAGGATCCGGACGGGTTCAACGGGTTCGAGCCTCTGTGGCTCCTCGCCTGGGAGCGTTACCGGCTGCGCGATTTCCCGGGCGCGCGCTCCCGCTTCGAGGCCCTCGCGGAGCTCTCCCTTGGTATCTCGCGCTCGCGGCGGCTTGCGTACTGGCGCGCGCGCTGTCTGGAGGCCGAGGGGCGCGCCGCGGAGGCCCGGCCGGTTCTCGCGAAGCTGGCGGCGGCGGCGCCCCCGGACCTTTACGCGCGATTCGCGCGAGCACGCGTCCAGACTCCGGCTCGGCTCGAGCGCGACGCACTGAGGGACCCTTCCACGATGACAGCGGCTTTCTCGCGCGTGGACGAGCTCTTGCGCCTGAGGATGTTCGAGGAGGCCTCCGCCGAAGCGCGCCGGCTTCTTCCCTCTCGCGGCCGGGACCTGCGGCTGGCGCAGTCGGACTTTGCGCTCGGCCGGTTTCTCGGCGCCGCCTCCGCGATCAAGCGCGCGCTCCCGGAGATCGGCACGGCCGAGGAAGGTCGCGTCCCCGACGCGTGGCGCCGCCTCTACTATCCGATCGAGGAGGGCGCGTTTCTCGTTGAGGGCGCGACCGAGTTCTCCCTTGACGCCGCCGTCCTTCGCGGCCTCGTGCGCCAGGAAAGCGTCTTCGACGCCAACGCGAAGTCGCGCGCCGGCGCCATGGGGCTCACTCAGCTCATGCCCGCGACCGCGAGGAGCCTGGCGCGCTCCGTCCTGCGTTCCCGGTACCGCCGCGCGTTCCTCTACGATCCGGGCGTGAACGCGCGCCTCGGCGCGGCGTACCTGCGCAGGCTCCTCGACCGGTTCGACGGCTCGACTCTCCTCGCCCTCGCCGCGTACAACGGCGGACCCACGCGCATCGCCCGCGTCCTCCGCGAGAATCCAAGCCTGCCCGAGGACGAGCTCTTCGAATCCATTCCCCTTTTCGAGACGCGCGACTACGTCCGCCGCGTCGTCCTCTACGCCGA
Organism: Thermoanaerobaculia bacterium; assembly: GCA_046716885.1. Lineage (GTDB taxonomy): Bacteria > Acidobacteriota > Thermoanaerobaculia > UBA5066 > Gp7-AA6 > DAHUXD01. The sequence goes on along the minus strand of JBKJWL010000148.1, from coordinate 61 downwards.
GTCCTACCGGGAGCTGTATCCGTAGTGGGGTCAGGTCTTCATTCTTCGGAATTTCAGCCGC
>JBKJWL010000147.1:0-3912 GCA_046716885.1 Thermoanaerobaculia bacterium | reverse complement strand
AGGTTGAGGGGCACCTGGCGTTCCAATCCCGAGAGCACGCCGGTGTACAGGCCAACCGGCCACCGCAGCCCGGTCGCGAGTCCCAGAAGCGCGAGACTCGTCCGAATGACTGCGGGCGAGGTGTTCTCTCCTTGTATCCAGTGCTCCGCGAGCCAGGGCGCGGCCGCGATCAGGCCGAGAGCCACCACAGCTCCCATGCTGAAATAGATCCACTCCAGCGTTCGGAGCATCACCGAGCCGCTGGCGCTCCCTGCACCTCGTCCCCCGGTGCGGGAAAACTCCCGGTTGGCGGTGGTGGCCAGCCCTAAATCGAGCACGGCCAGCATGGCCTGGAGCGACACCGCGAACCCGACCAGCCCGTACCCCTCGGCACCCAGGAGATGCAGGAAGACCGGAACGAAGGCGAGGCCGAGGACCACGGTCCAGATCTGGGCTACGAAGTTGGCCGCCAGATTGCGCCGGAGCGCCGTCCGGAGTGGTCCCCCGCTCCCGCCGTTCACGGTTACGCCGCCGTCCTTCCACGGGTGAACAGGACATTCATTGCATGCTCGGCGCCGGGGCCGTGTGGGTACCGGGAATGCTCCACGAAGCCATTGCCGGTGAGCCGGCTCTCGATGGCGTGGAACTCAGGGCGGGCGGGCTCGACTTCCACCATGATCGTTTGAAGCCCCGGATCGGCGAGAGCGCGGGAAGCGCCGCGAAGCACCTTCAGCTCGACCCCATCCACGTCGAGCTTGATGTGGTTGGGCATTCGTGCTGCGAAATGAGCGACGAAGTCATCGAGCCGGTAGCTCAGCACCGGCTGCGACAGGGCGGGCCGGAACGACTTGCCGTGACCGTCACGCGAGTCGCCCAAAGCGTGCAGAGCCGCCCCGGGGGCCAGGCTGCTGTAGTTGAAGGTCACGAGACCGTTGACGTCGGAAAGCGCCAGAAATACGGGGATGACACGCCCCTGGCTCCCGTTGAGAGCCACATTCCGGCTCAGCTGCGCGAAGGTGCTGAAGCTGGGCTCGAATGCGTAGACGGTGCAGTTCCGGCCGGTGGACCGGTCAACCACGAATGAGTACGCACCGACGTTGGCGCCGATATCGAAGACGACGTCACCGGGGTGCACGAACCGTTCGATCCAGGCCACCGTCTCCGGCTCTTTCCGGCAGGAGTGGAGTCGCGGCAGCTCGGCTTCGGAATCCACCTGGAGGCGTATCAGATCGCCAGAGTAGTCGAGGACCCCGGTACTGATGAAGCGATCCTTGGTGAGGGCGCGGAGCCTGAGCGGGAGCGCCCGCAGCACAGCACCGAGCAGGTTCGCTACGGTGGCATTCGCGCTACGGCGCACCCCCCCGAGTCGTGCCAGCACGGGAGAAGGCAACCGCTCCTGCAGTGATCTCTTCAACGACACGGCTGGATACCGGAGGCGAAGGTTGTAGGGTCACGCCGTTGCTTCGTAGTACTGGCGCGCACAGAGTCCGCCCAGGAGGAAGAGCAGACCGATGATGAAAGGATAAAAAATGCTGTTCGAGGCCGCACTCTGGATCAGCAGGCTCGGGATCCATACGTGCAGGGTGAGTCCGAGCACCCTCACGCTCTCAGGCAACGTCGGTGTCTCGTAGGTGCGCCAGCCCAGCGTCATGAGGCGCCACAGCACGCCGCCGAGAAGCGCCACCCCGACGACTCCGCTGACAGCCGCCATATAGAGTATGCCGCCGTCGGAGCCGAAAGCCATGGCGCCGGAGGCGGCCGCGCCGTACGCCGCGCGCACGATGCCGAAGGTGTTGTACCCCACCCCGATAATCGGGTTGTCGATGAAAATCCGCCAGGCGAGCAGCCAGTCGGCCAAGCGCGATAACGCCGAGGCTTCCAGCAGCGTGAGCTTGTTGTAGGTAGCGGCAAACTGGATGAGTCGGTCGGCGGCCAGCGCTCCGACCAATACGAAACAGAAGAGCGGCACAAACAGCTTTCGGAAACTCCGGGTACGGACAGAGAGCAGGATGAGCCCGATGAAGGTCGCGATTATCGTGCTTCGCGAAAGCGTCAGGAAGAGCGCAACCCAGAAGAGCGCGAGCAAGGCGTAAGAGGGCGGCCGCAACTCGGCGCCTCTCGCGTGGACGAAGAGAAGTCCGAACATGATGAAGGTGCCGGCGTAGTTCGGATCCAGAAACGTCGAGACCAGCCGGTTCCCTTGCAGGTCCCAATCAACATAAGGGATCGCGTCGGGATAGATGATGAAGGCAAAGTCCGGCAGGAATGCCGACTGAATTATTCCGAACCCGGCGAACACGCCACATGCCAGCAAAGTGGCTCGAATGAGTCGGGGGGCGGCCTCCCGGCGCAATACGGTCAGGGCGAAGACGTACAGTGTGGCGTACAGGGTCCACCGTATCAGGTACATGCTGCTGAAGACGACGTCCGGCACCGAGAGGTCGAACCGTACTGCCGTCACGCTGATCGCCAGTGCGTTGACGGCGACAAAGCCACCCAGAAGCGCCACGGCCTTGTCGAGGTGGATGCGGCCGGCCACCAGCACGCTGGCGAAGAGCCAGAAGCACAGCGCTCCTGCCACCAGGTCGGAAAGAAGCAGGGGCGCCGACTTGATCTCATTCGAGATGAGGGGTACCCGCGCCAGTTGGCCCAGCACCACCGAGCAGAGGAAGAGCACGACCAGTACTTCGGCGGCCGCGAGAGCGTGGACTCGATGGCTGGGCCGCTCTTGCGTCGGGGTCCCGTAGGCCAGTACGCCCGGGCCGCTGGACGTCACCTCAGAGAAGCCCCTCCAATCGGCTCGCTTTCCTGATGAGCCAGGGTGTCCCGTCCACCGGCCACGGGAGGCTGGCGATAGCCAGGGTACTCAGGGGCGGCGAGGTGCCCGGCGCGGGTGCGCTGCTCCAGGAGAAAGACCAGCACCAGAGCGATCATGCCGCCCGCGAGAAGTCCTATCACCGAGTTCAGTACTGGCCGGGGCGACGATCGGGTGTCGGGCGCGACAGCGCTGTCGATCGTGGTGATCACGGGGGTGTCGCGCACTTCTGCGATCCGCGCCTCGTCGTAGGCCTTTACCAGGCTCACGTACACTTCTTGTCTCAGCGCCACCGCCCGCTTGACCTGGCCGGCCTGAAACTCCAGCAGCGGCGACCCGAGGTACTCACGGTTAGCCTGCAGGAACCGAAGCTCCGCCCGTTCCGCTGCTCGCAACTCGGCCTCGGACTCCGCCAGTCGCTCCCGGGTGAAGCGCGCCTGCTCTCGGGACTGCGATTGCCGGCGCTCCAGATTGAAGCTGTTGAGAACCACACGCATCCGGTTGGCGACGTCGGCGGCGAGTTGGGGCTCACCGGACTTTACTTCCAGGATGACGATCCCGGTGGGGCGATCCACTCGCGTTTTGATCTTCTTGGTCAGGACCCGAACCCCTCGACTCATCCGCGCCTGCGGGGTGTCGCCCTTGATCTCCAGGATATCCAGCAACGGGCGCTCGGCATTGCGCTCGCCAGGGTCTTTGAAGCGAGACTCCAGCGTGGCGGTCAGTAGCTCCCTGCTCTTCAGAACCTCGGCAAAGAATTCGGGCGCGATCGCGGTGCCGCCACCGCCCGAAACGCCGAGCTGCCCCGCCAGCCCCGCCAGGCTTGCCAGGGCGGTGCCGCTCAGACCTCCCGAAGAGGAGGATGTAACCGGGGTAATAGTGGTTTGGGCGGTGTAGACCGAGGGCATGACAAGGGCTATCAAGCCACCGAGCAGTGCGCAGCCGATCGGGATTACAACCAGGAGCTTGGAACGCCGAAACATGGGGGCAAGCACCTCGGTCAACGACACGTCTTCCGCGTGCTGTGCTCTCGGCGGGTCGGGCGCGTCGCCGAGAGGCCGCTCGCGCGCCGTCATCGCGTCACCACGATGATCGTCACGATGGCGCTGAGCACCTGC
>JBKJWL010000146.1:0-3323 GCA_046716885.1 Thermoanaerobaculia bacterium | reverse complement strand
CTGCCCGCCGAGCGTGCCGAAGTAGCCGCCGACGTACATCGTCGAGCCGCTCAGCCGCAGGGAGACGACGGTGTTGTGCGCGCCCGGGTTCCACGACCCGAGGGTCGATCCGCTGAACGCCGCAAGATGGGCCCTCGGCTGCCCGGCGATCAGGGTGAAGTCGCCGCCCATGTAGGTCAGGACGACCGTGCGCCCCGAGATCACGAGCGATCGAACGGCGCCGTTCGGCGACGGATTGAACGCCGTCGGCTGGTTGAACGTCGCCGAACCCGGCGTCGCGTTGACGTGCGCGAAGTTCGCGCGCGGAGACCCGAACACGAGCCCGAACGAGCCTCCCAGGTAGACGTGCGTCGTCAGGTCGAGGACGTCGTAGTTGACGGCGAGCGCGTAGACGTCGCCGTTCGGGTTCGGCTGCCAGCTCGACGCCGCGCCGGTCGTCGCGTCGAGGGCCGCGACGTGCAGCCGCGGGACGCCCGCGACGGTCGTGAACCCGCCGCCCACGTAGACGAGGCCGGTCGCGATGCCCATCGCGTTCACGCTCGAGCTGGCGTTCGGGTTCCACCCGGCGACGACCGCGCCCGTGGTCGCGTCGACGGCGGCGAGGTTGTTCCGGCTCTGCCCGCCGACCTGCGAGAACTGCCCGCCGAGGTAGATCTTCCCCCCGGAGAGGAGCATCGCGTTGACGGCGCCGCTTACGTTCGGGTCCCACGCCTGGACCGTGCCGTTGGCATTGATCCTCGCGAGGCTGTTCCGGGCGAGCCCCTGGATGTGGCGGAACGACCCGCCCACGTAGAAGCCTCCCGCGCCGTCCGACACGATCGCCTTGATCGTCCCGTCGACGTTGAGCGGCACCTGGAGCGGGTTCCCGGCGGTGGCATGGACCGGCATGAGCCCGCCGGTCGCGGGCCCGACCCGGCTGAAGGTCCCGCCGAGGTAGAGCGTGTTGCCCACGACCGTCGAGGCGTAGACACCCCCGTTCGTGACCCAGAGGTCGTCGCGCAGCACCTGGGCCGAAGCTGCGGAAACCCAGAACATCATCATGGCGAGCAGGAGGAAACGAGTCATCGCGGCACCTCGGGTCGATGGCATTGGGAGCCCCTGCCTGTTCCAGCAGCATTTCGCCACGGAAAGGCTCATGGCAGGCTGTCGAATCCTCGATTGGTCCGCAGCGCGATGGTTCGGCCGACACGCGGTTCCACACGGCGCCGGCGACGGACTGGTACGGGATCGTGGTGGTCAACGACAACGGGGTGCCGACGACGGGCGGAAGCTCGGCGCGGGCGTCTACTTCGTGCGCATGAAGCTAACCGTGTCCCGCGCCGGGCCCCATGGATCCGCAGGCACTCGGCGGTGTGAAGATCGACGACGAACCTGGCCCCGAAGTGGATTGCCGCCATGTTGTTGGCTTGCAAACGCCCCAATCGGTTGACTTTCAGATGTCGCCCGATCGTCACCGGCCCTATTGTAGATACGGTTCGAGCAAGTTCGAGTGGCCCCGCTCCTCGTCGTTGGCGGCCGGAGTTCCCCGATCATGGCGACACAAGAGCAGGTGACTGAGCTGTTGTTGTCGCTCAGCAACGGCAACCGGGAAGCCCTGAACGAGCTCCTGCCGCTGGTCTACGACGAGCTGCGGGTGATCGCCCGCCGCCGGCTGAGCCATGAGCGCCCCGGTCACACCCTCGACACCGTGGGCCTGGTGAACGAGGCCTATCTCAAGCTCGTTCAGCTCGACCGCATTCAATGGAACTCGCGGGCCCACTTCCTGGCCATCGCGGCGCAGGCGATGCGCCACATCCTGGTGAACCACGCCCTGAAGCGGAAACGGATCAAGCGCGGCGGGGGCGCGCCGCACGTGCAGCTCGACGAGGCCGCCGATCTGCCCACCGAGGAAGCCGACCGCATCCTCGCGCTCGATGAAGCCCTCGAGGGGCTCGCGGCCGTGAACCCGCGGCACGCAAAGGTCGTCGAATGCCGCTTTTTCGTCGGCATGACCATCGAGGAGACCGCGGCGGCGCTCGGCGTCTCGCCGGCGACCATCAAGCGCGACTGGAGTCTATTGCGCCTGTGGCTCGGTCGCGAGCTCGGGGACAGCGCATGAACGGTGTGCGCTGGGAACGCGTCCAGCAACTGGTGGAAGGCGCTCTGGCTCGTGCGCAGAAAACGCGGCGGGCGTTCGTGGAGTCGGGCTGCGCAGGTGATGCGGAGCTGCGCGACGAGGTCCTCTCGCTGCTCGAGGCCGACGGCATCGACGACCTGCCGTCACGGTGGCTTGGCGCCCTGGCGAGCCCCGACGTCGATCGATTCGCGCCCGGCGATCGCCTGGCCGGCCGCTATCGCATTCGGCGGCTGATCGGCCGCGGCGGCATGGGGGAAGTGTACGAAGCCGAGGATGAGGAGCTGGGAATCACCGTCGCGCTCAAGACGCTGCGCGAGGTGGGGGAGCGCCGCGCGTCGGTGGAGCGGCTGAAGCTCGAGGGCATGCTGGCGCGCGCGGTCTGGCACCCGAACGTCTGCCGCGTCTATGAGCTGGGCCGGCACGGCGACGACGGTGCCTCTCTCTGGTTCCTCGTCATGGAGCGGCTGCATGGCCCGACGCTCGCGGAACGGTTGCGCGAGGAGGGGCGGCTGCCGCTCGAGCGCGCCCTGCGCATCGTCGAGGAGATGGGCGCGGGACTCGGCGCCGCGCATCGGGCCGGAGTCGTGCACCGCGACCTCAAGCCTGGGAACGTCATGCTGGTCCTCCGGGATGGCGCCGAGCATGCGGTCGTCGCCGATTTCGGCATCGGTCGGGCGGCCCCGGGCTCCGAGCGGGGCGGACCCGGGCCGGATCCCGGCGCGATCGTCGGCACCCTCACCTACATGGCACCCGAACAGCTGCGCGGGGAGGAGGTCGGTGCCCCCGCGGACATCTACGCGCTCGGCATCGTCGTCTACGAGATGGTGACGGGCGCCCTGCCCTTCGCGGACGAGCCGACCGACGAGCGGATTCGGCGCAAGCTCGAGGAGGATCTCCCCCCGCCCCGGCAGGTGATGCCCGAGCTCGACCCGCTCTGGGACGCCGTGATTCGGCGTTGCGTCGATCGCGATCCGCGGCGACGGTTCGCGCGCGCCGAGGATGTTGCCGAAGCACTCGCCGGCCGAATGGCGACGGAGCCCGAGCGCGACGCCCGGGGGGCCGCGACCCGGCGTCCAACCTTGCCGTCCGAGCTCGACCCCTTCGTCGGGCGCGAGGCCGACCTCGAGGTGCTGGAGCGCGCCCACAGCGGCGGCACGCGCCTGGTGACGCTGCTCGGTCCCGGCGGAATGGGCAAGACGCGCCTCGC
>JBKJWL010000145.1:0-7990 GCA_046716885.1 Thermoanaerobaculia bacterium | reverse complement strand
GCGGCACGACGGGCTCGGGCTTCGGAGCGACGAAGGGCTTGCGCGGGTCGGCGACGGCCCACGGCAGGTTCTCCTCGATCCGGCGATTCGCTTCGTCGGCGTCGCGGCGCTTCCCGTCCGCGAGATCGCCGACCTCCTTGACATAGAGCGCAACGGCCTCGGCGACCGCGGCGAAATCGAACGGAAGAATGTCGGCGTTGGCCAGGCGCAGCGTCATGGTCCCGGCCGACTGGGCGAGCGCCCGGGCATAAGTGAACTCCGTGTCCGAGAAACGCGAGTACCACGCGAAGTCGTCGTAGATCGAGTGGTAGATCCCGCCCTCGCTCTCGCCGCCGAAGCCGAGGTTGAGCGACGCGATGCCGATGTGCTGGAGGAAGGGCGTGAAGTCGGAGCCGGACCCGAGCGCCTCAAGCCGGAGAGCCGCGCGCTCCCGGGCCTTCTGGCGGTCCTCCGGTTTCTCCGCGTCGGAGATCTCCTTGAGCTTGGCGCGGGAGAGCACGCTGATCTTCTTCTCGGGGTCCTCGACCTCGGAAACCGCCCCGCTGACGAACGGCTCGAGGGAGTGCGATCCGCCGGCGTTCAGGAATCCGCGCCCGTTGGCGTCCGTGTTGATGTAGGCAACGGCCTTGGCCCGCAGCTCCGGGGCGTGCGCCTCCGCCCACTCGGTCGAGCCGAGAAGACCCTGCTCCTCGCCGTCCCACGCGCAGAGCACGATCGTGCGCTTGGGCCTCCAGCCGCGCTCCAGGAGAGCGCCGTAAGCCCGAGCCTCCTCGAGCAGCGCGACGAGGCCGCTGATCGGATCCTCCGCGCCGTTGACCCAGGCGTCGTGGTGATTGCCGCGCACGATCCACTCGTCCGGCCAGGTGGACCCCTCGATCCTCGCGACGACGTCGTGCGCCGGCGCGAGCTTCCAGTCGAAGACGAGCTTCAGGTGAACCTTCGCCGGGCCCGGACCGATGCGGTAGGTGATCGGGAGCGCGCCGCGCCAGCTCGCCGGGGCAACCGGGCCCTCGAGGGCCGCCAGCAGCGGTCTCGCGTCGGCGTACGAGATCGGGAGGACCGGGATCTTCGTAATCGTCGCCGCGTCCTTGATGTCCAGGCGCTTCGCGTCCTTCGTCGCCCCCACTCCCGGGGTCAGCGGATCGCCCGCGTGGACCGGCATGTCGGCGACGCTGCCGCGCTGCACGCCCTGTTCCGGGCGGAAGGGGCCCTTCGGATAGACCTCGCCCTCGAAGTACCCGTCCTCCCGCGGATCGGAATAGATGATGCAGCCGATCGCTCCCTTCTCGGCCGCGACCTTCGGCTTGATGCCCCGCCATCCGCCGCCGTAGCGGGCGATGACGATTTTGCCGCGCACGTCCACGCCAAGCCGTTCGAGCCGCTCGTAGTCGTCGGGGACTCCGTAGTTGACGTACACGAGCAGCGCGGTCACGTCGCCGTCGGCCGAGTAGGCGTTGTAGGTCGGCAGCTGGAGGGAAGTCTGGCTGGAGGTCGGGTCCTCCTTCAACGGCGTTTCCGCGAGAGACGCCCGGAACTTCACGGGCTCGACGAGCTCCAGGACCCGCTCTCTCGGGGTGGGGAAGAGGACGTCGAAGGTCTCGATCTGCGCGTTGAGCCCCCACTCCTGGAAGCGCGCCAGGATCCACTCCGCGTTCTTCGCGCCCTCGGGCGAGCCCAGGTGGTGCGGCGCGGCGGAAAGTCGCCGCATGGACTCCCGAGCGACGGCGGGATCCGGGAGCGCGCGGAACTCGCGTTCCACTTTCTGCTGTTCGGCCACACTCTCGGCCAGGAACCCGCGCGGCGGCGCGGGCTGCGGCGGCGCGGCCGGAGCCGCGGCCACGAAGACGAGTGCGGGCACGAGGCGAGTGAGCTTCGTCATGACGTCCTTTCCAAAAGCGCCGCAAGCATAATTGCGTTGCCCCGTCAACGCGCGGCGAGTATGATGAAAGCGTTGAAAGGGGGGCCGGGCGCGGCGAATCTCGCGCCTTCGTTCCGCGCTCCCGGACGCTTCGGAGGGCCGATTGGGATTCGACCTCGCTCCGAACGCAGCCAGGCGGCGGCCATCCCGGCCCTCCGCCGGCCTCACCCCGGAGCTTTTCACGTGAAGCTCGTCTGGTCCCAGCCGGCGCGCCGCTCGGGCGACCGGCCCCGCAGCCTCCTTCTCGTCTCCGTGCTCTGTATGTTCCTCGGCGGGGTAGTCGTCGGCGCCGGAGGCCGTGATCTCGCGCACGCTCCCCGCCCGGTGCGCGCGGTCTTCGCGAGCCTGCTGACGACGGGCGCCGTGCTCTTCGTCCTCTCCGTGGCCTTGATGGCTTTTCGCAGATCGAGAAAACCGGGACCGGCGCGGCTGACCCTCGCCGGTTCTGCCGACGAGCCCGCCGTTTCCGACAGAGAACGGCATTTCGGACAGGAGGAGCGACGGTGAAATACGACAACGTCCTGCCCTTTGATCCCGTCGGCCCCGGAGGAATGGCCCGCCGCGGCGCCCCCGACAAGAACGGCGCGATCGCGCCCAGGGTGATTCTGCTCGAGTGCCCGACTTGCGCCGGCGAGATTCGCCTCGAGGAGGACGGGCTCGAAGGGCTGGCCGACGTTCTGTGCGGCCGCTGCGAGACCGAGATACCTCTCGTCTCCCCCCGGCAGGAGGGCGCCGGCTAGCAGCGGGTCCTACGACCCGGTCTACGGCGTGTCGACCGGCCGCACGTACGTCCAGCGATGGGGCATGTCGATGAAGACATGGAACCGCGCGAGCAGCGCGAACCCGAGCCGGCCGTCGTCGCCCCAGTCGGGAGTAAGGCCGTCGCGGGCGGTTCGCAACGACAGAGGCGCCAGCGACACCGGGCCCCAGGTGAGGTCCGTCGCCGCGGCCGCCTCCTGCAGGCCGACGCGGGCCGCGCTCTGGGAGGCGAACAGGAGGGCCGCTTCGCCCGTGTCGCTGCCTTCTCTGAGGCGCAGCTCCCGCCTTCCGCGCTTGAGGATCACGACCGGACGGTTGCCGTCGTCGTCGGTAACCATCCGGAAGTACCCCGAAGGCGCGACCCAGCGCTCCGGATCGTGCAGGCCGAGTCTGCCGGCTCGCCAGTCGATCTCGACGACCGCTTCGCGAAAGAGGCACCCGCCGGCCTCGGCGTCGGCGCCGGGAGGAACGTCCTCGGAGATCTGGACGAAGAGGGAGGGATAGACGGCGGATCCGATCTCGAGCGAGGCGCCGGGCGCGATTTTGCGTCCGAAGACGTCGGCCGTGAAACGCAGCGGGAGCTCCGACGCCAGCCCCGGAGACAGGCGCAACGGGCCGTCGGCCGCGGCGTCGATCGCGAGCCGGATGGCTCGTCCCGACAGACGCGCCGGGACGATGAGGGTGCCGGCCTTGCGCTCGAAGGGGATCGGGACGGCCGGCCCGGCGAGCCGCGCCTGTCCTCCGCCCACGATCGGGAAGGGCAGGGGGCCGGTCGTCAATCCGGTCCAGGCGATCTCGCCCTCCACCGGGTGAGCCGGGTCCGAGAGGTCGCGGAACTTCGCTGGCGACGAGAAATCGAGGTGAAAGCGCGGTGAGCGCGCGGACACGAGGCTCCCGTCGCGCCGCGAGAAGACAAGAACGAGGGGGTTGCCCCCCTCGGGCGTGAGGCGCACGGAGACCGTCCGCTCGTCCTGCTTGCCCAGGTAGACCTCGGTTTTCTCGCGGTCCACGAAGAGCCAGGCCCGCCGCCAGAAGTAGGATCGGGTTAGGAGCTCCCGAAGAGTGGGCTCGGAAGCGACCCGGGTCACACCGTCTTCGTCGGTGAAATAGCCCCTGCCCCACTCGATCCCGCGGGCGGTCGCGAGACCCGCCGAGACGACGCTCTCCCGGTACCGGCCGGATTGCCACAGGACTTCGCCATTTCCCGACGGTTCGTCGCGGCCGTTGCCCGGAGTCAGGCGGATCCGGATCATGCCGCCTCCCGGCAAAGGCTTGGCCCTGGAGGTCTTGCGGTATTGCTCGAGGATTTGCGACGCGGCGCGGGACGGCCACTCTCCGCCGCAGCCCGCCGCTCCGGCGAGCGCACCGAGGAGAAGACCGAGCGCGAGGGCGCGAGCCGACCCTGTCCGTCCGTACCGATGAGCGACCGGGATCCGAGGAAGGAAAGGCTCGATCATCCGCCGCCCGATCCTATCCCGAAGCGATCTCGGGGACACCCCCCACGCTGAGATCAGACTCGCAAAAGAGCTTGCGAATTTTTCTTGCCCGGCCGCGCGCGGAGGGGTCTAGAATACGGCCCCAGTTTGATACGCCCCGCAAGGGCGATTCCATTAGAGAAAAGGGGTAGGGCATATGGCAAAAGACTCCAAGGCGCTTTCCAAATCCTCGATCGCCGATCACCTCTCGAAGTCCACGGGCACGACGAAGCGGGTCGCGACGCAGTTCCTCGATGACCTCACGGCTCTCGCCTACAAGGAAGCGAAGAACAGCTTCACGATCCCGGGCGTCGGAAAGCTCGTGCTCGTGAATCGCAAGGCGCGCATGGGCCGCAACCCGGCCACGGGGGAAGAGATCAAGATTCCCGCCAAGCGCGTCGTCAAGTTCCGCGTTTCGAAGAAGGCGAAGGACGCCATCCTCGGACCGAAGAAGTAAGCTCTCTTTCCCGAGGCGATGAAGAAGCGGTCCCGAAAGGGGCCGCTTTTTTCTTGCTCGACGAAATCACGAGCCGCCCTTCGCCTCGAAAATCAGTTTCACGACGTTTTGGTCCTCGCGCGAGGTGCCGAACTCTGCGCCGATCGACGGCTTGACCCACGCCGGGATGGTCGCGGTGATTCCGCCGCCGAGCTTGCGCGAGCGCGTGATCCGGGCCGTCAGCTCGACGGTCCGGATTCGCTGGGGCAGGCCCGCCGCGGCGGCGGCCCGGGCGAGGTCGCGCGCCGTGTTCATCGCCGCGTCGATGAACTCGCGCACGCCCGGCACCAGCGGCCGAGGCGCGGCGCTCCGGGCGCCGGTTTCCGGGATCTCCAGTGTCAGCTCCTGGAGAAACGCCGTCTCGGTCGCCCGCGAGGCTTCCCCCTCGAGCAGCAGGACCTCGATCTTGCCGCCCCCGCGCGTCTCGCTTCCGACGACGAGCTTGAAGTCGATGCGCTTCAGGACGAGGCCGGCCTCGGCCATGGCGGGGTTGCGACCGGCGGCGACGTCGGCGATCGACGCCACGAGATCGGCCGGCGTGATGGGCTCGGGCCGGGCCGCGGACTCCAGAGCCGCGGGGGAGGAGGCGCAGGCGGCGGCGATCGCGAGCGTCAGCGCGAGACTCAGGAAGGAAATGCATCGGCGTCTCTTCATATCTCTCCTTTCAGGCGATCCAGACGCGCCGCAGGCGGCGCATGCCATCCTCCTCGCGCAGGACCGCGTGCGTCTTTCCTGCGGCGGCGAGGGCGCGGGCCGGAGGCGGCCGCTCGGCGAGCTCCGCGATGCGGTTCCGGCGCGCGAGGAAGCGTACGAACGCCCGCGCGTCCTCGGCGTCGCGATCCTCGGCCCGGTGAACACGCGAGGCACGCAGGAGGCCGGCCGCATCGAAGGCGAGGGCGAACGCGTCGGAGATCTCTACCGCGGCGCCGTCGGCGGGCCCGTACTCGGGACCGTGGAGGACGAGGTCCCGGCGGCGGCGCCCGCGCAGCACCCGCGGCGCTCCGGCGGCCGGTCCCATGCCGCGTGTCAGGATCTCGCCCCGGCCCGGACCCAACCGCGCCTCGATCGCCCGCACGAGCTCCGGCCGGGCGGGCTGTCCCTCTTCGGGCGGAGCGATTCCCGGTTCCTCGTCCGGGAAAAGGCCCGTCGGCACCTCGGGGCTCGCGAGGAGGCGCCGCCGGAACAGGATCGCCGCCAGCGCCGGAGCCGCCGCGTCGCCCGCTGCCCGCGCCTCGCGCACGACGCGCCGGGCGACGCGGCCGAGGAAGTCGGCCCCTGACGGCGCCGTCTCGGATGCGGCGACGGCGTAGAGTGCGGTCGTCTCGGCCGCGGCGCGGAGGGCTGCGATGCGGTCCGGGTCGCCGTTCCCGCGAAAAAGCGCCACGAGGACGTCCCAGCACGCGCCCGTCATCACGCGGCAGAAGGAATGCGGCTCGGCCGAAAGCACGCGCGCCGGTGCGGCGTCGGGCAGGCTCTTCGGGTCGACGTAGTCGAAGAGATTGACGGCGTCGCGCAGGGACCCAGGCAGCGCGGCCCCGGCGCCGAACCGGCCGCGCACGGCCGCGCCGAGCTCCTCGGCCAGGCGTGAGACCAAGTTGGAGCGGGCGGGGTCGCCCTTCGTCTGCGAATCGACCGCCGCCGCGAGCGCCGGCTCGGCCAGCGCGACGAAGATCGCGGCCAGATCGCCGAAGGCCTCGTGGAACGCGGCCACCTCGAAGTGCGGCGCGTCCCAGAGATCGGGGCGAATCGCGTCGAGGATCGCGTGTCCCTGCTCGTGCGTCACGATGTCGGCGCTGTCGCCGGACTGGACGACCGCGCCCGTCTCCGGGTCGACGTCGCGAAAGAAGTGGAGCGCCCGCCGGTCGTAGTAGGCGTTGAGATCGCTTCCCGACGCCGGCACGGCGGGGAGCACGGGACCGGGGACCCAGCCGTCCGCCAGCGGGAGATGCCGCGCCCAGAGCCGCTTGCCGCGCTCGAGCGACGAGGAGAGCTGCCAGTGGAGGAACTCGTGCGTGTCGGTCTCGTACGGACGGGGCTCCGGCGTCTTTCCCTCCACGCGGAATCCCCAGGGCCCCGCCTCGGTCTCGAGCGGAGGGTCAGAGAAGACGAGCCGATCGCCGCGGCCCGCGGGGTCGTTCAGGAAGACGCGGATGCGTGCCCGTTCGATCTCGTCCATTGTGGGAGGAAGCAGCGTTGGCGGGAGGAGTGTAGCAACAGTTGCGTTATCCTTTTTGACGATGCGAAAACGAATGGCCGGCCTCCTCTTGCTCGTCCTCGCGCTCCCGATCTCGGCTCAGGAGAAGAAAACGGCATGGCCGCTTTCGCTTCGCGACGGCGTCCCGGCGGAGCTGCCTGGGTACACGGCCGCACCGTCGGATCCGCTCCCCGACACCGACGAGAACGACATGGGCGTCTTCACCGAGGTCTCCCGCTTCTTCCAGCGGATCGAGAGCCCGACGGTGGTGCGGCAGTTCCGCCTCGTGGTCCAGGACTATGGCAAAGAGAAGAACCTCGAGCCCGAGTTGCGCAAGGCCGTCGCGGAATCGGCCAAAATTCCGAGCGTCCAGGCCAGGGAAGTGAAGGTCGCGGGCCACACGGCCCTTGCCGTCACGGACCGGTCCGGCCCGAATCCCACGACCCTCGTGACGGTCATCGTGCTGCCGTCGCGGCTCGTCCTGGCCCAGGGGGCCAACGTGGATCGGGAGGAGGCCCTGAAGCTCCTTTCCCGCGTCGACTTCCCGGTGGTCGCGGCGACGAAATGAGCGAGGGCGGCCAGGCCGTCCGCGTCCGACCGGCTCGCCGGGATGACTGGCCCCGCATGGTCGAGCTCGATCGCGAGCTCGCGCGCTTCGAGAAGCTGCCGCCCCCCGACGACGCCGAGGCTTCGAGGCTCGGCGCCCTGCTCTTCGACGCGAAGAAGATCGAGGCCTTCGTCGCCGAGGTTTCCGGAGGGATCTAAGGGATGGCGATCTTCTGGGAGGGGCTCGGCTCCTCGTTCCGCGCGCGGCCGTTCCTTTTCCTCGAGGATCTCGTGGTGAGCGAAGTGGCGCGCTCCCGGGGCGTGGGGGAGGCGCTCATGGCGGCGCTCGCGCGCGAGGGCGTGGCCCGCAAGGTCCTGCGGATCAACTGGTTCGTCCTGGACTGGAACGAAGGGGCGATGCGCTTCTACCGCCGGATCGGCGGCGCGCCGGCAGAGGACTGGGTGCGGTACTCGTTGTCCGAGGAGGCGATGAAGGGACTGGCGGGAAATATCACCCGTTCGGCACGTCCCACAACGCCTTGACGGCCGGGTGGTCCCAGGGGATGCGGAGCTCGTCGGGTTTCGCCGGGTCGAAGGTCTCC
>JBKJWL010000144.1:0-40278 GCA_046716885.1 Thermoanaerobaculia bacterium | reverse complement strand
TTTCGTTCTGTTTTTCACCGAGTAGCGTCGGTTTGAAATGGCACACGAGATGGCACCCCCCCAGGGAGCGTTGGCAAGTCGGCTGGGCACCGGGAGCCGATCCACTCAGGGCGGGAAAATCACTTCCCGCCCGCGACGAGCTTCTGGAATCTCGGGTTCTTGCGAAGCGGGTCGAAGTTGGAGTCGATCTTGAGCCAGCCGGGCGAGAGGAAGTACGGGATCTTGAGCAGCGGCTCCAGCTGGTCGAGCGCCTTTTCGGGCTCGCCGACGAGCACGTAGATCCGTACGAGCCCGTGCTGGATGTAGGGGCCCCTCAGCGCATCCTTAACCACCGGATCGAGGGCGACGCCACGCTCCCCCTCCCGAATTGCTTCCTCTTTTCGACCGAGATACGCCAGCGCGTGGCCCAGCTCGACGTGGCGCTGCGCGTTATCGGGTGATGCGCGCAGCTGCTCCTCGAAAGCCTTCCTTGCCTCCTCGGCGTAGGTGCGCACGTTCGCTTCATCGCCCTTCAAGGCGTACGCCTGGACGAGACAGAGGGCCCACGTGCCCCGGTCGTCGTCGAATGCGCTCGGCCTGAGTCGTAGGAGGAGCTCTCGCTGCTGTTCGTCGAGGACCCAGACAAGATCCCAGTGGCTTGCCACGTAGGCCACGAGCGCGGTCGGCTCGACCTCCTTGGGCGCGGCCTTGAGCACGGCTCTGGCACCGGCAAGATTTCCCTCGCCGAGGGAAGTCATCGCCTTGCCCTCGGTCAGATCGAGGTTGGCGGGCGCTAGGGCGAGACCACGGTCGAGAGCCTCCCGCGCCTCGGGATAGCGCCTCAGACGAAGGAGCGCGTCGCCCAGATCCGCTATCTTGAAAGCCGATCGTGGATCGAGGCGCTCCGCCTGCCTGAAGTATTCCACCGCCGCATCCCAGCGCCCGAGGCCCTGTTCGGCACGCGCCGTTCCATGAAGGAGATCGGCGTTGCCGGGCGCGACGCGCCGACCCTTCGCGTACTGCTCCAGGGCGCGGCTGAAGTCCTTGGAAACCCACCGTTCGTAGGCGCCGAGGGCGAGGTATCCGTCGGGGCGGCTTGGTGCAAGCGCGCTCGCCTTCTCCGCCGCCTCCCGGGCGCGCTCCGCGAGCGCGGGTGTGGGGGTGCTGACGCCGTACAACATCGAATCGGCCCACGAGAGCTTCGCCCACGCCTGCGCAAACCCGGGATCGAGTGCCACGGCCTGCTCGTAGAAGCCGAGACACTTCCGAAGGCTCGGCGTATCGACGCCCGTGCTATTCCAAATCTCCTCTCCCTTCAAAAAGGCGTCGTAGGCGGCGAGATTCTGTGTGGGTTTCTCCAAAAAACGCTTCTCCTCCCCCACCTCGAGCGCGACTCCCAACGCCTGTGCCACCTTCGTCGCGATGTCCGACTGCACCTGAAATACATCCGTGAGCGCCGCGTCGAACGGCTGCTGCCACTTCGAGGTTGGAGCATCCGGGCGCGTCACGTCCACGAGCTCGGGAGTTACGTGGACTCGGCTGCTGCCGCCGGTCTTCTCCCATCGCACCGTGGCGGTGAGGAGGTACGAGGCATTCAGCTCTTTCGCGATCTGCTTGGGCGTCTTGGCCGTCTTCTTGTAGGGCGTCGAGCTGCCACGTGCGATCACCTGGAGGCTCGGCAGCGAGGTCAACTTGGCCCTCACCTCATCCGCGATGCCGTCGGCGAAGTAGTCGTCCGACGGAGCCCCCAGGTTCTCGAACGGCAACACCGCGACACGCTTCACACCGCCGGAGGAGTTTGGCGAACCTGTCTTCGGCCGCTTCCACAGGAAGAGACCCGCCGCCGCCAGAACGACGACCATCGCGGCCGCAATCACCAGCTTCTTCCGGTCGGATCCCTCCGCAACGGCGACGTGCACCCCGCTCGTGCCCGCCGTGGTCGGCGACGATGCCTCCGAGAGCGCGAACGCGATGTCCTTGGCCGTCTGGAACCGGTTCTCCCGATCCTTCTCCAAACAGTGCCGCACGAGGCGATCCAGCGCCGGCGAGATGTTCCTGCTCGACTGCGTCAGCTCCGGCGGCTCCTCCTTCAGAATCGCCGCAATCGTGTCGCTCGCGGTGTCCCGCTTGAACGCCTTCTGACCCGAGAGAAGCTCGTACAGAATCGCGCCGAAGGAGAAAATGTCCGAGCGGTGATCCACAGACAGTCCCCGGAGCTGCTCCGGAGACATGTAGCCCATCGTCCCCATCACCGTCCCGGGCCGGGTGTGGGCCGAGCCCGTCGGCGCGCTCGTCTGCTCGGCCGCGGCATCCACGCGCTTGGCCAGGCCGAAGTCGAGAATCTTGACGTGCCCGTCCGTCGAGACGAAGACGTTCTCCGGCTTCAGATCCCGATGCACCACGCCTTTTCCATGGGCCGCCGAGAGTCCCTTGGCGATTTGGAGGGCGTAGTCGATAACCCGGCGCTGCGTGACCGGCGAGTCGTCGAGCTTCCCGCGCAGCGTCTCGCCCTCCAGGAGCTCCATGACGGCGTAGGCGATGCCGTCCTCATTGCCGAAGTCGAAGATCGAAAGGATGTTTGGATGCGAGAGCGCGGCAACCGCCAGAGCCTCCCGCTCGAACCTCGCCAGAGCTTCGGGGTCTGCGGCGAGCGCCTGCGGCAAGACCTTGATCGCCACCTCGCGCTTCAGCTTCGAGTCCCGCGCCCGGTACACCTCGCCCATCCCGCCCGCTCCGAGCGGCGACAGGATCTCGTAGGGGCCTAGGCGGGTCCCGGCTGAGAGTGTTATCGGTTCACCGCTGCGCGGATTCTACGACGCAAGGATTAGCGGGTTCGGGCTATCATCCGCAACCGCAGCCGGAGTGGCGGAATGGCAGACGCAGGGGACTCAAAATCCCCCGCTCGCAAGGGCATGTCGGTTCGAATCCGACCTCCGGCACCAGCGCCCGCCTCGGCGCGGAGCAGCGCGGCACTCAGTGCTCGAGGCCGTACTCTTTGATCTTGTTGTAGATGGTCTTCAGCGAGAGCTTGAGGAGCTCGGCGGTTTTTTTCTTGTTGCCGCGGGCGAACTCAAGGGTCTTGGAGATCAGGCGCCGCTCGACGTCGGCGAGCGAGTCGCCAACCGCGATCCGGACGACGGGAGCCTTGCGGCGGCGGGCCCGCGTGCGGGGCAGAGGCCGGCCGATGACCGACCGCACGACGGTCGGGCCGATGACGTCCTCGGACAGGCGGGCCGCGCGCCGCACGACCTCTTTGAGCTCGTGGGTGTTTCCGGGCCAGTCGTGCGCTGCGAGCGCATCGAGGGCGTCTGCGTCGAAGGACAGTCGGGGTTCCAGGTCGTCGAGGAACCGGCGGGCCAGCAGGGCGACGTCGCCCTCCCGCTCGCGTAGCGGCGGGAAATGGACGGTGTTCTCCGAGAGCAGGTCGTAGAGCGGCCGCTGAAGACGCCCGGCCTCCAGCGCCTCGCGAGGGTCCTCGTCGATCGCCACGAGAAACCAGGTCGGGCGCGGCCCCGCGACATGGGTCAAGAGGAGGTCCTGAAATCCGGCGGACGTCGCTTCGACGTTGGGGAGGAACAGGGTGCCGGGTCCGGTTTGCCGGGTGGCGAGATCCAGGGACTCGCCCTCGGAGATGTAGGCGAAGCGTCCGGCGCCGCGCGGCGAGAGCCGGTGCAGCGCCAACGCGGCGGCGTCTTTTTCGGTTCCCGACTCGCCCGTCATCAGGGCCGACGCGTTGGACCCGGCAGCGCGCTCGAGCGCGGCGAGGGCCGTGGTCCACCGCGCGGAACGGCCCGGCAGGGAGTCGCGCAGCTCCGCGCGCGCGAGGCGAAGCCGCGTCTCCTCGGCGCCCGCCTCGGCCGCGAACCGCGCGGCCGAGGCCGCGTGGAGCTGAGCGACGCGCGCTTCGGAAACGGGGCGCCAGAGGAAGTCGTCCGCCCCCGACGCGACGGCCGCAACCCCGAGATCCAGGCGCGAACCCTCGATGAGCGCGTAAACGGCCCGCCCCGGGCCAGCCGCGCGGCCGAGAAGAGCCGCGGACTCGCCTTCCGGAGATTCGAAGGAGACGACCACCACCTGCGGGGCGAGGTCGGGGAGCGCTTTCTCCCCTTCCTCCGCACTCGCGAACCCGCGCACGGAACAGCCGAGCGACGAGAAGGCGCGACGGAGCGCGTCGCGAGACTCGGGGTTGGGATCGATGAGGAGGACCTTCATACAGTCACCGGGATCCGTGAGTTTAGCACCGGTCAACGGTCGACGCACGCCTCACGACTTCCCCGGTCCGATCTTGAGCGACGGCCACAGCGCATCCACCTTCTTCCTGACGTCCGCCGACATCACGATCTCGTCCGGCCACCGCCGGTCGAAGCCCTCTTCCTTCCATTTCCGGGTCGCGTCGATGCCAATCTTGCTGCCGTAACACGGCAGACGCGACGCGAAGTCGAGCTCGTCGACCGGCCCCTTCACCAGCTCGATGTCGCGCTCGGGATCGATGGCGGTGAGGGCCTTCCAGACGACCTCAGCCGGAGCGTGGACGTCGACGTCCCGGTCCACCACGACGATCGTCTTGGTGAACATCATCTGGCCCGTGCCCCAGATCGCGTGCATCGTCTTGCGGGCGTGGCCGGGGTACCGCTTGTCGATCGCGACGATCATCAGGTTGTGGAAGATCCCCTCGACGGGCAGGTGCATATCCACAATTTCGGGGATCGTCTTTCGGACCAGCGGGAGGAAGAGGCGCTCGACGGCCTCGCCCATGAACCCGTCCTCCATCGGGGGCCGGCCCACGATCGTGGTCATGTAGATCGGACGCTCGCGCCGCGTCAGGGCCGTCACATGGAAGACCGGGAAGTCGTCGTCCAGCGAGTAGAAGCCGGTGTGATCGCCGAACGGACCTTCGCGGCGACGCTCCCGCGGCTCGACGTACCCTTCGAGCACGATCTCCGCCTCGGCTGGCACGAGGAGGTCGACCGTCTTGCCCTGCACGAGCGGCACCGCCTCGCCGCGGAGGAACCCCGCGAAGAGCAGCTCCGAGAGACCCGGCGGCAGAGGCGCGATCGCAGAGAACACGGTCGCCGGGTCGCAGCCGATGGCAACGGCGACTTCCATGCGCCGGCCGTCGCGCTCGTACCCGCGCGCCTGGCCCGCGCCGTCCTTGTGCTTCTGCCAGTGCATGCCGGTCGTCTTCCCGTCGTAGACCTGCATGCGGTACATGCCCATGTTCGTCTTCCCGCTGTCGAGGTCCCGGGTGAGGACGAGGGGCATCGTGATGAAGGGCCCCGCGTCCTGGGGCCAGCAGGTCAGGATCGGAAGGGCAGACAGGTCGACGGCTTCGCCGGTCAGGACGACCTCCTGGCACGCGCCGTTGCGAACGGTCTTCGGGAACACCGCGGCGAGCTCCGTCACCTTCGGAATCGCCTTCAGCTTGCCGAGGATGCCCTCGGGGGGCTTCGGATCGAGGAAGAACTCCAGCCGGGAGTCCCACTCGTCGAAGGACGAGATCCCGAGAGCCCGAAGCATCCGACGGCGCGACGCGAAGGTGTTGATCGCGACGGGCAGCTCCGAGCCCTCGACGTTCTCGAAGAGGAGCGCGGGGCCGCCGGCTTTGACCGACCGATCGGCGATCTCCGCGATCTCGAGGCGGGGAGAGACGCGCGTCCGGACGCGCGCCAGGTCCCCGTCCGCGTCGAGCGCGTCGAGGAAGGCCGTGAGGTTCCGGAACGACACGCCGCTACTTCCCGCCGGCCGCGCGGCGCGGCTTC
This sequence comes from Thermoanaerobaculia bacterium, assembly GCA_046716885.1. GTDB lineage: Bacteria > Acidobacteriota > Thermoanaerobaculia > UBA5066 > Gp7-AA6 > DAHUXD01. The sequence continues at coordinate 34,540 of JBKJWL010000144.1, read as the reverse complement.
GAGATGATCGTCCGGAAGGCTTTCAGGGGAACCTCGGCATCGATCCGCCCGACCTCGACGCCCCCCGCGTTGCAGACCTTCGGCTCCGCGTAGGGCGCGAGCTCGCGCCGGATCTCCGGGGGCAGCCGCCCGAGCCGCTCGAGCAGATCGAGCGTGACCGCGTCGCGCGGCCGAGCCGAGCCGTCCTCGATCTTGAGCGCGAGGCCGACGGCGCGCCCGCCGCGTTCCGGCGCGAATCCCACGGCGTAGACGCCCTCAGCCCCCTCCTTGCCGATCCAGCGGCCCCGCCCCACCCGGAGAAAGTCGGTCGTGAAACGGCCCGCTCCCGCGACCATCTCGGCGCTCCGGGTCATGGCGCGGACGACGCGCACGCGCGCGGCAGCTCCCCCGCGGTCCTCGTTCGGGAGGCGCGCGGCCATCAGGCGCGCGTAGGCGGTCGCCAGCGCGGAGAGGGGAAGGCGGAAGACCGGAAGGTTGCAGCCATCCACGGCGATCGTGATGGCGGACTCGGGGATGTCAGCATGCCACGCGAGCAGCGTCCGGATGCGGCGCTGGAGCGGATGGCCCGGGTCGGTGTACTGCGCCGCAGGCATCTGGAGCAGACGGCAGGCGAGCAGCATTCCGGCGTGCTTGCCTGAGCAGTTGTTGTGGAGCGGTGTCGACGCCTTGCCGCGGCGGACCAGCTCACGCGCCGACGGTTCGTGCATGGGAACGTGCGCGCCGCAGAGCAGGTCGTCCACCCGGAATCCGCCGATCTTGAGCAGCTTCCCGGCGAGCTCCACGTGCCGCGGCTCGCCGCCGTGGGAGGCGCACATGAGCGCGATCTCGGCATCGCCCAGCCGGAACGCCTTCTCGCCGCCGGCCAGAAGCAGCGGCATCACCTGAAAGGGCTTCGCGGCCGACCGCGCGTAGACGGGAGCAGACTCGTCGCCGCACGCCGCGAGGACGGTCCCCCGTTCATCGACGACCGCGACGGAGCCCCGGTGCGCCGACTCCACCCGGGTACCGCGGTACACGCGAGCGAGTACGGGAGGCAGCTTCGCCATGGCGCTGATTATGGGGTCGGACGCGGATTCCGGGAGCTCTCGGCGGCGCGACGTCCCGTTTCGCGGGCCCGCCCCTGTTATCCTCGAGGGGCCGATGCCGCGGAATATTGCCCGGACCCGGGCCGTTCGATGAACCGAATGCGCACGATCCTTCTCGGCCTGACGCTCGCCGGCGGCCTGGCCTGCGCCGCCCTCGCCCAACAGCCCTCCCCGCAGCCGCCTCCGGCCTTTCCCGACCTGGAGTTCGTCGGCGCGGAGGGCGGCAGCGTGCGGCTGTCGCAGCTCAAAGGCAACGTCGTGCTCTTAAACGTCTGGGCGACGTGGTGCGGGCCCTGCAAGAAAGAGCTCCCGGTCGTTCAGAGAATGTATGACACCTACAGCGACCGCAATTTCGTCGTCATCGCCATCAACGTGGACGCCGATCGCAAGCGCGTCGCCCCCTTCCTCAAGCAGTTCAACATCTCGCTGCCCGTGTATTACGCGTCGCCCGAAGACGCCGGCCCCTTGACCGCCATGGGTATTCCGTCCACCTTCATCCTGGGTCCCGATCGGACCCTGATCGACCGCGCGGTCGGCTACGCCCCGGAGTGGGAGGACCGCTGGAAGAAGGTCATCGAGAAGCACCTCAAACCGCGCAGGTAATCCCGCCACCCAACCCTCTTCCAATCCTGGAGGCCGACCCATGAAGATACGCATTCTCGTCATCGCTTTCGCCTCGATAATCGCCGGCGCTGCCTCCGCCACAGCCCAGCTCCGGCGCGACACCGTCGAGATCAACCCATTCGCGGGCTATCTCTTCGGCGGGCAGTTCGGCCGCACCTTCGACGACGACTTCGACCGCCACTCGCGACTCCAGGTCGACGACGAGGCCGTCTACGGGGGCCGACTCGGTTTCAACATCACGAGCCTCTTCGAGATCGAGTTCGAGTATGCCCAGAGCGAGACCGAGCTCGTGTTCGAAGGCCGGGACGACTTCGCTCCAGACGACCGGATCGGGGACCTGCGGTTCCAGTACTTCATGGGATACGCGACCTTCAATTTCGGGCGCGGCCGCGCCGTCCCCTACTTCACGATCGGATCCGGCGCCGCCCACATCAGGCCGCGCATCTCGGGCGTCCCGACGGACTCGGACACGCGCTACACGGCGGGGATCGGGGGCGGGGTGAAATACTTCTTCAATCCCCACTTCGCCCTGCGCTTCGACGGGCGTGCGTACTCCTCGTACCTCGGTGACTCCCAGGTGATCTGCGGGCCCTCCAACGCCTGCACGGAGTCGAACTGGGTGACCAACGGCGTCGCCAACGGCGGAATCATCCTGGCGTTCTAGCCGGGGCGGGTCACGCGGATCCGACGCCCGTCGCCGGACAGGGTCTCGAGCACGATCTCCAGGGTGGGCGGGATCAGCCGCCGGATCGCCTCGCGCGGCCACTCGACGCAAACCGGCGCGCCCCGGACGGAGTCCGGGAGCCCCAGAACGGCGAACTCCCGCGGATCGTCCGCCAGGCGATAGAGGTCGAGGTGGCGAAGCACGATCGCGCCCCCCTCCCCGGCGTACTCGTGGAGCAGCGCGAAGGTCGGCGACGCCACCTCGCGCGACGGGGCGCCCAGGCCCCGCGCGAGGCCCCGCGCCAGAGCGGTCTTGCCGGCGCCCAGATCTCCGATCAGGTAGACCACGTCGTCTCCCGACAGGGTCGCGGCGATCGAGACCCCGAGCCGCTCGGTCTCCTCCTCGGAGCGGGTCACCGTCTCGGAGCTCCTCACGAAGCGGGCGCCGCCTCTCGCAGACGGCGGCGCGCTTCTGGAATCGCATCGGCCGCCTCGTGCGCCAGCAGCCCCGCGTCGCCCAGCCGCGGGGACAGCGCCTCCGCCGCGGCGCCGTGCAGCCAGGCGCCCGCCACGGCCGCGTCGCGAGCGGCAAGCCCGCCGGCGAGGAGCGCCCCGATGAGCCCGGCCAGCACGTCGCCCGATCCGGCGGTCGAGAGCAGCGGCGTCCCGGTGGGATTGGCGATCACTTCGCCCGAGGGCATAGCGACGAGCGTGTGCGCTCCCTTCAGCACGCAGACGGCGCGGCTCTTTCGGGCGAGGGCGCGAGCGGCGCCGGGCCGGTCCGCCTGCACGGCGGCGGACGTGATCCCGAGCAGGCGCCCGGCTTCCCCGGGGTGAGGCGTAAGAACGACGGGGCCGCGGCGCCTCGCGAAGAACTGCGGGCGCCCCGCAAAGGCGTTCAGGGCGTCGGCGTCGGCCACGAGCGGCAGCCGCGTTCCGGCGACGAGTGCCTCCAGGAACCGCACCGTCTCGGCGGCCGTCGAGAGGCCCGGGCCTGCGACGACGGCGTCGAAGCCGCGGAGCGCCCGGATTCCTTCCCGTGCGGCGCGCTCGGAAATCGCCCCGTGGGACTCCGGCAGAGCCGAGGTCATCGCCTCCGGCAGCGCCGCTACGACGGACGGCTCGAGCGACTCCGGGCAGAAGACCGTCACCAACCCGGCCCCACCCCGCAGCGCCCCGCGCGCCGCCAGGATCGCGGCGCCGCCCTTCCCGCGCGAGCCGCCGACGACCGCGAGTCGTCCGAAGTCAGCCTTGTGCGAATCGAGAGGCCGCGGCGGCAGGAGCGCGCGGACGTCCTCCGCTTCCGCGAGCCACAGCTTGCCCGCACGCCGGGCCAGGATGCGCCGGGCAATCCCGATGTCGGCAACGACGACCCGGCCGCACAGGCCGCTCGACGGAGGGAGGATGTGGCACGGTTTGGGCGCGGCGAAGGCGACGGTGACCGCGGCCCGCACGGCGGGACCGAGCAGGGTCCCGCGATCGGCCGAGAGTCCCGACGGGATGTCGGCGCAGATGACCGGTCTGCCGGCGGCGTTCAAAGTCGCGACGGCGCGCCGCGCGCCGCCGGTCAGCGCCCGGGCGAGCCCGGTGCCGAAGAGGGCGTCCACGATGCCGTCGCACTCCCGGAGCGCCCTTCGGAAGCGGCCGAACTCCCCCGCCGCGCCGAGGCAGCGCAGGGTCAGGCCGAGAGCCCGGGCGCGGGCGGCGTTGACGGCCGCGCCGCCGGCGTAGGCGGCGGGGTCTCCCAGCGTGAACACCGACGGCGCCACGCCCGCAAAGGCGAGCAGGCGCGCGGCGGCCAGACCGTCGCCGCCGTTGCTGCCCGGCCCGCAGACCACGACCACACGCGTCCACCAAGGAAACGCGCGCTGCAGCTCGCCCGCCAGCGCGGAGGCGGCGTTCTCCATCAGAACCTCGGACGGAGTGCCCTCCCGGATGGCGTCCGCGTCGGCGGCTCGCATCGCGCGGGCTCCGAGCACCGGGATCACGGGAGTGGGCCCGAAGTCAGCGCTGCCAACGCCCGGGCCGTGGCCGACGGGTAATCCTCCCCGCTCGCGTCACGGCCCGCGAGGTCCCGGCGCAGCCGCTCGATGTCCTCCGGGCGGTCTACGTCGTAGGACGTCTCGAGCACGCGGTGCGCAAGGCCCGCGTCCGCGATTCGGCGAAGCGTTTCCGAGAGGACGGCGCCGGTCGACCAGGGGATGTCCCGGAACACCTCCTCGATAGGCGCGCGCGCCTTCAGACCGATCGCGCAGTAGCCTCCGTCCTCGGCGGGGACGAGCGCCGCGTCGCTGCCTTCCCGGAGAGCGCCGAAGACCGCGTCGAGAACCCGCAGCGGGAGCGCCGGGTGATCGGAGCCCACGGCCACCGCCGCGGGAGCGCCCCGGAGGAACTCGCCCTCGAACGCGGCGGAGAGCCTCCGGCCCAGATCCCCGGGCGCTTGCGCCTGCCGCCGCCAGGACGGTGGAAACAGGGCCGTGAGCCGCGGGTCGGAGGGATCGGGATCGGCGCAGAGAACGCTCGACCAGCGGGACCCCTGGAGGTAGACGCGGGCGGCGTCTTCGAGAAACGCCCGGTAGAGATCCGAGGCGCCCCGCTCGGTCAGGCGGGCGGCCAGGCGCGTCTTCACGCGGCCGGGCTCCGGGACGCGCGCGAAGAGCAGGAGGCTGGGAAGCATCGGGAGAAGTCTACAGTCGACAGTTCAGTCGGCAGGAAGGACCCGACGCCGACCATCCACTGTCGACTGTCAACTCGACGGTTTCGCCTCCTTCGGCAGCACCGAGACGAACACGCTCTTCTGCAGGTACGACGTCAGGTTCGAAACCGCATCGCGCACGGCGACCGAAAGCTTCTGCCCGCCCGGCACGACGACCAGCGTGGCGTCATAGTAGAAGTCCTTCCGCTGCGCCCCGTCGAAGTCCTTGGCCGGAATCGAGACCTGCTGCCGTTGAACCTGCAGGTCCGACTGGTCCCCCTTGGCGTCGCGCACCACGAAGTAGACGAAGAACTGGCCCTCGTACCGGTCCCCGGAGGGCACCAGGCCGAGCTTGCCGATCGGGACCGAGATCCGCACGGGCAGGCTGTAGTTCTCGCGGTCGTAGGGCTTCGGGTCGCCGACCGAGAGCCCCGCCTGCAGGGGATTGTCGGTGCGCGGGTAGCTCAAACTCGCGACCACGGCCTCGGCGGTCCGCGTCTCGACGGACTTCTCGACGAAGCTCGAACGGTTCCTCACGGTCAGTCCTTTGCGGGTCCTGATCGAAACTTCGAGCCGGTGCGGCCGGTCGGCGGCGCCGCGCGCGCTGCGATAGCCGAGCGAGTAGAAGTTGGAGAAGTCGGCCGCGACCTCGTCGAGTCCGGCCTTCCAGTCGTTCGTGTTGACGGTCGCCTTGCCCCCGGTCTCCTCCGCCATCATGCGGATGGGCCCCTGCATGTTCTGTCGCGACTGAAACTCGTTGATGCGCACGTCGGTCGTCCGGTTCTCTGCCGAGAGCATGTCCCCCGTCGTCAGTCCCGTGGCATCCAGCGTGTAGATAGTGACGCCGTTCGCGTTGGCGGACTGGACGATCTTGATGTACTTGCTGTTCATGTCGAAGTCGAACTGCTCCATTGTGGCGGCGGCATTCTGGAACTTCTCCCGGATCGCCTCGAACAGCTCGTAGCCCGCCGACGCGGGAAGCCCTTCGGACACGTAGAGAAAGCTCTTGCGCCCCTGCATGCCGGCCAGGCTGTCGAGCGTCTGCTTGATCGCGTCGATGGTGAACTCGAGGTCGTTGCGAACGGACTGCGAGTGCATCCGCGCGATCGAGATCGCCTCGCTCGAGCCGCGGGCGTCGTTGATGCGCTGGACCGCGTCGCGCCGCTCTCCCTGGAGCGTCGTGCCGCCGCCCGTCTCGAGTTCGATCTGCTCGAGGGCGCCGAGCAGGTCGTTCACGTCGGAGGTGAACGGCCGACGTACCTTGACCGACCGGTTGAACGTCACGATCATCCCCTCGGCGTTGGGCCCGATGGCTTGGGGAATGAATTCCTTCAACCGCTTGAACATGCGGTTCCGGTTCTGCGGTTGGATGTTCAGGTTGTCGATATAGAAGATGTAGCGGCCCTTGAGCTCGCGGGGCACTTCCGCGGCCGCCTCGGCCGTGCCGAGTGGAATCGACTTGCCGTCCTCGAGAAGGACCCTTCCGCCGGTGACGGCGTAGAAGTTGGTGATCGTCTGCGGAACGCCATCCTGCTTGACCTCGAAGTCGGCGGCCGTCAGGCCCGGGACCCGATTTCCCTTCGAGTCGGTGACGATCACTTCGACGCTGGTCACGGCCACGTCGACGGACTCGGCGACCGGCGGGAAGGGCGTCTCCCCCGGCTTCTGGCCGGGGACGGGCGTTGGCCGCGTTTGCGGCAACGGGGCCGCCGGCGGCTTCTCCTGGGCCGAGTCCTGGCCTGAGAGCGGGCCAGAGGGAAGGAACACGCTTAGCAGCAGACCGGTCGCGACGAGTCTTCTCAAAGAATCCTCCTGGCTAGCGCAAAGCGCTGCTGCGGACGACATTATTCCCCTCGATCGGGAAAGTCTCCCCCCCCCGACACGGGGGACCGCAGCGTCCTCGCGGGTCCTCCGGCGTTCGCCCGTCGGCGCGCGTCCACTCGACCGGAGCCCAAAAAAACTCTGTTGCTTTGTTGAAAGGAATTCAACAGAATTCGGCACTCCGGGGCGAGGCAAGTTCAGAAGCCCGGTGGGAAAACGAAAAGAGCAAGGAGCGATGCGAAGCATGCCACGCTTTCGGCAACGTGCGGCCGCGGCCGCTTTTCTCCTTCTGGCGGCAGTCTTGCTCTCGGGCTGCAACAAGCTCAAATCAAAACAGCAGGTCAAAAGAGGCAACGATTTCCTCACGGCCGCGCAGTACCAGAGCGCGCTCGCGGCCTACGAGGAGGCCCTGCGGCTGGACCCGGGCGAGAAGAAGCTGCACAAGCACATCGGGATCGCCTACATGGGCATGTACGAGCCCGGCTCCAAGCACGCCAAGGACCTGGAGTTCGCGGAGAAGGCCGTCGAGAACCTCAAGAAGTACAACGAGGCTTATCCGGAGGACAAGAAGGCGCTCGAGTACCTCGTCTCCATGTACCTGAACACGGAGCGGTACGACGACGCGATCGCCTTCTACCAAAACGAGCTGTTGAAGCGGGACCCCAAGGACACCAAGGCGATGCAGTCGGTCGCGATGCTGTACTTCAAGAAGGGCGACTTCGACAACGGCGTGAAGTGGCTCAAGCAGCGCCTCACCGTCGAGGGCAACAACCCGGAGGTCTACTACCTCATCGGCGTGCAGGCGTGGGACCGCTCCTACAACTTCCCCGACCTCGATCCGGAGCTGCGGGGGAAGTTCGTGGAGGAGGGGCTCCAAGCGCTCAACAAGGCCATCGAGCTCAAGCCCGACTACTTCGAGGCGGTCTCCTACATTAACCTTCTCTACCGGGAAAAGGCCAAGATCGAGACCGACCCGGTCAAGAAGCAGGAGTACACCGACACGGCCAACAGGTACCTCCAGCAGGCTCTGGCGATGAGGACGGCGGCGCAGGAGAAGGCGAAGGCCAAGGCGGCCCAGGCCACACCGGAACCGGGAAACTAGTGCCGGTGTCTCACTTGGTCGGGGGGATCATTCATGTTTGAGACTTCACTGATCGAGTCGAGCCACCAGAAGGCCAAGACCAAGAAGGCCGTTTCCCTTCCGGTTTCGATCCTGATTCATGCCGTCGTGATCGGCGTGGCGCTCGGCGCCTCGATCTGGTTCGTGGCCGACGTGCCCGAGCCGACCATTCCCGTGACGTTCTATGCGGCTTCGCCGCCGCCCCCGCCTCCCCCTCCGGCGGCCCCGAAGGCGGCCCCCAAGGCCCCCGACGCACCCAAGCCCGTCCAGGTCAGGCCGGTCGAGATGAGCCAGCCGATGGTCATGCCCGAGACGGTCCCCGTCCCCCTCGCCGAGCCCGAGGCGGCGGCGGACGCCGGTGTCGAAGGCGGAGTCGAGGGCGGGGTCGAGGGAGGCGTTCCCGGAGGCGTGATGGGCGGGGTCGTGGGCGGCATGGGCTCCGGTATGGGCGATGAGCCGCTGCGAGTCGGCGGCGACGTCAAGGCCCCTGTCCTGTCTACCCGCGTCGAGCCCTCGTACCCCGAGGCGGCCCGCAAGGCCCGCATGGAAGGGGTCGTCATCCTGGAGGCGATCATCACGGCCGACGGCAACGTCGAGGATGTGAGGGTCCTGAAGTCCGTCAACCCCCTGCTCGACGCCTCGGCCGTCCGGGCCGTCCAGGCGTGGAAATACAAGGCGGCGACCCTGAACGGCCGGGCGGTGCGCGTCTACCTCACCGTGACGGTGACCTTCCGATTGAACTAGGATTGGCGTGGCGTAGGAGCTTCCGGATAACGAACTGAGAAGGAGCGTGGAATGAGTTTCGATCCAATTCACCTGTGGAACGTGATGACCCCGATCGCCAAGGGCGTCGTCGTGCTGCTGATCGTCATGTCAATCTATTCCCTGACCGTGGCCTTCGAGCGCTTCCTCTACTACAAGAGGGCCCGCAACCAGTCCGTGGCGTACGCGAAGATGGTCACCCAGTTCCTCAAGCAGGACAAGCTGCAGGAGGCGATCGACGCGTCCAAGAAATTCAAGAACAGCCACGTCGCCCGCGTTCTGGCTGCCGGGCTCTACGAGTTCTCGCACGACCTGAAAAGCGGCGGGGCGGGTCTGAAGGGCCACGACATGATCCAGGCCGCCGAGCGCGCCATCGAGCGCGAGGTGCTCGTGACGACCGCCGACATGAAGAAGGGCCTCTCGGGCCTGGCCACGATCGGCACGACCGCTCCCTTCATCGGGCTCTTCGGGACGGTCATCGGCATCATCAACGCGTTCCGCGGCATGGCCATGTCGGGCTCCGGCGGCATCGCGGCGGTTTCGGCCGGCATCGCCGAGGCGCTCGTCACGACGGCGCTCGGCCTCTTCGTGGCCATCCCCGCGGTCTGGATGTTCAACATCTTCATGAACAACATCGAGCGCTTCCAGGTGGAGATGTCCAACTCCGCCAACGAGCTCATCGACTACTTCATCAAGCGGCGCGGCGCCGGCGCGCAGCTGAGCGCCTAGAGACCGACCATGAGCATGGGAAGCGGCGGAGGCCGCGACAAGCTTCAGAGCGACATCAACGTCACGCCGCTCGTCGACGTGTGCCTGGTGCTCCTGATCATCTTCATGGTCGTGACACCGCTCCTCCAGAAGGGCGTCAGCGTCCAGATCCCGCAGGCCGATAATCCGGACAAGAAGCCGGATGGCCCCAAACAGAAGCTGATCTCGATCAGTTTCAGCAAGCCGCCCGGCTATCACATGGACTCCAAGCAGTACTCCAAGGCGGAGTTCCAGACCGTTCTCGACGAGCTCTACCAGCGCAACGCCGCGGCCGAGCTCGTCATCAAGGCCGACCAGCGACTCGACTACGGCGACGTCAAGGAGGTCATGAAGATGACCAAGGACGCCGGCTTCCAGGACGTCGCCCTGGTCGCCGAAAAGAAGCCAAAGGGCATCTAGCCCGCGCGACCCCGAGGAGACCAAATCGCATGGGCATGGGAGCCAGCAGCGCCGGCGAATACAAGAGTGACATCAACATCACGCCCCTCGTGGACGTGGTGCTGGTGCTCCTGATCATCTTCATGGTCATCACGCCCCTGCTGCAGATGGGCTACGACGTGAAGGTGCCCCCCAAGAACCCGCCGCAGACCTCGGGCCCGCCGCCCACGGACCTGATCATCGTGTCGCTGACACCCGACAACAAGCTGTACCTGAACAAGGATGAGGTCAACGTGCAGACCCTGTCGCTGCGCTTGACCGAGATCCTCAAGAACCGGGCGAACAAGACGGTTTTCTTCTCGGGCGACGACGGGGCGAAATACGGCGAGGTGATCAAGGTGATGGACCTCGCGCGCAGCGCCGGCGCCAAGAGCATCGGCATCGTTCTGGAGACCGTGCCGGTCGGCCAGTAGCCGGATTCCCTTCCTCTTTCAAGCGGCGATTTCCTCGAGTTCTCAGGCGCCCCGCCGGGCGTTTGTCCGAGCGACCCTTCTGATATTCTTCCGGCGCCCCGGCTTGGCCGACAGCGCGGGCTCGGGCCCGAATCACGCGAAAACAGGAGTTGGACAATGTCTTTCGAGCTTGCTCTGCCCCTCATCCTGGTCTTCTCGGTCGGGTCCCTCTTCGTGGCGGGGTACCTGGCGTCCTGGGTCTTGAAGAAAGACACGGGCACTGCCGCCATGCAGGCGATCTCGAACGCCATCAAGGAGGGCGCCGAGGCGTTCCTTCGACGGCAGAACCGAACGATCGTCTTCCTCGCCGTCCTCCTGGCCGCGGTGATCTTCCTGCTCTACGGGTTCGTCCGCACTCACCACGACTTCGACCCGGTCCCGACCGCGATGCTCCTCGCCTTCTGGACCACGCTCTCCTTCGTGCTCGGCGCGGCCTGCTCGATCGTCGCCGGCTACATCGGGATGTGGGTCTCGATCCGCGCCAACATCCGGACCGCCTCGGCGGCCCGCTCCTCCCTGAATGACGCGCTTCGGATCGCCCTGCGCGGCGGCGCCGTCTCGGGCCTCTTCGTCGTGGCGATGTCGCTCCTGGGCGTCGGCGGGCTCTACTGGCTCGTCAGCCGCTTCACCGAGGTTGCGCCTGCGCAGATTCCGCTCCTGATCGTCGGCTACGGCTTCGGCGCCTCGTTCGTAGCGCTCTTCGCCCAGCTCGGCGGCGGCATCTACACGAAGGCGGCGGACGTCGGCGCCGACCTCGTCGGCAAAGTCGAGGCCGGGATCCCGGAGGACGACCCGCGCAACCCCGCGGTCATCGCCGACCTCGTGGGCGACAACGTAGGCGACTGCGCGGGGCGCGGCGCCGACCTCTTCGAATCGACCGCGGCCGAGAACATCGGCGCCATGATCCTCGGCGCCACGCTCGCCGCGATGCTCGAGAAGCAGAGCATGGGCTTCTCGGCGGGTGTCGTGGGCGTGATGCTCTTCCCTCTCGTGGCCCGCGCCTTCGGCCTTCTCGCCTCGATCGTGGGCATCTTCGCCGTCAAGACGCGCGAGGACGCCGACCCCATGGCCGCCCTGAACCGCGGCTACTACATCACTTCGGTCCTGGCGATCGTCGGGTTCTTCGTGGCTACGAAGTGGCTGCTCGCCAACCCGACTCATCCCGAAGCCTGGTGGAAGTTCTTCCTCTGCGGACTGATCGGTGTCCTCACCTCGATCGCCTTCGTGTTCATCACCCAGTACTACACGGAGTACAAATACCGCCCCGTCAAGGAGATCGCCGAGGCGTCCCAGACGGGTCCGGCGACCAACGTGATCGCGGGCATAGCAGTCGGCCTGGAGTGCACGCTCCTTCCGGTCGCGGCGATCTCTGTCGCGATCCTGACCTCCTACAAGATCGGGGCGGCGGCGCTGCCCGGGGGCGGCCTCTTCGGCACCGCGGTCGCGACGATGGGCATGCTCGGAACGGCGGCTTACATCCTCGCGATGGACACCTTCGGCCCGATCACCGACAACGCCGGCGGCATCGTCGAGATGTCCAAGCAGCCGGAGGAGATCCGCAAGAAGACCGACCGGCTCGACGCGGTGGGTAATACGACCAAGGCGCTGACCAAGGGCTACGCGATCGGCTCGGCGGCCCTCGCCGCGTTCCTGCTCTTCTCGGCCTACCTGGACGAGCTCAAGAACTACGGCGCGGAGCTGACCTCGGTCAACCTCGCCAAGCCCGAGATCTTCGTCGCCGGGCTCATCGGCGCAATGCTCGTCTTCTTCTTCTCGGGCCTCGCGATCAAGGCGGTCGGCAAGGCGGCGGCCATCGTCATCCAGGACGTCCGGGCGCAATTCCGCGAGCACCCCGGCATCATGCAGGGCACCGAGAAGCCGGATTACGGCCGCACGGTCGACATCGTGACTCGGGGAGCGCTGCGCCAGATGATCGCGCCCGGCCTCGTCGCGGTGGGCACTCCCATCGTCGTCGGGCTCATCTTCAAGCAGTTCGGCGTCGGCGCCGAAGCGGTAGCCGCGCTCCTCATGGTCGGCACGATCGTCGGCATCGTCATGGCCACGTTCTTGAACAACGGCGGCGGCGCCTGGGACAACGCCAAGAAGTACATCGAGACCGGTGCCTACGGCGGCAAAGGCTCGCCGGCCCACAAAGCGGCCGTCGTCGGCGACACCGTCGGGGATCCGTTTAAGGACACCGCCGGCCCGTCGCTCCACGTGCTCATCAAGCTCCTCGCGACGATTACTCTGGTGCTGGCGCCACTCTTCATCTGACGCTCGCGAAGCCAGCTAGACGAACCGGCTCAAGACCTCGTTCGAGACGAGGAATCCCCGCTCGGTGAAGCGCAGGCGGCCGTCCGCCCGCTCCAGGATGCCTTCCGCGACCCATCCCTCGTAGTCGTTCCAGAGCCGCACATCCTCCTCGGCTGCGACGAGCGCCTCCACCCAGGCGACCGGCACGCCCTCGGTCATCCGCAGTCCCAGGAAGACCCTCTCCCGCGCGGCCTCGACGGGCATCACGGGCCGATCGAGGGCGATCGGGCGCCTTCCCTGCGCGAGAGCCCCGACGTATTGCTGCAGACTCGACACGTTGGCCCGCCGGCGACCCCGCCAGAGCTCGTGCGCCGCCACGCCCAGGCCGAGGGTGTCCGCGCGGGTCCAGTACTTGAGGTTATGCCGGGCCCGCCGGCCGGGTCGCGCCCAGTTGGAGATCTCATAGTGCTCGAAGCCCTGCGCGGCGAGGCTCCGGCCCATCTCGAGCCACGCGTCGGCCTGCGCGTCGTCGGAGAGGTAGCGCTCCGGACGCAGGCGCTTGTCCTCCTCGAGCGCCTTCGACTTCTCGGCCTCCAGAAGATAGACCGACACGTGCTCGACGCCCGACTCCGCCAGCCCCGAGAGGCTCTCGCGAAAGCTCTCGCGCGTCTGTACCGGAAGACCCAGGATCAGGTCGCCGGAGACCGCGAGGCCGGAGGCGCCGAGGAGCCCGAGAGCTTCCCGCGCCCTGAGGGCGTCGTGGCGGCGGCCCACGGCCGCGAGCTCGCCGTCCGCCAGCGACTGGATACCGGCCGAGATCCGATTGACGCCGGCGGCGCGCCACGCACGCACCGCTTCCGGCAGGACGTCCTCGGGATTGGCCTCGAGCGTGACCTCGCAGTCGGAGGCGATCGCGAATCGCGCCCGGAGGAACTCGAGCAGCCGGGCGATCGACTCGGGCGGCAGCAGCGACGGCGTTCCTCCGCCGAGATAGATGGAGTCGAAAGTCGCCGTCTCCGCCTCGCCCGCGACGAGCCCGGCCTCGCGCTCGAGTGCTTCGAGGTACCGGACGCGGCTCGAGCCATCCGTCGTGACGACGAACGCGCAGTAGCCGCAGCGGGATGCGCAGTACGGCAGGTGGACGTAGATCCCGGCCCGGCTCATCGCGCCTCGCGCAACGCCGAGGCGGCTTCTCTGGCCAGCTCCTCGCCGAACGGAAAGATCCTGCCGAAGTTGCCCTCGCGTTCGACCGAGGCCAGATCCCGCCCCGACTCGTCGATGAAGCGCACCGCGGCATGGAGAAGCGCGATGCGGTGGTCTCCCGCCCCCGGAAGCTCCGCCAGCTCCTCGAGCCGCGCGCAAGCCGCGGCGTTGCCGCCCGGCTCGCGGCTCCCGACAGGCCGCGGCGGCAGCGAAGCCAGACCGCGCCGGCTAGCCGCCTCGCGGACCAGCCCGATGGAATCCGGGAGCCGGGCGGCCCAGTCGCCATGGTGCACGAGCTCGAAGAAGCGCTCGGCCTCCTCGGGCTCCGCCGCGGAACGGGCTTCGACGATTCCCCGGCGCCCCTCGCCGTCGGTCGAGGGCGCGAGCGCGGTCAGTGCTTCCGCGCCGCCGGATGCCGACGCACCGACCAGCGCTTCCACGGCCCGGGCCTCCCCTGTCCAGCCTGGCAGGTAGGGAAAGAGGGCCGCGCAGCGGAAGCCTGCCGCCCGGGCAGCCGCGAGGCCGGGAAACGCCGCGTCCGGGCGACCCGCCCGCCAGGAGCACAGCACCACCGCCGCGGGCCCGGCGGGATCTGGAAGCCCGGAGGGTTCCGGGTCGAGCAGATAGACCGGTCGGCCCTGGCCGAGAGCCGCCTGCGCCGCCGCGCGAAAGGCTCCGCGCACCTCCTCGGCGGCCGCGCAGGGCCCGACGAGCACCGGCCCGGGAGGCACCCGGGAAAGGGCTTCGCTCCAGGGCCTCGGATCCGAGGGGCCCACCGGCACGGTGACGTCCGGGCGACGAAACAGAAACCGCCGATCGACGGGGTCAAACCGGAACTCCGCGGCGCCGGCCTCGGCACCATACGGATAGAGGCGACCAGCCAGGCGCCGTCCGGCCAGGAGAAACTCGCCGGCGCGGACCGACGGCGCGGCGGACTCGAAAACGATCATCGGCGCCGCGCGGTGCGGCGAACCAGTCGGAGCGCTCCGGTGCGCTCGTACCGCGCAAAGATGTCGCACTCGAAGTTTACGCGCGTTCCGGGCGTCGCCCTTCCCAGGCTCGTGCGGCGGTGCGTCTCCGGAATCACGGCGACCGCGAAGGACCGTCCGTGGCGTGAGGCGACCGTGAGACTCACGCCGTCCAAGGCCACCGAGCCCTTCCCCGCGACGAATCGCACGAGACCCGGCGGAATCGAAAAGCGAAACGTCCACGAGTTGCCGGCGCGCGCGATCGAGAGCACGCGGGAGATCCCGTCCACGTGGCCCATCACGAAATGGCCGGACAGCCGGTCACCCCAGCGGAGCGCCCGCTCCAGGTTCACGGGGGCGCCCGGCTGGAGGTCTCCGAGGGTCGTCCGCGAGAGAGTCTCGGACGAGAGGTCGGCGATCAGCCGGCGACCCGACGCGACCGCCGTCAGGCACGCTCCGGAAACGCAGACGCTCTCTCCCGCCGCGAAGCGGCCGTATCGCACGGGGGAGGCGATCGTCAGCCGCAGGCCGCCGCCGCGCCGGCGCTCGACCGCGGCGACCCGGCCCACGCCGCTCACGATGCCGGTGAACATCGGCAAAGTCTACGTGATGCGACCGGTCACGAGGAGGTCCCCGCCGATCTCCTCGATCCGCAGCGCGGCGAGGCGGGGTGTTCTCGGAAGGCGAAACCCGGCTCCCCCGACGGCGCTGCGCGCGGCGGCACCGCCGAGGATCCGCGGGGCGAAAAAAACCGCGACGCGGTCGACCAGCCTTTCCGAAAAGAAGCTCCCCAGCGTCTCGGCACCTCCTTCCACGACCAGGCTCGCGACGTTCTCCCGCGCGAGCTCCCGGAGCAGCTGCTTCAGGTCCACACGGCCGCGGGCCCTTGAGGGAAGGCTCCAGACGAGAGCCCCGCGCGCCGTAAGACGCCGCGCCCTGGGGTGGTCGAGAGACGCCGCCGTAACGACCAGGACCGGTCCGGATCCGCGGAAGATTCGCGCGTGCTCGGAGATCCGGAGTCGGCCGTCGAGCACGATCCGCCAGTGCGGCGTCGCGCGGTTCCACCCGAGCCGTCGCGTGAGGCGCGGATCGTCGGCGATCACGGTCCCGGCGCCCACGAGAACCGCGTCGTACTCCTCGCGCAACCCGAGCGCGCGCCGGCGCGCGGCCGAGCCTGTGATCCAGCGACTCGTCCCGGCGGCCGATGCGATGCGGCCGTCGAGCGTCGAGGCCCACTTCGCGAGGACGAGCGGCCGCCCGGCAGCGATCCACGTACGGAACTTCGCGTTCTGTTCGGCCGCCCGCTCGCGCCAGGGCCGCGGAGCCAGGACGGCCTCGATCCCGGCTCTTCGCAGCGCGGCGATCCCGCGGCCCGCGACGAGCGGGTTTGGATCCGAGGCCGCGATGACGACCCGACGCACGCCGGCCGCGACGACCGCGGGCGCGCACGGCGGGGTGCGGCCCTGATGCGTGCACGGCTCGAGCGTCAGGTAGAGCTCGGCGCCGCGCGCCTTCGGCCCCGCCGCCCGCAGAGCCAGGACCTCGGCGTGCGGGCCTCCCGCCCGCCGGTGATACCCCTCCCCCACGACCCGGCCCTGCCGGACGACGACCGCGCCGACCATCGGGTTGGGTGAGACCGAGTACCGTCCGCGCTCGGCGAGCGAGAACGCCCGGTCGAGGTGAGCAAGATCAGTCAACGGCATGGTCCCCGAGGAGCGCCCGCGCGTACTCCGCCGGGTCGAAGGGAACCAGGTCGTCCAGCCCCTCTCCGACCCCGACGTAGAGCACGGGGAGCTGGAGCTCCCGGTAGATCGCGAGCACGATCCCGCCCCGTGCGCTGCCGTCGAGCTTCGTGAGCACGACGCCGGTGGCTCCTGCGGCCTCCACGAAGCGGCGGGCCTGGGCCAGGCCGTTGACCCCCGTGGTGGCGTCGAGCACGAGCAGCGTCTCGTGGGGCGCGCCGGCCACCTCCCTTCCCGCGATCCGGCGCATCTTCGAGAGCTCCTCCATCAGGTTCTTGCGCGTGTGGAGACGCCCGGCCGTATCGACCAGCAGCGACTGGACCCCGCGCGCTTTGGCTGCCGAGAGGGCGTCGTAGAGCACCGCCGAGGGGTCCGCGCCTTCTTTGTGGCGCACGACCGGCAATTCCAGACGGTCCGCCCAGATCTGGAGCTGCTCGATGGCGCCGGCCCGGAACGTGTCGGCCGCCGCCAGCAGGACGCTGTGTCCCGACGCCTTCTCCCGCGCCGCGAGCTTGGCCGCCGTCGTCGTCTTTCCGGAACCGTTGACGCCCACGAGGAAGGTGACGAAGAGCGGCGCCTCCGGCCGGGCGGCCGCGCGCGGCGCGGTCGCGAGCAGGCTCTCGATCTCCTCGCGCAGCATGGTCCGGAGCGCCTCGAGGTCCGTCCGCTCGGAGCTTCCGGCGCGCTCGCGCACGGCATCCGTGAGAGCCGCCGCGGTGTCGGCGCCGACGTCGGCCGAGAGCAGGGCCTCCTCCAGGGTCTCGAGCACCGACTCGTCGAAGCCGAGGCCTTTCTTCACGGCGGTCTCGAGCTTCTCCAGGATCTCGGTGTGCGTCATGAAGAGGCCACGCCGCACCTTCGCGAAGAAGCCGCGGCGGACGGGTTTCTCGGCGGGAACGGGCTCGTCGGTCATGGGGGGAAGGGGGAAGATACCGCGAAAGGCAGAGGCGGGTGTGATCGCCAGACTACTTCGACTTCTCCAGGAGCATTCGCGCCTTGGCGCCGGTGTCGCCGTTGGGGTCGAGGTCGATGGCGCGCTGCAGATAGCGGCGGCCCAGGTCCGCCTTCTCGAGTGAGACGAGGCACAGACCCAGGCGCAGGTTGGCCTCGGCGTTGCCCGATTGAAGCTTCAAGGCCATGAGGTAGTCTTCCGCCGCGCCTTCGAGATCGCCCCGGGTCTCGCGCGCCACGGCGCGCCCGAAGGCCGCCGCGAACGACTTGGGGTCGCGCGCCATCGCGAGAGTGAACTCCTGCTCGGCCCCCGCGAGGTCTCCCTGGCGCTGCCGGAGCCGCCCCCGGTTGATCGCGGCCGAGATCCGATCGTCGGAGTTGGCCGACTTCTCCGCGGCCGCGAACGCCTGCTCCGCCTCCGCGAACTGCCCGAGCTCCATCTGGGCGACGCCCAGATTGTTGCGATAGGACCCGTTCTCCGGCGCCGCCTGCACCGCCTTCTGGAGCGGGGCGAGCGCTTCCTGATACCGGCCCTGCATCACCAGCGAGACGCCGAGGCCGTCGAGCACTTCCGGGTTCTTCGGCTCCTCTTTCAGGGCGTCGCGGAACACCTTCTCCGCGTCGACGGGATGGCCGTCGCGCAGAAGCACCTGGGCCATCCGCTGCGTCAGCAGCACTTCCGCCGCGGTCTTCGACTTCTTCGGCGCGCCGCAGCCGGAGGCCAGAAGCACCAGCGACAGGGCGGCAGCGGCACGGCCGGCGCTCTTCATCGCGCCGCCGAGACCGCGCGGACGCCCGGGGCGGCGCCGTCGGTCGGAATCAGGTTCCCCTTCGCGTGCGACCGGACGAGGGCCTCCACGACGGCCGAGTCGAACCGCTTGTGTGCCAGAGCCCGCAGGCGCTCCAGCACGTACGTGACCTCCATCGCCTTCTGGTAGGGGCGCGTGGTCGTCATGGCGTCGAAAGCGTCGGCGACCGAGACGATCCGGGCCTGGAGCGGAATCTGCTCGCCCTTCAACCCGTCCGGATAGCCGCCCCCCTCCCACTGCTCGTGGTGGTATTTCATGCCCGGGATGATATCGGCAAGCTGAGGGATTGCCTCCATGATCGCGGCGCCCTTGGACGGGTGGGCTTTCATCAGCTCGAACTCGTCGTCGGTCAGGGCCGTCGGCTTGCGGATGATGCGGTCGTCGACCCCGATCTTTCCGACGTCGTGTAGGAGCGCCGAGAGCCGCGTCTTTCGAACTTCGTCGGGCGCGAGCCCCATCTCCTTGGCGATCGCGGAGGAGTAGCGGGCCACCCGCTCGGAGTGGCCTCGCGTGTAGGGGTCTTTGGCGTCGATGGCGGCGGCCAGCGCCCGGATCGAGGCGATGAAGAGCTCCTGATTCTCGCGCGACGCCTTCTGCACCTTTTCGAAGGCGTCCCGGATCGACTCGCTCATCCGGTTGAAGTTCTCGGAGAGGTCCGCGATCTCGGCGGTCCCGGTGACCTCGACGCTCGCTCCATACTGTCCTTCCGCCACGGCGCGCGTCGATTCCGCCAGCTGCGCGATCGGCCGTGAAAGCCGCCGCGCGAAGATCAGTCCGAGCATCAGGGCGCCGGCCAGACAGGCGGCGCTCCAGAGAACGGTGTCCCGAACCATGCGGTCGACCGACGCGAACGCGATGTCGCGGTCGCGCTCGACGAGGACCCCCCACGGCGGATCGCCCACGGGGGCGATCGAGGCGAGGACGTCGCCGGCCGGTGTCGACTCCGAACGGGTCAGGCGGGCCGGGAAGCGGACGAAATCGGCCACCAGCGAGGAGGCGTGGGGCGAACCTGGCCCCCGGGTGGCGGGCGGAAAAAGGATCTTCCCCCGCCGGTCCACGAGCGTGGCCCGGACTTCGCGGCGCGCTTCGTCCTGGAACTCGCGCACGATCGGCGCCCAGGACACGAGAGCCTCGACGACGCCGATGCGGCCGCCCTTCTCGTCCAAGACCGGAGCCGCGAGAACCGCCACCGCCCCGAGCTCTCCGACGCCGAAGGGGTCGCCGGCGTAGCGGGCTCCGTCCCGCGCGGACTCGAAACCCCTCCGGAACTCGAGGTCGATCTCCGGGAGGCGGATGTCGGGGCCTACGAAGCTGCCCTGCCCTTCCAGATTGACCCCCCGCAGCGCGACGAGGGGCTTCTGCCCCCGGAGGACGCCGCCGAGAATCTCGGGCGCGTCTGCCGAGCCGAAGGGGTCCTTGCCGGTCAGCAGAAAGGCCAGCCGGATCGCGTCGGCGGCGGTCGTCAGCTGCTGCCCGGCCGCCGCGTAGTAGGAGGCGATGTGGTCGGCGATCGCGGCCGAAGACCGCGTCAGGTACTTCTCTTCGAGTGTCTCGAGTGTCCGCCGGTTGCGCCGGATCAGGACGGCCTCAGCGAGGAGAAGGGGTACCAGAGAGGCGAGGATCAGGGCGCCGGCGAGCAGAACGAAAAGACGGATCCGACGCCGGCCCGAGCGTCTACTCACGATATCGACATTATAGCCGCCGCATCGAGCCACTCTCGTACCGAGACCGATTCGTCCACGCGCGCCCGCCCGAGACTCTCGAGAAGGACCGACGCGAGCCCTCGCGCGGTCGTCTTCTTGTCCCGCGCGAGGAGCTCCGCGAGACGCCCGGGATCGCGCTCCGGACCCGGAAACGGTCCGAGGCGGGAGAGGATGTCGCGGACCGCGCGAGCTTGCTCCTCCGGCAGGCCCGTCCGCCGGCGGGAGATCTCCAGGGCCGCGGAGATGCCCCAGGCGACCGCCTCGCCGTGCCGCAGAGTCCCGAAGCCGCTCGCCGCCTCGAGCGCGTGCCCGAGCGTATGGCCGAAGTTCAAGAGCCGCCTGTCCCCCGCGTCGCGCAGGTCCGCCGACACGAGCGCCGCCTTGACGCGGATGGCTCCCGCGAGCAGGTCGATCACGGCTCGCGGCTCCCGGGCGAGCAGAGCCGGCAGCGACGCGGCCGCGCGCGCGGCCAGGGCTGCGTCCCCGATCCAGGCGGCCTTGAAGGCCTCGACGAGCCCGGCCCGGTAATCGCGCTCCGGCAGCGTCGCGAGGCAGTCCGGGTCGATCAGGATCGACCGCGGAGGATGAAACGCGCCGAGCAGGTTCTTGCCGCGCGCGTGGTTGACTCCGGTTTTTCCCCCGATTGCCGCGTCGGCCATTCCGGCCGTCGTCGTCGGAACCGCGTTCCACGGCACGCCGCGCAGGAGCACCGCGGCAGCGAAGCCGACGACGTCGGTCAGGACGCCGCCGCCGATGGCCACGAAGGCGTCGTCGCGGTGCAGCCCCGCCGACAGCGCGGCGTCCGCGATCGCGTCGACGGCCGCGAGCGTCTTGCCCGCCTCGCCGTCCTCGAGCGCGAGGTCGAGCAGGACGCGCCCGGACAGCGCCTTCCGGACCGTGTCGGCCGCGGCGCGGGCGGAGGGAGGCGAGACCAGAAGGAACCGGCCCGAGGGAGACGCGAGAAGACGCGCCGCGTCCCGGAGAGTCCCCCGGCCGACCCAGATCGTGCTCCCGCCGGCCGCGATCTCTACGGGGGAGGATGCCGCGCTCACTCCGAGGGCGAGCCCGGCGGCTCGATACCGAGCTCGCGCAGCTGCTCCGGCAGGGCTTTCGCCGGCGCCTTCGTCATCAGGCAGATCCCCGAAGTCGTCTTGGGAAACGCGATCACGTCGCGCAGCGAGGAGGCTCCCGCGGCGATGGCGCAGATGCGGTCGAGCCCGAGGGCGATGCCCCCGTGCGGGGGCGCGCCGTACTGCAAGGCCTGCAGCAGGAACCCGAACCGCTCCCGGCCCTCGGCCTCGGAGATTCCGAGCAAGCGAAAGACGCGCTCCTGCAGGTCGGAGCGGTGAATGCGGATGGAGCCCGACCCGAGCTCCCACCCGTTGACGACCACGTCGTAGGCGCGAGCCCGCACGCTGCCCGGATCCGACTCGAGGCGGTCGATGTCCTCTTCGCGCGGCCCGGTGAACGGGTGGTTCATCGGGAACCACTGCTTTTGGTCTTCGTCGTAGCCGAGGAGGGGGAACTCGGTGACCCAGCAGAATTCGTAGCGGGACTCGTCGATCAGCGCGAGCTCCCGCGCCGCTTCGACCCGGAGGGCCGCGAGCGCCGCCAGCGCCGCCTTCTCCCGGTCCGCCACGATCAGGAGCAGGTCGCCCTCGGCCATCTCGGACTTCGCGAGCAGGCGCACGAGGTGGCCCTCGGGGAGGCTCTTCTTCGCCGGCGAGGCGACCTCGCCCCCGGCTTTCTTGACCCAGAGAAGTCCGGCCGCGCCGTGCTCCCGGGCCTTTTCCGTCAGCTCGTCGAGCCGCTTTCGCGAGAAACCCGCGCCGCCCGGAACACGCAGTCCCCGGACCGTCCCGTTGCCGGCGAGGGCCTTCTCGAACGGCACGAACCCGCTTCCCGCGACGGCTTCCGAGAGGTCGCACAGCGGGAGGCCGAAGCGCAGGTCGGGCCGGTCGGTGCCGTAGGCATCCATCGACTCCCGGAAGGTCAGCCGGCGAAACGGCCGCGCGACCGCGATCTGAGCGGCGGCGAAGGCCTCGACGAGGAAGGCCTCGACGGTGTCGAAGATGTCCTCCTCGGTCGGGAACGACATCTCCAGGTCGATCTGGGTGAACTCGAATTGCCGGTCCGCCCGGAGGTCCTCGTCCCGGAAGCAGCGCGCGATCTGGAAGTACTTCTCGAAGCCCGAGATCATCAGGATCTGCTTGAAGAGCTGCGGCGACTGCGGGAGGGCGTACCACTGGCCCCGGTGCACGCGGGAAGGCACCAGGAAGTCGCGCGCCCCTTCGGGCGTCGAGCGCGTGAGCACCGGGGTCTCGACCTCCAGGAACCCCCGCTCGTGGAGCACCCGGCGGATCCGGAAGGCGATCTCGTCGCGCAGCACGAAGTTCTTCTGGATCACCGGCCGGCGCAGGTCGAGATAGCGATACTCGAGGCGCAGCTCCTCGGTCGCGTTCGTCCGATCCTCGACGACGAAGGGAGGGGTCTTGGAGCGGGCCAGGAACTCGAGACTCTCGGCCACGACTTCGACTTCGCCGGTCGGCAGCTCCCGGTTCCGCTGGCCCTCGCCACGCAGGACGACCTCTCCTTCGAGCGCGACGACATCTTCGCTGCGCGCCTCGGACGCCGCGGCGACGGCTCCGGCCGGGCAGCGCGCCTTGTCGAACACGGCCTGCACGAAGCCGCTGCGGTCCCGGATCGTCAGGAAGATCAGATCGCCGAGGTCCCGCCGCCGCGCCACCCAGCCCTTGAGGAGCACGGTCTTTCCGGCGTCGGAAGCGCGCAGGGCGCCGGCCGGCTGACGAGGGAGCTTCATCGCTCCCTCGCCGCGCCGAGGCGTTCCGCCAGCTGCTGCCGGGGAAAAGTCTCCTGGACCCCGGTCGCGAGGTCCTTGATCGTCACGGTCCCGTCCTCGCGCTCGCGCGACCCCACGAGCACGGCGTGAACACCGCCCACCGCGAACGCGTATCGCTCCGGCTCCGTGAGCACCTGCGCCGCGCGCGCGAGGCCTTTCACGAGGCCGCGACCGGTCAAGTCGCTCTCCACGACCGCCTCCGGCAGGGCAGCCCGGATCTCAGCCGCCACCTCGAGCGCGCCCGCCAGCTCCTCCCGGGAATCCGACACGACCCAGAAGACGGCGCGGGGCCGCCGGGCATCGGCCGTCATCGCTTCGAGCAGCCGGTCCTCTCCGATGGCGAACCCGACGGCCGGAGTGGGCGGGCCGCCGAGCTCGGCCACGAGGCCGTCGTACCGTCCGCCGCCGAGCAGGGCGTTCTGGGCTCCGAGCCGATCGGAGGTCACCTCGAAGACCGTCAGGGTGTAGTAGTCCAGCCCCCGGACGATCGACGCGCTCTGCGTGAACCGCACGCCGGCCCGGGTGAGGAGCGCCTTGAGCTCCTCGTGATGCCGGCGGGAGGCCTCGTCCAGGAAATCGAGCGTCGCCGGCGCCCCGTGCAGGAGCCGGCGTGCCTCAGGGTCCTTCGAGTCGAAGAGGCGGAGCGGATTCTCCTCCAGACGCCGCCGGTCCTCGGGGCCGAGCCGGTCGGCGCCCCCCCGCACGTGGTCCTGAAGCGCCTTCGAAAAGGCCTGCCGCGCCTCGCCCTTCGGGATGCAGTTGAGCGTGGCCGTCAGATCCGTGAAGCCGAGCGCCCCGAGAAAGGCGAACAGCATCGCGAGGACCTCCGCGTCGCCCGCGGCCGACGCGACGCCGAGCAGCTCGACGCCGATCTGCCGGAACTCCCGATACCGCCCGGCCTGGGGCTGCTCGTACCGGAACTGGGGGCCCGCGTACCAGAGCCGGATCGGTTTCGGTATCTCCTGGAAACCCTTCTCGACCAGAGCGCGCACGACGCCGGCCGTGTTCTCGGGGCGCAGCGTCAACGACCGTCCCTTGCGATCGGGGAAGGTGTACATCTCCTTGTGGACGATGTCCGTCGTCTCGCCCACCGAGCGCGCGAAGAGCTCGGTCGACTCGAACACCGGAGTGCGGACCTCCCCGTACCCGAACGAGCCGAAGACCCGGCGCGCCACGGCCTCGGCCGCCGCAAACTTCTCGCTTTCCGGCGGCAGCAGATCGTGGGTTCCCTTGGGCGCCTTGAGACGCACGTTCATCGGGCCCACGCCCCGTCGACCCGGAAGTACTCCTCCTTGTAGCCGAGATAGTTGCGGTGGTAGTGCGTCAAGTCCTCGACCTCGGCCTCCGAGAGGACGCGTGCCTGGCGCGCCGGCGAGCCCAGCCAGAGCGTCCGGGGCGGCACGATCGTGCGGGGCGTCACGAGAGCCCCGGCGCCGATGAAGGCCGACTCGCCGATCTCCGCCGCGTCCATGACCGTGGCGCGGATCCCGATGAGCGCGCCGCGCCGCACCGTGGCGCCGTGCACGATCGCGCCGTGCCCGAGCGTGACTTCCTCCTCCAGAATCGTCGGGTACGTCCCCTGCGTCACGTGGACCGCGCAGTTGTCCTGGATGTTCGTGCGCGCGCCGATCCGTATCCAGTGGCAGTCGGCGCGGACGACCGCGTTGTACCAGATGGACACGTCGTCGCCGAGGACGACGTCGCCGATCACGGCCGCCGTCTCCGCGAGATAGACGCGGGAGCCGAGGACGGGCCGCTTGCCCGCGTACTCTTTCAGGATGCCCATGAAGGCGGGCAATTTAGCATGGGACCCAGTCCCGCGCGGGAGGCCACGCGAACGCGCCCGACCGCAGGACGCGCGGCGGCTCGACCGTCGCGTCGACGAGTGTCGAGGGAAGCCCGCCGGGAGTCCGGCCGCCGTCCACGAGCACGTCGATCTCTCCGGGGAATTGCCTCGCGACCTCGTCCGCCTCTTCGCACGGGATCCCGCCGGAGCGGTTCAGGCTCGTCCCCGTGACCGGCCCGACGCGCGCGAGAAGCTCCCGCAACGCGTCGTGCGCGGGCAGGCGAACCCCGAGCGAGAACGCATCGCGGGACGCGGGGATCGGACAGCGAAGCGGGAAAACGACCGTCAGGGCCGCCGGCCAGAAGGCGAAGTAACGATCGAGAGTCTCCGGTTTCGCGGCTACGCCGAGCGGGGCGAGCTGCGCCCGCGTTCCGAAGAGAACGAGAAGCGGTTTCGCCGACCCCCGACGCTTCATGGCGAGAACCCGCCGCACACCGGTTTCGCTCTTCGGGTCGGCGGCCAGGCCATAGAACGTCTCGGTCGGGATCGCGGCGAGACCGCCGCGGGAAAGCAGCGCGGAGAGGGCGGAGAGCTCGTCTTCAGAAGTCAGCAGGTCCTCCATCCGCACGCGCCGCACGGGTCATCCCCCCACGTAGCGGTCGTAGAGCGCCCGCGCCCGCGCGGTGTCGTTGGTGCCGCGCACGACGCAGCGGCCGTCGGGAAAGATGGTCAGGCTCACGTCCTCGACGTCGGCGTTGAGGAGCTGCGGCGAGCGGCGCACCCGTGCCAGCGGCGATAGCCGCGCCTCGAGCGCGGCGAAGTCGGGCCGGGCGCGGCCGGCCGGCGTCACCTGCACCGATTGCCTCCCGCAGAGCTTCACGGTCTCCGAGACCCCTTCGCCTTCGAGCGCCGGGAACCGGCTACGGGCGCAGACCGGGCAGGCCGCCGAGCTTCGCACACGCTCGAAGAGCCGCCGCGAACGGAAGCCACCGTCCCAGACTTGCACCGTCAGGATTCCCGGGGCCGGCTCCTCCCCCACGGCGAACCGGACGACCTCGGTCATTCCGACGGCGGCGACGAGCGGCGGGAGCGTCGGGACCACCCCGACGGTGTCGCAGGTCGGGCCCGACCCCGCGGGCGGAAGCTCCTCGAGGTAGCAGCGCAGGCACGGGGTCTTGCCGGGCAAGAGGAGGGCGACGCGGCCCTCCGCCCCGACGCAGCCGGCGTAGAGGAGCGGGACGCGCAGAAATTGCGCCGCGTCCGAGACGAGCAGCCGCGTCTCGAAGTTGTCCGAGCCGTCGAAAACGAGGTCGTGTCCGGAGAGCAGGTCCCGCGCGTTGCCGCAGTGGAGGTCCGCTACGACGGGCCGCACGGGGACCGACGGATCGATCTCCTCGAGGCGCGCCGCCGCGGCCTGCGCTTTGGGCGCGATACCCGCGGCGTCTTCGGCGTCGAAGAGAAACTGCCGCGCCAGGTTCGACGGCTCGACGACGTCGCGATCGATGAGCGTGAGCCGCCCGAAGCCGGCCCGCACCGCCGACTCTGCCGCCGCCGCTCCGATGGCGCCCACGCCCACGAACGCGATCGAAAAGCCCGCGACGCGCCGCTGCCCCTCTTGACCGATGCCCGGAAAGAGGATCGAGCGCGAGTATCTCTGTCGGTCCTCCTCCCGACTCCTCTCCACACCCGACTTCCGGCTCATCTTGCCGCCTCGAGCAACGTGCGCGCGTGCTCGAACGCCGTCTCCGGGACCTTCTCGCCGGCCAGCATCCGCGCGATCTCCTCGATCCTCTCGCGCCCCTCGAGGAGTCGCACCGAGGCCACCGTGCGGCCGCCGGATTCTCGCTTCTCGGCGAGGAAATGGCGATCCGCCAGCGCCGCGATCTGCGGCACGTGCGTCACGCAGAGCACCTGATCGTGCTCGGCCAGGTCCCGGAGCTTTTTCCCCACGACTTCCGCCACGCGGCCGCCGATGCCCGCGTCCACCTCGTCGAAGACGAGCGTCCGATTCCGGCCCTTTCGGCCGGCCGCGACGGTGCGGATGGCGAGCTGGAGCCGCGAGAGCTCCCCTCCCGAGGCGATCTTCTCGAGCGGCTTCTCGGGCTCGCCCGGATTCGGGGCGAAGAGAAACACCGCGCTCTCGCGGCCGTTCGGGCGGGGGGCGTCGTCGGACAGAGTCTCGACGGCGACGCGCAGCCGCGCCTTCTCCAGAGCCAGGGCGCGAAGCTCCTTCTCGACCGCCGCCGAAAAGCGGCTCGCCGCGGCGTTGCGCCGGAACGAGAGCGCCGCGGCGGCCGCGAGGTAATCTTTCCTCGCCGCGGCTTCGTCCCGCTGGCGCCGGTCGAGGACGTCCTCGAAGTTCGAGAGCTCGAATTGCTCGGCTTTCATCTTCGCGAGGCGGCCCAGAATCTCGGCGATCGAGCCGCCGTACTTCCGCTTCAGACGCCCCAGACTCTCGAGGCGCGTCTCCAGCGCGGTGAGCCGTTCGGGGTTCGCCTCGATCGCGCCGGCGGCATCGCGAGCCGCCGCCGCCAGGTCCGCGATGCGCCGCTTGAGCTCCTCGGCTTCCTCGCGGTGGGCCGCCTCGCGGGGGTCGATCGCGGCGAGCTCCGCGAAGGCGCGCGCGGCCTCACCCAGCCGGTCGGCCGCGGACCCTTCCTCCTCTGAGAGGGCCGCGAGGGCGGCCTCCCCGGCGCGGCGGATCCGGTCGGCGTGCAGGAGCCGCTCCCGCTCGGCCGGCAGCTCCGCGTCCTCGTTGTCGGCGGGAGCGACCGAATCGATGTCCCGGATCTGGAACTCGAGGTCCTCGAGCCGCTGTCCGCGCTCCCGCCGCGAGGCCTCCAGACCCGCGAGCGCCTCGCGCGCCCCGGTCCAGCGCGCCGCGGCCTCGCCGACTGCACCGCGTTCCGACTCGGCCTTCGCGAACGCGTCCAGGAGGTCGAGCGGCGCCCCGGCATCCACGAGCTCCTGCTCGGAGCTCTGACCGTGGATCGCGACGAGGCGCTCCCCCAGGCGGGAGAGTGTGCGCACCGACGCCGGCTCGTCTTCCACGAAGGCGCGCCCCCGGCCGTCGCTCGAGAGCTCGCGGCGCACGAGGATGCGCTCGGACTCCGGAAGGCCCGCCTCCGACAACAGCGCGCGCAGAGACGGGCCCGCGTCGAACTCGCCCGCCACCGTCAGACGGCCGGAGCCCTCGCGAATCAGCGCCGAGGAGCCGCGCCCTCCCGCCAGCAAGGCGAGGGCGTCGACGAGGATCGACTTCCCGGCCCCCGTCTCGCCCGTGATCACAGTGAGGCCCTCGGACAGCTCGATCTCGAGATCCTCGACGATGGCCAGGTTCCGGACGGTCAGCCGCCGCAGCACGGAGGAAGTCTACAGTCGACAGTCCACAGTTGACAGTGCCTGCGCCACGGTCGACTCGCGACTGTGAACTGTCGACTTTTCTTTACGGCTTGACGTTCTTCTGCGCGATCAGCTTGGCCGGAATGCCGCCGACGATCCAGCCGGGCTCGACGGGCTTCGGGGCCACGCCCATGGAGCCGACGATCGCGTCCTTCCCAATCTTGACGCCCGAAAGCACGACCGCGTGGTAGGTGATCCGCGCCCGGTCGCCGATCTCGGTCTTGCCGAGCGTTACTTCGTGGATCTCCTCCACGGCGTGGGAGTGGGAGTAGATGTTGGCGTAGTCCGAGATCGAGGCGTCGTTGCCGATCACGACCTCGCCCCGGTCGTCGATCAGGACGTTGCGGTGGATCGTGACGCCGTCGCCGACCGTCAGGTTGTAGCCGAAGGAGAACTCGACCTCGTGGAAGATGCGCACGCCCTTGCCGCACTTCCGGAAGACCCGCTGGGCGAGCATGTACCGGAGCTGCGTGCCCAGCCGAATGTTGCGCCCGACGGGAGAGTGGTCGAACATCTGCCAGAACCACAGAAGAGGCTTGACCGCCTTCCACTTTGCCAGGTCGATCTCCCGGTAGTACTCGGCCTCGAGCGTCGCGTTGCGCGGATCGAAGGAGGCCAGCAGCGTCCTCGCCGCCAGCGAAAGCTCGGGCTCCGCGGCGGCCGCTTCATAGTCGACCGTCCGGCCGAGGTAGAGCTCTCCGAGCGCGTCGCGGACCGTGACGTTGCGGTCGAGGGAGGGATCGTCGAGCTTCTCGGCCAGGCCGCCGATGAAGCGGGGATAAAGCTCCTCGCCGAGCGGCCCGATCGGAAAATCGCGGAGCGGCATGGTGGCGGCGAAGCTAGCAAAGCGGTCCGGGCGAGTCAAACTCGCCCGAAGCGCCTCTTGAGAAATTCCATCGTGAGCGCGACACCGAAGCCGGTGGCTCCGGCGGGCCAGCCGCCCTGCTCCTTCTCGAAGTGCGCTACCCCGGCGACGTCGAGGTGAGCCCAGCGCACTCCTTCCGGCACGAACTCCTTGAGGAACACGGCCGCGTTGATCGTGCCGGCCGAGCGGCCTCCCGTGTTCTTCATGTCGGCCCACTCGGACTTGAGGTTGTCGCGATACTCCTCCCAGATCGGCAGGCGCCAGAGCCGCTCGCCGGTCGCCTCCCCGGCGGCCATCAGGTCGCCGGCGAGATCGTCCTCCGGCGTCATGAGGCCTGCGCACTCGTGCCCGAGCGCGATCAGAACCGCGCCCGTCAACGTGGCATAGTCGATCAGGACATCGGGACGAAACCTCTCCGCATAGGACAGGGCGTCGGCCAGGATGAGACGCCCTTCCGCGTCCGTGTTGTCCACCTCGACGGTCTTGCCGTTGCGCATGCGCAGGATGTCGCCGGGCCGCGTGGCCGAGCCCCCGGGCATGTTCTCCGTCACCGGCGCTAGGACCACGACCCGGACGGGCAGCTTCAGCGCCTTCGCCGCGGCGAGGCAGGCGAGCGCCGTCGCGGCGCCCATCATGTCGTATTTCATCTCCCCCATCGACGCCGCGGGCTTGAGCGAGATGCCTCCCGTGTCGAACGTGATGCCCTTGCCGACGAGGACGGCGGTGCCGCGCGACTTCGCAGGGGCGTGCTCCGCGACGAGAAAGACCGGCGGGCGGGCGCTGCCGGCATTGACGCCGAGCAGTCCCGCCATTCTCTCGCTCTCGATCTCCTTGCGGCCGAGCACGCGCAGCCGAAAGCCGCGCTGCGCCGCCAGGGCCCGGGCCTCGCGGGCGAGCTCCAGCGGGCCAAGATCGTTGCCCGGCGTGTTGCCCAGGTCGCGCGCCCACGCCACGGCCGATGCGATCGCCTCGGCTTCCCGCGCGACGCCGGAGAGAGCGCGCGCCGAAACCCCGGGGGGCGGCAGGACGACCGCTTGCCCCGCGCCAGGCGCAGCCTCCGGCTTGCGGGACTTGTAGTGGTCGAAGGCGTAGTCGGCCAGGGCGATCTGCGGCAGGAGGGCGCAAAAGGACGCTTCGAGCACACCCGCGTCGAAGCACAGCACGATTCGTCCGCGCCTGCGGGGATTCATATCGCGCACGGCCCGGCGCAGCGCCATCCGCAGGCGGGCGACGGTCGCGGGCGGCTTCCCCAGCCCGCAGAGCATCCAGCCGCCGCTCCACGCAGTTTCCCGCTCCTTGCCCCGGAAGCCTGCGTCCCGAACCGCGCTGCGCAGCTGTGCGCGGACGGACCGCGGCGCGCCCGCGGAGGGATCGCGGCCTTCGTGCAGGAACGCGATGCGGACGGCCGAGCCGCTGGCGGGCACCGCGTCTGTCAATCGAATGTGCATGGGCCTCCTTACGATAGCAGAGCCTCGTTTGTGCTAACTTCCTTCGCCTATGCCGACGATCACCGAAACGCACCTTTCGGCCGCCCGCCTCTCGCGGCGCGGCAAAGTCCGCGAGCTCTACGATCTCGGGGAATCACTTCTTCTTGTCGCGAGCGATCGGATCTCCGCCTTCGACGTCGTGCTCACACCGGGGATCCCGGACAAGGGCAAGATTCTGACTCAACTGTCCAATTTCTGGTTCCAGAAGCTTTCCGACGTCGAGAACCACCTGGTCGAGACCGACGTCGTCCGCTTTCCCGAGGAGCTTCGGGCCGACGCGGGTATCCTGGCCGGGCGGTCGGTCATCGTGCGCAAGTGCGAGGTCGTCCCGTTCGAGTGCGTAGCGCGAGGGTACCTCGCCGGATCGGGGTGGGCGGAGTACCAGAAGACAGGGCACGTCTGCGGAATTCGGCTGCCGGAGGGGCTTCGGGAGGCCGACCGGCTTCCCGAGCCGATCTTCACGCCCGCCACGAAGGCGGAGATCGGCCACGACGAGAACATCTCCTTCGAGACCATGGCCCGCGCTCTGCCGCAGGGCGAGGCCGAGACGCTGCGCGACCTGACCCTGTCGCTCTACGCGCGCGCGGGCGAGCACGCCGCGTCCCGCGGGTTGATCCTCGCGGACACGAAGCTCGAATTCGGCCGGTTCGACGGCCGCATCGTGTGGATCGACGAGGCGTTCACCCCCGATTCCTCGCGCTACTGGGACGCGGCGCACTACGCGCCGGGCCGCGGCCAGCCGTCCTTTGACAAGCAGTTCGTCCGCGACTGGCTCGAGTCGACCGGCTGGGACAAGCGCCCCCCCGCCCCGAAGCTGCCCGAAGGCGTGGTGCGGACGACCCGCGAGAAGTACCTGGACGCCTACCGGAAGCTCACCGACGGGATGCCGGAGCATTTGGAAGGCGAGCGGGTCTGACCCGGTAGCGACGGGGCCGAAGGAAGGGAAAAGCCTCTCCCCTACGTCCTCCGGCCGACCATCTCCAGGAAGTCCGCGACCCGATCCACGGGGCGCCGGTCGAGGTCGGGAAAGGCCGCGGCGTCGCCGACGTTGCCGGACGGCAGGAAGACACTGCGAAACCCGAGCGCGGCGGCTTCCTTGAGGCGCGACGCCGCGGCCGGAACGCGGCGCACCTCGCCGAGCAGGCCGATCTCACCGAAGAAGACGCTGCCTTCGGGCAGCGGACGGGACCGTGCCGAGGAGACGAGCGCGGCGACGATCGCCAGGTCTGCCGCGGGTTCCCCCACGTCGATTCCGCCGGTGCAGGACACGAAGACCTCCCGCGCGGAGAGGGGCAGGCCCGCGCCCTCCAGGACGGCGAGGAGGAGCGCGAGACGGCCTCCATCGACACCGATCGCGACGCGCCGGGGAGACCCGGCCGGGGAAACTCCCACGAGGGCCTGGATCTCGACGAGCACCGACCGGGCGCCTTCCCGCGCCGCCGTCACGGCGCTACCCGCGAGGCCGGCGCGCCGTTCGGCCAGCAGGGCCGCCGAGGCGTCCGGCAGCTCGACGAGCCCTTCGCCGGTCATCTCGTAGAGCGCGATCTCGTCCACGGGCCCGAACCGGTTCTTCGTCGCCCGGAGGATGCGCCGCGCGGAGCCGCGCTCGCCTTCGATCGAAACGACCGCGTCGACGAGGTGCTCGAGGGACTTGGGCCCGGCGAGCGTGCCGTCCTTGGTGACGTGCCCGACGAGCAGCACGGGCACCCCCCGCGCCTTCGCGTACCGCGTCAGCTCCGCAGCCGCGGCCCGCACCTGCGAGACCGTGCCCGGCGAGGACGCCAGGGCGGGATCCCGAACGGCCTGAATGGAGTCGATGACGACGACCGCGGGCGGCCGCGCCTCCGCCTCCGCGACGATGCGCGAGACGTCGGTCTCGGCCAGCACCAGCAGGCGCCCGTCGCGGATGCCCAGGCGCTCGCCCCGCAGCCGCACCTGAGGCGCGGACTCCTCGGCGCTGGCGTAGAGGACGTCGCGCGACTGCGCGGCGAGGCCCCGTCCGGCCTGGAGCAGGAGGGTGGACTTTCCGATCCCGGGCTCTCCGCCGAGCAGGACGACGGACCCGGCCACGAGACCTCCGCCGAGCACGCGGTCGAGGCCCGGAAGCCCGGTCGTGAGCCGCGGTCCCTCCTCGCCCGCGATCTCGCCGATCGCGACCGAAGCCGCCGCGACGGAAGCCGGCACGGCGCGCGGCGCCTCGGCTCGTCGCTCCTCGAGGTACGAGTTCCACTCGCCGCAGTCCGGGCAGCGCCCCAGCCACTTCGGCGCGGTCGCGCCGCAGGCCTGGCAGGCGAAGACGGTGACCGCGCGCGCCGGCAAGGCTTTCCCCTAGCGGGGTATCGCTCCGGCCAGGTACTTGATGTCGTCGTCGCCCCAGCGGATGCCGGCGCCGAAGAAGAGCGAGTCCTGCTTGGCCTTGCTGTTCAGGAAATCGTCCCAGCCGCCGAGCACGAAGACGGACGGCGAAAAGTAGTAGCGGCCCGTGACTTTCGCGTGGGCGTTGAGGTTGGCGCGATCGAAGTTCCAGATGTCGGCCGAAAACCGGAGCCGATCCTTCAGCGTGAGGTAGTCGAGGCCGGCTCCCCCGCTGTTCTCGATCAGCCCGGCGCGCCCGATGAACTGGCCGAGGCGGTAACCCACCTCCGCGGAGAAGGCCACCGTGTCTTTGTAGGACTGCTGGTCCGCGCGGGTGGTCTCGGTGTGGCCGTCCGGGAACGTCGTCGTCGTGATGGTCGTCGTGTCTCTCCGGACGCCAAAGGGCTGGCTCGAGAGCTCGAGCCGGTAGAAGCGCGGCTTGCCGGAGGGCTGAATGTCGACCGAGAAGTACGCCTTGCCCTTTCCGGGCCCCGTCAGGTATTCGGAGCGCAGGCCCAGATCGATGCCGAGCTTCCCGGCACTCGACATGGCCGCGGACAGGCTGGTGACGCCCTCCTTCACGGCGACCAGCGCGTCGTTCAGGTTCTTGTTCGTCTCGTCGCTGTTGACGAGGGCGCCGACGGTCCCGGTGCCCTGGTTGATCTTGCCCGTGATCGCGTTCATGTTGTCGACGGTCGTCTGCAGCTTTGCCGTCAGCTCCTTGGCGTTGCCGGTGGCGTCCGTCAGGTTGCCGGAATTGGACGCGACGAGCCGGTCGATCCGCGACACCAACGCCGTCATCTGCGTCGAGAACTCCCGGAAGTTGGCGGTCGTCGAGTCGATGTTGGCGCGGTTGGCCTCCAGCAGCTGGCGGAGCGCCTGGGACAGGACGAGCACGTTCTCGACGATGCCGGTCAGCCGCTCCTCGCCGAGGGCGCCGCCGAGCGAGCTCTTGAGGTTGCTGGTGATGTCGCGGAGATCGACCTCGATGTCGCGGGCGAGCCTGGTGATCTGGTCGAAGCTGACCGGGGTGTCGCCCTGGATCGTCACGCCCTCGGCCAGCGCCGGCGCTCCCACCGGGCCGGGGATCAGCTCGACGTACTTGTCGCCGAGCATGCCGAGGCTCTGGATCGACGCGGAGGCGCCGTTGCGCAGCGCGATGTCGCGGGTCAGCTCGATGTCCGCGAGCGCCTTGCCGCCCACCAGCCGGATGCGGGCGACCTTGCCGACCAGCACGCCGGCCATCCGCACGTCCGACTTCTCCTTCAGTCCGGCCACGTCGTTGAACTGCACGGAGAGCGTTTTGCCCGCCTCGCGCCCGAACTTCAGATCCTCGATCTTCCAGATCAGCAGCCCCGCCAGGACCAGAGCCACCAGAAAGAACGCTCCGACCTTCGCCGTTGTGCTCATCGCCCCTCCCAAAGGACCTTGCGGGTCGCGTTTTCCAACTCCACGGTCAGCGGGCCGTCGGCCCGCCCTTCCACGAACTGACGCACGGCCGCGTCGCTCGAGCTCATGAACTTCTCGGGGCCGGCATCGAACAGGATACGTCCGCCGAAAAGCAGCGCGAGGCGGTCGCCGATCTTCCGAGCGCTGGGGATGTGATGGGTGATCGTCACGATCGTCGGCCGGAGCTGCTTCCGGATGCCCAGGATCACCTCGGCGATGACGTCCGTCATGATCGGATCCAGGCCCGTGTTTGGCTCGTCGAAGAGCAGGATCTCGGGT
>JBKJWL010000143.1:0-2536 GCA_046716885.1 Thermoanaerobaculia bacterium | reverse complement strand
CGGATAGACGCTGCGCCCGTCGTAGTCGGTGTCGAGCATCCAGAGGGCGATCCGCTCCGCCTTCCCCGCCCCGACGAGGTGCGGGTCGTACGCGTAAGTCTTCCTTCCGGAGTCCGGATCCGTCGCCGCCGTCACGAGCCCGACCGGCGGGTTGTTCGCCCGCTTCTTTCCGGCGTGCTCGTACGATTCGATCTTCTTCTTCTGACGGATTGCCTTCTTCACTGCCTTCGCCATTGACGAATCTCCAGTCCACCAGCCTTGCAAACCGTCAGGAATTCTAGTTCAGACTACTCTTCGAGTCCGTGAACGAAGAGGTGAAGCGGCGCGTGTTCGTCAGCTCGGTCGTGGAAGGGCTTCGAGGCCATGCGCCAGGCCGCCCGTCGCGGAATCGTCGCCGCAGGCTGCGATCCCGTCCTCGTGAACGAGGACTTTCCATCGTCACCCGATTCCCCACGCAACGCGTGCCTCGACGGCGTTGAGAGCAGCGATGCGATGGTGGTCATCGTCGGCGCGCGAGGCGGCTCTCGCGCTCCGTCCGGGAAACTCATCGTGGAAGAGGAACTCGACCACGCTCGATTGAACCACCGACCCGTGTTTGCCTTCCTTCAGGATGTTACTCGGGACGCAGACGCGGAGTCGCTCGCGCACCGACTCTCAGGTTTCGTCGAGGGCCACAATCGATCGACGTTCGGCGCACCCGCCGAGCTGGAGAGTGCGATCACTCGTGCCCTGAAGAAGTATGAGGTGGTAAGCATGTCCAAGGCCGTCACCGCCGACAACCTGATGCAGGATCTGACCGGAAGCGGACCGATCCACCAGGAGCCATGGGTTCGTCTCGCCATCAGCCCTCAACGGGACGAAGAGGTAATCGACATCGTAAGGCTGGAGGAGAAGGCCTTCGAGAAGGACGTCTACCGGATTGCTCACGATGTCGATCTCTTCGCGTATGAAGCACCTAAGAGAAAGGGGCGGACAACCGGTGGAGTCCGGTTCTCCCAGGCCGACGATGTAGGCAGACGGCAGACGGCGCCCGAGACGCACGTGGAGATCCAATCGAGCGGGCGGCTTTTGATCGACCAGGAGATCGAACGCGGAGATCGGAATGACTTTCTCGGCGGCCTCGTGATCGTGGAACGAGACCTCGAGGCGGCGCTCCGCTCCTCCTTCGAATTCAGTTCCGCATTCTTCGAGTGGCTGGATCCCCACCAGCGCCACTCGAACCTCTGGTATGGGACCGCGCTAGCGAATTCCGAAAACCGAACCCTGACGAGAGAGAGACCGAGAGGGAGCTTTTCGATGGGCACAGGAATCGGTCGGGGGCAGCGCGACCTACTTTCCCCTGAGCTGCCTCGGCTGATCTCGCGAATCGATCACCGATCTCCGGAACGGGAGATCGAAAGGATTCTGACGCTCTACAGGAGAACGTTGCCGACGAGCTAGCTTCAACCCGCTTGGCCGGTGCGAGGCGGACGAACCCTTGCGCGCGCAATCTCCTCGCGCAGCGCGCCGAGGATCTCGAGCTCGACCAGGTCTTTAAGTCGCCCGGCTGCGCGCTTCAGCCGGATCAAATCCTCCAACGCCACGACGGATACCTCGATCGAACCGATGGGCATCGTGGTGGCGCCTTTGATCAGGTCGAGATAGCCGTCCGAGCCTTGAGGCGTGCCGAGGCAATCCAGGGCTCCGCACTTCGTCGAGAACGTGAAATGGTCTCCTCTTTTCAGGGTCTCGGCATCGAGCTGAAACGGAAGATCGGCGGGAGCCCCTCGCAACGTCGCTTGCAGCTCACGCAACGCCGCCGCGAGCGCCTCGAGATTCTTCCTGTCGCGCGCGTAGCAGATGTCGAGATCGTTCGTGATCGTGGTCGATCCCCAGAGGCGACCTGCATACCCTCCGACGACCACGAAACGAACGCCATGACCGACGAGAATCTCGAGAGCCCCGATCGGATTGAAGGGGACTTCTCTCGACGCCCTCAACGCCGACCCTCGGGTAGGGCTTTGTCCAGATTACGGGCTTCCTCGGCGGCGATTCGCGCTCTCTCGACGGGACTCAACCGCAGAAGCTCCCTCATCTGGGAGCGGTCGATGCCGACACCGGATCGGTGAGTGACCTCGAGCTCGAAGCCACAGGTCGCGAGAAGCCGCTCGATGGTGTCGAACCGCGGCGACGTCTTTCCGCTTTCGATCAGGGAAATCGCGGTTTGAGACACCCCGGCGCGCTTCCCCAGCTCCGCCTGACTGAGGCCTGCCGTCCGGCGAGCGTATTTGAGGAAACCCGCCGAACTCATGATGTTTAGTATATCATTTGCATTATGTTTTAGGAATAAAATATTTTGGTTTATATGAGTCCAATAAAATTTAACTAATCGAAAGGCCGAAGCGGCGGATCTAAATCTCCCGCAACGCGGTCGTGATCTTCATCCGCGCCGCCCGGAAGGCGGGGAAAAACCCGCCAAAGAGACCCATCGCAAACGAGAACGCGAGTCCGCCCGCGAGGAGCGAGGGGGTCAGGCGGAAGTTGAACAGGATCTCGG
>JBKJWL010000142.1:0-2577 GCA_046716885.1 Thermoanaerobaculia bacterium | reverse complement strand
TGCTGGCAGTCGCCACCCAAATGGCCGAAGGCCTGTCCAAGGCGCACGAGGTTGGGATCGTGCATCGGGATCTGAAGCCCGAAAACGTCATGGTGACGACGGACGGCGTCGTCAAGATCCTGGACTTTGGCTTGGCGAAGCTGGCGCACATGGAATCCGGCAGCGGCGGCTCGCCTTCACCGACGGAGACGGGAACGAGCCCCGGAATACTGCTCGGCACGGTGGGCTACATGTCGCCGGAGCAGGCGAGCGGGGAGAACGTGGACTTTCGGTCCGACCAGTTTTCCTTCGGATCGATCCTGTACGAGATGTTGACGGGCAAGAGAGCGTTCCGGAGAAAGACGGGTGTGGACACGCTCTCGGCGATCCTCAACGAGGAGCCGGAGGCGATCAGCGCGGTCAACCCGCAGGCGCCGGCGCCATTGCGCTGGATCGTCGAACGATGCCTCGCGAAGGACCCGAGCGATCGGTATGGCACGACGAGTGACCTGGCGCGAGATCTCGTGGCGGCCCGGGATCATCTGTTTGAGGCGGCGGAATCGGAAGCATTGCTCGTCAACCCGGCGCGACGTCGGTGGCGCACAATCTTGACGGCTGTCACCGTGGCCGCACTCCCGGTTGTTCTTGCCGTTGGGGTACAGGTGGGCCGTCAGGTTGCGAAGACCGCCCCCCCGGTCTTCAAACGGCTGACGTTTCAACGCGGAAATGTGGCCATCGCCCGCTTTACAGGCGACGGCCAGACCATCGTTTATGGAGCAACCTGGAATGGACAGCCATTTCGGGTTTTTTCGACTCGCCGCGATGGGCCGGAATCGACTCCTCTCCCGCTGCCCGACGCTTACCTTCAGGCAATCTCGCGGACTGGTGAGTTGGCGGTCACTCTTGTAACCAGCACCCGACCCTGGGCAATGGCGAGCACCGGCACTCTCGCCCGTGCTCCTTTATCCGGCGGAACTCCCCGAGAGGTCCTCGACGGCGTCCAATTGGCAGACTGGGCAGCCGACGGATCGAGCCTCCTCGTCATACGCAACGTGGGAGGGACGGTTCGGATGGAGTACCCCATCGGCAGCGTGCTCTACGAGACGGCAGGAGAGATTCGCTCCCCGCGGGTTTCCCCGCGAGGCGATCTGGCAGCGTTCCTGGACAATCCGGACCCCGGTGACGACGGGGGCTCGGTCGCGGTGGTGGATCGCAAAGGTGGGAAAAAGACGCTTGCCTCAGGCTTCACAAGCATGAGTGGCCTCGCCTGGTCCCGAGAGGGCCGGGAAGTCTGGTTCACGGCGTCGAGACAAGGAATCGCAGATACGCTCTACGCGGTGTCCCTTTCGGGGAACGAGCGCGTTCTGTTGCGTAGTCCGGCGCCCATGACGCTTCTTGACGTTGCCGGCGACGGAAGCGTTCTCGTACGAGAGCACACGTCGAGCATGCAAATTACTGGTCTTGCGCCTGGCGAAAGCGTAGAAAAAGATCTGTCTTGGCTCGACTACTCCTTCGCGTGCGATCTGTCTTCAGACGGGAAAAGTTTCACTTTCGACGAGTCGGGGGCCGGTGTCGGAGGGAACTATCGGCTCTATCTGGGCCGAACCGATGGCTCGGCTCCGACCCGACTCTTCGACGGAGCCTGCGGCACTTTGTCTTCCGACGGGCTCTGGGTCGTTTCCAGGGCGAACGCTTCAGCCGGACAAATCGTTCTCGTGCCCACGAAATCGGGGCAGCCGAAGCCCCTTTCGCCCGACGGACTCACTCTTCGCGGTGCCTCGTTTTTCCCCGACGGTCGGCGCCTCCTGGTGGCAGGTGAAGAACCCCGACATGGCCTGCGCCTCTATGTGAAGGAGCTTGCGGGTGGCCGGCCTCGACCGATCACTCCCGAGGGTATACGTCCGATTCGGGCATCGAAGCCTGTTTCCCCGGATGGCCTTTGGGTATTCGCCAACGGTCCGGATGGAAGGCTGTCTCGGTACTCGGTCGAAAGCGGAGAGTCGAAGCTTCTCCCGGGAGTGTATCCGGGCGATCGGCCGCTTCAGTGGACGCCGGACAGTCGTAGTGTCTATCTCATGGAGAGGACTGGAACTACGTTCAGCATCTCCCGCCTCGATGTCGCGACAGGGCACAGGAGCCTATGGAAACAGATCGTCCCGGCCGACCCTGCCGGCTTTTGGGGCATCACGAGCTTCTTCATCGCTGATGATGGCAGATCCTATGTTTACTCATACCAGCGAACACTGGCTGATCTCTACCTCGTCAGCGGATTGAAGTGATTGAGCCGACAGTGGGCGAGAGGTATACAGTGAGATTCTCCAGGAGGCTAATCATGAAACGCATCGCAGCCTTGCCTCTCGCGGCTTTGCTCAGCATCGCCGGCCGGGTCGCCGCGCAGGATGCGCCCGCTCCGTCCTTGGCCGAGCTCTTCAATCGCGCGAAGGGGCATTTCACGCACGGCGCCTACGACGCCTCGCTGGCGACGCTGCAGGTGTTGGACGAGCAAGGCCGCAAGCCCGAATTCGAGACGTCGCGAAAGAAGCTCGAGCCCGCCGTCGCGTTTTACCGCGGCGCCAACCTCGCGGCGCTCGGGCGGAC
>JBKJWL010000141.1:0-23861 GCA_046716885.1 Thermoanaerobaculia bacterium | reverse complement strand
GTGCGGAAGCGGTAGTGCCCGCCGGGCGTCCGGACCGCCTTCAGCGCTCCCGTTCGCGCCCAGCGGGTCACCGTGGTAGCCGAAACTCCGAAGAGCCGGGCGACCTCGGTGCGGGAGAGAAACTCGGGCTCAGTCGAAGCTCGCAACGGGTCGCCCATTCGTTCGCGCGGGGTCATGGCTCTCTAACACCAACATCCTCCCGCGTGCCGGCGGCGCCTATGACGCAGGTCATGCGCTCGATCGTTCTGCGCCGTTTCGTCGTCTTGAGCGTCTTGCACCGCCTGGGCAGGTTTCTCGCGCAGC
Source organism: Thermoanaerobaculia bacterium (assembly GCA_046716885.1). Lineage (GTDB taxonomy): Bacteria > Acidobacteriota > Thermoanaerobaculia > UBA5066 > Gp7-AA6 > DAHUXD01. The sequence goes on along the minus strand of JBKJWL010000141.1, from coordinate 23,558 downwards.
GGCGAGCTGCCCGGAATGAGTCAAACGCATCAATCTCGCGGCATCGCGGTCCTGCTGATCTGCGTCATGTGCGATCGGGTGGCGGCCCGGTAGCCTGTGCTCGATGATTTCATCCGTCGAGCTGGAGATCGAGCTGTTCTGTCGCGGGATGCAGGTCGACGAGACCTGCACCCTGGCCGATGACGGGCGCCGGATCACCCGCACACGCGCCGGACTCGGGTCGGGGCTGGAGCTGATCCTGCCTTCGCCAAGGAAACCGATCTGGGTCAATGTCCCCGTGACGGAAGCCTTCGCCGCGGCGTCGCCGTTCCGGCTGGTGAAGGAGGCGGAAGGTTACCGGGTGATCGACGAACGCGCCGGCGACGCGTACGCGGTGGAAGTCCCGGAGGAGCCCGCCTGGTACGGCCGCTCGACTTCCTCAGGCGTGCCCATGAACCGGATTGGCGTGCTCCAGGGCAACTATCTCGGCGTCTACGTGTCGAATGCCTGTCTCTTCTGGGGCTCCTCGCCGTCGCGCGCCTGCAAGTTCTGCACGACGGGCAAGAACGTGGGCGTTGCCGAGCAGGCGCGCAAGAAGGTCGAGGATGTCGTCGAGGTCGCGCAGGCGGCGAAGGAAGAGTCCGGGTCGGTCTTCACGCACCTCAACACGGGCTATCACTTCGAGGAGGTCGACCGGCTCGAGCCGATCCACGGGCTCCGGCAGTGCGAGCCCTTCGTGCGGGCGCTGCGCGAGCAGGTCGGGGGCTTCATCGGGGTGCAGGCGATGCCCGTGCCGCGCCGCAAATACTCGGAGTACGACGCGCTGATCGACGCCGGAACAGACCACTTCTCCTTCTGCTACGAGTTCGAGGACCCGGACGTGTTCGCGCGGCTCTGCCCCGGAAAAGCGGCCACGCTCGGCCAGCGGGGGTTCTTCGAAGCGATGGAGTACACGGCGAAGAAGCTGGGCCGGGGACGCGTCTCGGGGGAGATCATCGCGGGCCTCGAGCCGATCGAGGCGACCAAGCGCGGCATCGACCGAATCGTCGCGGCGGGCGCCTTCCCGACGGTCTGCATCTTCCGGCCGACGATCGGCAGCGAGCTCGAAAGCGCGCCTCCTCCGTGTCCTTCTGAGATGAAAGAGGTCTTCGCCCACCTCTACGAGGCGTGCCGCGGCGCAGGATTGCCGATCGGCATCCTCCCGATCGAGGTGTCCCTCGTCGTCCAGCCGGAGGAGGCCGCCGATCTGGTGGCGCCGAGCCTGGGCTCGCTTCTTTACGAAAGCAAGCTCGCCTTGCTGCGGCAGATGGCGCGTCCGTACGTCGCGTGGAAACGGCGCGCCCGCGGGGCGGCGTCTCGGCCGCGCTGACGGCTTCTCAATCCGCGGGCGCGATCCGGGTCAGGGCAGCGGCGTCGCGGATGAGGAAGCCTTTCGCGTCCGTGTGCACGAGGCCCTCCTTCTCCCAGCGGCTCATCACGCGAATGGCGGTCTCGATCGTCGTTCCGATGAGATCCGCGATCTCCTGCCGCGACAGGTGGAGGGGGACGAAGAGGCCGTCCGGGCGCTTCTGGCCGAGGCGCTCCCCGAGAGTCGAAAAGAGGCGCGCCGCGCGGTACTCCACGGAGCCGGTCATGTCCGCCAGGCGGCGGTTCAGGGCCATCAGGCGCAGAGTCAGCCCGGCGAGCAGCCTCCGGGTGATCTCGGGCCGTCTCTCGATCAAGCCGAAGAACTCGCGCTCGGGAATGGAGACGACACCGCACGGCTCGAGCGCGATCGCGGAGGCGGGGAACGGGCGCCGCTCGAAGACGGCGACCGCGCCGACGGGCTCTCCGGGTCCGAGGATCTCCAGGATCAGGTCCCGTTCGGGCGCGGCCTTCACGATCTTCACTCGCCCGACGAAAAGGAAGTGGATGAGAAGGGCGGGCTCTCCCTCTTCGAAGATGTGCGCCCCCTTCTCGTAGGCCTGGAGCTGACAGAGCGGCTCCAGGGCCCCACGTTCCTCGGCCCGGAGCGGAGCGAGGATCGGGATGGCGTCGAAGGGAATCGGCGGGCGCGCCGGCACCCGCGGATTATCGCACCGGCAGCGCCGAGGAGAAGGCGGGCCGAGCGCGCATCGTGCGGACCAGGTTGAACATGTAGAGGACCAGGGCGAGCACGACGGGAATTCCCATGTAGGAGCCGACCTGGTAGAAGACGGGATGGAACGCCGCCGGGTACTGCAAGAGCCGCAGCCCCACCCCGAAGAGCAGGAGCGCGTAGGTCAGGTAGGCCAGGCGGGGCGACCAGAGGGTCTTGCCCGAGAAGACAGGCAGGATCCGGAAGCTCATCCCGACGATCAGAAGCGTCAGGAATCCGATCGTGAAGACGTGGCGCCCGGCATCCGCCCACCAGAGGTTCTGAGCGGGCAGCCGGGTCGCGCGGGACAGGATCACGGCGGACAGCTCCAGCAGGGACCAGAGGCCGAGGCAGCCGAACGCGAGGCGGATCGCGACCGTCGGGGCTCCGGGAGTGCGCATCATGGGAAGGGTCGCGCGCCGCCAGAGAAACCCGTTGCCGGCGAGATAGACGGCCGCCGACAGGGCCGCCAGAGCGAGACCTCCGTCGCGCAGGGCGAGCGCGCCCCGGTCCGGGAGACCGGGCAGCCAGGAGCCCAGGAACAGGAATACGCCCCCCGCTTGCGCGGCGAGCGCGATCTCGCTCGTTCCCTTCACGGCAGGCCCCACGCCGAGGAACAGGGACACGATCCGGTGGCCGAAACCGTAGATCCAGGCGAGGAGAAACCCGTAGAGCGCCGCGAAATAGAAGGTCTCGTTGAGCGCGGCCGGAAGGACCGTGTCGATGTTCCCCGCGAGCCAGAGCCCCTGGCAGGCCACGAGCGCCATGGCGATCGCGAAGTAGACTGTGCCCGCGCGCACGAACCGCAGGAGCGGATCCTTCCGGTCGTACTTCCCTTCGCGCACGGCGGCAAGGAGGCCGAAGACGAACCGGATGAAGAGAACCGCCGACGCGGCCTCCATGACGGAGGACAGGAGCGAAAGAAGGCGGCCGGCCGGATGGAAGCCGAACGGCTGGCTCGCGTTGCGGAGGAGAACCCCGAGAAACATCAGCCAGAAGCTCGCGCGAACCGCGCGTCCGGGCCCGAAGCCGCCGACCCCCAGTATCCGGGGAAGGGCGTGATAGGCGATTCCCATGAGAAAGAGCGCCGCGAAACCGAGAACCTGCGTGTGCCCGTGAATCTGGCGGTGGTCGATCGGAACCTCGCCTCCCGCCGCGATGCGCAGGAGGTTGATCATGCCCATGGTGGCGCCGAGCGTGAGCGTCAGGAAGAGCGACCCCACGATGAAATGCGGCGAAAAGGGGCTGGCCGCCTTCGCGGCGGGAGGGGGAGCGGCGGCGACGTCACGAACCGCCGCCGCTCGGACGTCCCGCAGGAACTCCTCGAGCGGCAGCCGGTGCACCGTCGCAAACCAGGCCAGCGGCTCGTCGGGCCCGTCCTCGCCGCCGCAGTCGCCGAGGCCGTATCGCTCGAGCACCGGCCCCGTCGCCGGGAAACGGCGGCGCAGCTCCCGAATCGACATCGTCGGAGGCACGAGGTTATGCGCCTCGGCCGCGCCGTACGCCGATTCCAGGTCCTGGATCACGTCGGGAAGCGCGAGACCCTTGGCCCGACAGGCGTCTTCGAGAGGGTGTTCCCCGCCGCAGCAGGTATCGAGCCCGTGAGCGGCCAGCGCGGAGCCGAGCTGCGGGTAACGGGCGAGCAGCTCTTTGACGGGAAGCTTCGGATCGAACCGTGTCGTGGTAGTCATTGGCTCCGGAGAGTGGAGCGAATCGCTCGTTTCCGCCATGATGAGGATCATATGGGGGGCATGCCGGAGAGCGGCATTGACCGACTCGTCTATTCTTCCGTAGGTTGAAAAGAGTGGATCGACGCCCAGAGCTTCGGAACCTCGTTCTCGGGACCGTCTCGTTCGCTCTGTGCTTTGCGGCGTGGGGATCGATTGGCGCATTCGCGCCCCGCTTCCGTCAAGCCTTCCAGCTCTCTGCGACCGAGACGGCCCTGCTCGTGGCGATCCCGGTGCTTCTGGGGGCACTCGCGCGTATTCCGCTGGGGATGCTCGCCGACCGCTTTGGGGGCCGGATCGTCTTCACGGCGCTTCTCGCTTTTTCGGCTCTTCCCGTTCTCCTCGTTCCGGACGCCGCGACCTACCGCGGGCTTCTCGGGCTCGCCTTCCTGGGCGGAATGGCGGGCTCTTCCTTCGCGGTTGGCGTCGTTCACGTCGCTCGCTGGACGCCGCCGGAGCGGCAGGGAACCGCGCTCGGTCTCTACGGGCTCGGCACGATCGGGCAGTCGGCCGCCGTGTTCCTGGGGCCGGCGCTCGCGGACCGTGTCGGACTTCCCGCGGTTTTCCGCGGGCTGGCCGCCCTGCTCGTGGTCTGGGCCGCGGTCTTCGCGGTCCTCGCCCGGGACGCTCCCGGGGCAAGAAGCGGCGGAGGCATTCGCGCGATGGTCGGGCTTCTGCGCAGGGAGCGCCTCGCCTGGGTCCTCGGGCTCTTCTACTTTCTGACCTTCGGAGGATTCGTCGCCTTCTCGATCTACCTTCCGTCGCTCCTGAAAGACGACTTCCAGCTCTCCGCCGCCGACGCGGGGTTTCGCGCCGCCGGCTTCGTCGTTCTCGCCGCCCTCCTGCGGCCCGTCGGCGGATGGCTTTCGGACCGGATCGGCGGCGCGACCGTGCTCTCGGGGGTCTTCCTCGGAATCGTGCCTTTCGGCCTTCTCCTGATGTGGCCGGCGATGCTGCCGTTCACGGTCGGGGCGCTCGGATGCGCGGCGCTCCTGGGCGTCGGAAACGGAGCGGTGTTCAAGCTCGTCCCCGAGTATTTCCCCGGCCAGACCGGGACCGTGACGGGGCTGGTGGGCGCGATCGGCGGGCTCGGCGGATTCTTCCCGCCCCTGGTCCTCGGCGTCTTCCGAGACCGGTTGGGCGTGGTCTGGCCGGGTTTCCTGCTCCTCACCGGAACGGCCTTTCTGCTCTGGATCGTCAACCGGCGCGTCTTCGTGCCGATCCAGCGGCGCCGGGAGGTCACGTTGCCGGCGGAGTGGACCCGGGCCGCCGACCGGGTGCGGGCCGCCGCGTGGGCGACTCTCTGGACCGCGCTCCTCGTCGCGGCCATCGTCGTGGGCTCCCGAAATCTCCAGAATTTCGACGCCGCCCTCGTGATCTACACGTTCGCCTGCGTCTTTGCGACGTGGGGCACCGCCTACCACTACGCGGTCTGGCTGCAGAAGCCCCCGACCCGGCTCTTCTGGCGGCGCGGCTGGGAGATCTTTCGCCAGCAGGGCGTCGCGAGGAGCACCGTACGCCTCGTGGCGGCGGCCGGCACCCACCTCATCGCGCAGAGGTTCATCGCCCGCCGGTCCCGTGCGCGCTGGTGGATGCATCAGCTTCTTTTCTGGGGCTGCCTCCTTGCCGGGGCCATCACCTTCCCGCTCGTGTTCGGATGGATCTACTTCGGCACCCGTTCCGACGATCCGATGGCGTACGTGACCTTCCTGTTCGGATTTCCGGTGGCCTCTTTCCGGATCCGCACGGCCTTGTCCTGGGTCGTGTTCCACGGCCTGGACATCTCCGCGATTCTCGTCCTCGGCGGGCTCGCCCTGGCTTTCTGGCGGCGCATGCGGAATCGCGGCGCGCGCGCGGTCCAGACCTTCGCCCGCGACTTCTTTCCTCTGATCCTGCTCTTCGCGATCTCGGTGACCGGGCTCGCCTTAACCGCCTCGAGCCTCTGGATGCGAGGCACCTTCTACGGGTTCCTCGCGATCCTCCACGCGATTACCGTGGTGGCCGCGCTTCTCTACCTTCCGTTCGGAAAGTTCTTCCACATCTTTCAGCGGCCCGCGCAGCTCGGCGTGCAGCTCTACCTGCGCGCTGGCGAGGAAGGAGAGGGCGCTTTCTGCGCGCGCTGCGGAGAGCGATTCGCATCGCGGATGCAGATCGACGACCTGAAAGAGGTGCTCGCGAAACTCGGCTTCGACTACCGGATCGCGGGCCCGGCGGGGCACTGGCAGGAGCTCTGCCCGGCGTGCAAGCGGCGCGGCCTCGCCTTCGCGCAGCTGCATTTGAAGGAGACGACCCGTGGCTAGGCCCCCCGGCAAGCTTTCCGAGCTCGACCGAATCTACGGGCCCCACCTCGCCTACGCTCCCCCCGGCGGATGGGGCGAGCCCGCCACAGGGCCCGATGTGCGGCTCGTCAAGACCCATTGCTGCTTCTGCGGCCAGCAGTGCGGCATCCAGCTGAAGGTCCGCGAGAACCGCGTGATCGGGTTCGAGCCGTGGGAGGAGTTTCCCTTCAACCGGGGCATGCTCTGTCCGAAGGGAGTGAAGCGCTATCTTCAGGGCAGCCACCCCGACCGTCTGCTCGATCCTCTGATTCGCGAGGAAGCCGGATTCCGGAAGGCCACGTGGGACGAGGCCCTCGACCGGACGGCCGGGCGGCTGCGCGAGATCCAGGAGCGGCACGGCAAGGACGCCGTCGCCGTCTACGGGGGCGCATCGCTCACGACCGAAAAGTCCTACCTCCTCGGGAAGTTCGCGCGCGTGGCTCTGAAGACGCGGCACATCGACTACAACGGCCGGCTGTGCATGGTCTCGGCCGGAACTGCCTACAAGCTCGCCTTCGGCGTCGATCGCGCGCCCAACCCCTGGAGCGACATCCCTGAGGCACAGGTCCTGCTGGTGACGGGCGCCAACATCGCGGAATGCGCCCCGATCACGACGCAGTACGTCTGGCAGTGCCGGGACAACGGCGGGAAGCTGATCGTCATCGATCCGCGCATGACGCCGATCACTCGAAACGCCGACCTCTATCTGCCGGTCCGGCCCGGACGGGACCTCCCTCTGTTGATGGGCCTGCTCCACGTGATCCTTCGGGACGGACTGCAGGACGACGAGTTCATCCGCGAGCACACGACGGGGTTCGACGCCGTCGCCGAGTCGGTGCGGCCGTACGACCCGCGCCGCGTCGCGGAGGAGTCGGGCGTGCCTCCCGAGGCGATCGAGAAAGCGGCGCGGTGGTTTGGAGAGGCCGATCGCGCGATGGCGCTCCACGCGCGAGGCATCGAGCATCAGTCCAAGGGCGTCGAGAACGTGCTCGCCGTCATCAACCTCGCGCTCGCCACGGGCAACATCGGGCGCGAGGGCGCCGGATGCGTCATGATCACCGGACAGGGCAACGGGCAGGGCGGCCGCGAGCATGGCCAGAAGTGCGATCAGCTCCCCGGGCAGCGCTCGATCTCCGACCCGGAGGCCCGGCGCCACGTGGCCGGCGTGTGGGGCGTCTCTCCGGAGGAGATCCCCGGAGCCGGGCTCACCGCCCAGGAGATCATGGAGGCGATCCACCGGGGCGAGATCAAGGGACTCCTCTCGATCTGCTTCAACCCCCTCGTCTCTCTGCCGGACGCCAACTTTACGCGCGAGGCCCTCGAGAAGCTCGAGTTCTTCGGCGTGGTGGACTTCTTCCTCTCCGAGACCGCGCGCCATGCCGACGTCGTACTCGCCGGAAGCCTCCAGGAGGAGGAGGAAGGCGTCGTCTGCAGCGCCGAAGGAAGGGTGATCCACATCCAGCAGGCGGTCACCCCGCCGGGCAACGCGCGGCAGGACTGGCGGATCTACTGCGACCTCGCGGCCCGGCTCGGGCAGGCGGAGCGGTTCGCGTTTCGCTCGCCCCGCGAGATTTTCGACGAGCTGCGAGAGGCGTCTCGCGGCGGAATCGCCGACTATGCGGGAATCACCTACGAGAAGATTGACCGGCAGATGGGGGTCTTCTGGCCGTGCCCCACCGAAGACCATCCGGGCACGCCGCGGCTCTTCGAAGGGAGCCGCTTCTTCCATCCTGACGGACGGGCGCGCTTCGCCGTGACGGAAGACCGGCCTTCCGGCGACCCGCTCTCGGAGGAGTTCCCGATTCTTCTGACGACCGGCCGGGTCGTCAGCCACTATCTCTCCGGGACGCAGACGAGGCGCATCGGCCCGCTCGTGGACCAGTATCCCGAGCCGCGGGTCGAGATCCATCCCCGGCTTGCGGCGACGGTGGGCATTCGCGAGGGCGACTGGGTTACGGTCACGACCCGCCGCGACGAGATGACGGCTCGGGCCCTGGTCGCGACGACGATCCGTCCGGACACGGTGTTCATCCCTTACCACTGGCCCGATGCGCGCAGCGTCAACCGGCTCACGCACCGGACACTCGATCCGCGGAGCAAGATCCCCGAGTTCAAGGTCTCGGCGTGCCGCGTTCGAAAGGCCGACGGCGCGCCAGCCTGGGCGAGTGCGCCTTCGCCGGAAGCGGCCCGCTGATGGCGTCCCTGCCGCTTCCCGCCTTTCCCGTCGCGCTCCCGTCGCGAACGGGAGAGTACGGCTTCTACATCGATCCCTCGCGGTGCATCGGGTGCCAGGCCTGCTTCAACGCCTGCGCGGAGTGCGACACCCATCGGGGCACGCCCATGATCCACGTCGATTACCTGGACCGCAGCCGTTCGATGGCGACGGTCCCGACCGTCTGCATGCACTGCGACGACCCCACGTGCGCGGAGGTCTGCCCCGCCGACGCCATCAAGAAGTCGCCGGACGGCGTCGTGCAATCGTCGCTGAAGCCGCGGTGCATCGCCTGCTCGAACTGCGTGCTCGCCTGCCCGTTCGGCGTGCCGAAGATGATGCGGGAGCTCGAGCAGATGATGAAGTGCGACATGTGCTACGACCGGACGTCGGTCGGGAAGCGGCCCATGTGCGCGACCGTGTGCCCCAGCCAGGCCCTCGCCTACGTGTCGCCCGAGACGATGTCCCGCTCCCGGCGGGAGGTTCCGTTGAACGTGTTCCGGTTCGGGAACCAGGTCGTCACCACGAAGGTCTTCCTGATGGCGCCTCCGGGGACCGAAAGCGTCGCTGTCGACGTGGTCGATTACATGTGGGAGGCCTCATGAAGCGCTCGGACCCGGCGGCCCGCACGCCTCTCTGGAGGGAAGAGTTTTCGATCGACGACGCTGAGGAGCGCTACGTGTCCCGCCGCCAGTTCGGGAAGTTCCTGACGCTTGCGAGCCTGGCCATGTTCGCGGGGAACCTGTGGCTCCTGGTGCGCTCCTGGCTGCGGCGGGAGCCCCTCTATCGCCCCCACGCGATCGGCCGGGTCGACGAAATCCCGGTCGGCGGCGTTCGGCTCTTCGCCTATCCGGAGGCGCAGGATGCCTGCATCCTCCTGCGGCCCGATGCGAACACCTTCCTCGCGTTCAGTCAGAAGTGCACCCATCTGTCCTGCGCCGTCTACTACGCCCCGGAAAAGGACCGGTTGGAGTGCCCCTGCCACGAGGGATTCTTCGACGCGCGAACCGGACGGGTCCTCCAGGGCCCTCCGCAGCGGCCTCTTCCGCGCATCGTCCTCGAGAGGCGCGGCGATGTCCTCCTCGCGCGCGGGATCGATCTGCAGAGGGACGCATGAGGCCGATGCGGCCGCGCGACCGCGGAGTGACCGCCATGGACGCCGCGATCGCTCTCATCGCGATCCTCGTCATCGTCCAGATGTGGGTCCTGACCGCGTCGCTCGAGTCGTACCTCGCGGGGCACTCCGGCGTCGCGCTTCCGGCGGCGCTCGTCTCGGGGGCTCTCATGGCCGGATGCTGGGCTCTTTACCTGTTCGTCGTACGAATCGACCGGGAGAGCCGCGAGGAGTCAAACGATGCGGACTCGGAAGCCCCCTCGGCGTCCTTCTGATATCCGCCCCGTGAACGCATCCGCCCGGCCGCCTCGCAGTGCGGGCGGCGCCGCGCGAGGACCCTCGGCCCGGTCGATGAGCAGAGAGCGACCGGGGAAGCCGCTCGAAGGAACCGAAGAACGCCGGGCAATGTCAAAGGCCCGCCTTCCCGGAGGCGTACCCGAGTATCCGGCCCGGTATGAGACCGACATCGTTCTGCGGACCGGCTCGACCTTGCGCCTGCGGCCGGTCAAACCGGAGGACGGCGCCGGGCTTCTGGATTTTTTCAGTCGACTGTCCCCGGAGAGCCTCCATTTCTCTTTCGCCTCAGTCCCGAAGGCCCTTCCCGGGAGGGCCGCCCAACTCGCGCTCGTGGACTACGAGAATCAGTTCGTGCTGGTTGCGGAGACAGCCGATGGGATCGTCGCAGTCGGACGCTTCTCCCGAGACGCGAAGCGCCCGGACCACGCGGAGGCCGCGTTCACGATCGCCGACGCCCTCCAGGGGCAGGGAATCGGCACCAGCCTGATCGACCGGCTGGCGGCGATCGCCCGCGAGAAGGGGATCACGACCTTCGAGGCGAACGTCCTTCGGGCCAACAGCAGGATGCTCGATGTCTTTGTGAACTCGGGCTACGCGATGACGCAGCAGGTCGAGGATGGGGTCGTCCACGCCGTACTCTCGCTCCTGATCACGGCTCCCTCGGAGGCGAAGGCCGGCGAACGGCACAGGCAGGCGGCGGTCGCCTCGATGAGGCCTTTCTTCGAGCCGCGCGCCGTCGCTGTCGCGGGAGCCGGCCGGCAGCGAGGCAAGATCGGCGCCGAGATTTTTCACAACGTCCGAGCGGCGGGGTTCCAGGGAGAGGTCTTTCCGGTCAACCCGAAAGCGGCCGCGATCGATTCGGTGAAGTGCTACCCCCGTGTGACGGACCTCCCCCGCGAGGTGGACCTCGCGATCATCGCGGTGCCGGCCGAGGAGGTCCTGAGCGTCGTGGACGACTGTGTCACGAAAGGCGTCCGAGGAATCGTCGTCATCAGCGCCGGCTTCGGCGAGGCGGGCCCGGAGGGGCGGGCTCGGGAGGTCGCGCTCCTGGAAACGATCCGCTCCGCCCGAATCCGGATGATCGGGCCCAACTGCATGGGGCTCGTCAACACGGACCCGCAGGTGCGGTTGAACGCCACGTTCGGGCCCGTGTATCCGCCCGAGGGTCGGGTGGCGATGCTGTCCCAAAGCGGGGCGCTGGGGCTTGCGATCCTGGACTACGCGAGCCGCTTGAATCTCGGCATCTCGACGTTCGTCTCCGTCGGAAACAAGCCGGACGTCTCGGGAAACGACCTCATCCAGTATTGGGAAGAGGACCCGCGAACGGACGTCATTCTTCTCTACCTCGAGAGCTTCGGCAACCCGCGCAACTTCGGCTCGATCGCAAAGCGGGTATCCCGCAAGAAACCGATTGTGGCCGTGAAGGCCGGCCGTTCCCGGGCCGGGTCGAGAGCCGCGTCGTCGCACACCGGGGCTCTCGCCGAGAGCGATGCCGTGGTCGAGGCGCTCCTGCGCCAATCCGGCGTCATCCGCACACGAACGCTCGAAGAACTGTTCGACGTGGCTTCGCTCCTCGCCCACCAGCCGATTCCGACCGGCCGCCGCGTCGCCATCCTGACTAATGCCGGCGGGCCCGCGATTCTCGCGGTCGACGCTTGTGAGACGCAGGGGCTCGCGCTGGCCTCCCTGTCGGGATCCACCGCAAAGGACCTTCGCTCCTTTCTTCCCGCCGCCTCGAGCGTGGCGAACCCCGTGGACATGCTGGCCTCTGCGTCCGCCCGCGACTACGGCCAGGCCATCCGTGCGCTTCTCGCAGACCCCGGAGTGGACAGCCTGCTCGTGATCTACATCCCGCCGCTCGCCTCCGATCCGGACGTCGTGGCTTCCGAAATCGTCGGCGCGGCGCGGGCGGCCTCAGGCAAACCGGTTCTCGCGACCTTCATGAGCGCGAAGGGCGCCCCGCCCGGCCTGTCGCCCCTTCCCTGCTACCCCTTTCCGGAGCCGGCCGCTGCGGCCCTGGCGCGCGTGACGGTCTACGGAGAGTGGCGGAACCGCCCCGAGGGAAAAATCCCGCCGCTCGAGGACATTCGGCGAAGCGACGCCCGCGCCCTCGTCGCGCGGGCGATGGACCGCGGCGGAGGGTGGCTGACTCCCGGAGAAGCGCAGGACCTCATGAGCGCTCTGGCGATTCCCGTGGCCAGGTCGCGCCTGGCGGCGACCTGGAAGGAGACTCGCGAAGCGGCCGGGGACATCGGCTTTCCCCTGGCGCTCAAGGCCGTCGGGCCGACGATCCTCCACAAGACCGAGATCGGCGGGGTCAAGCTCGGGCTTGCCGACATGCCCGCGCTGCGCGCGGCGCACCGCGAGCTGTCGCGAAGCCTCGGAGACGCCATGACGGCCGTCCTGCTCCAAGAGATGGTCTCCGGCGGCGTCGAGGTCATTGTCGGAGCGACGTACGATGCCGCGTTCGGCCCTCTGGTTCTCTACGGGAGCGGCGGCACGCTCGTGGAGCTTCTGGCGGACATTTCCTTCCGGATCGCTCCGTTGACGGACGTCGATGTGGCCGAGATGCTGGAGGAAGTCAAGGGGACCGCGCTTCTCAGGGGATACCGTGGCGCCGCTCCCGCGGACGAGGCGGCGCTTCGCCAGGTTCTTCTGAGAGTTTCGGCGCTTCTCGATCTCTGTCCGGAGGTGCTCGAGCTCGACCTGAACCCCGTGAAAGTGCTCGAGAAGGGCGCCCGGGCCGTCGACGTCCGTGTCCGGGTCGGCCGCCCTCCGGCCTTGCCGCGCTCTCGAAGGGTTTCCTACTGATTCAGGCGCGCGCCGTCCTTCGTTGAAACGTCTTGAAAACCTCGAACCAGAGAATGCTGAAGCCGCCTGCCGCAAGACAGAGGGCGAGATCGTTTCAGTGGAGCTTCGAGATCGCCTTCAATCCTTTGCGGGGTAGTCCTTCAGCCATGCGCCGTCGACGGCCTTGGCTCCGCGCTTCTCCTTCTCGGCGACGAGCCACTTGCCGCAATCGTTGAGATCGTGCTTGTCCTTCTTGGGCAGAACCTCCACGTGACAGTGCTGGCAGTTCTTCACGGCAACGCCCGCGGCCTTGGCCTGCTTCTGCTGGTCCAGCGTGGCCGTCGAGGTTCCGCTGAAGGCGAGCCAGCCGCACCAGAAGAGAGTGATCGCGGAGAGCCCCAGACGTGAGCCCTTGATCTGCATCGTGTCCTCCTCATTTCGAAGTCCGGTCACGGACGCCAGTGGAAAGAAAACGCCGTGCCGCTCGCATTGTAGTTGGCGAGCGTCCCCGCCTTGTCGAAGGCGGGCTGCTCGCGCTAACCGGGGTGCACCAGCGCTCGCTCGACGACCCGGATTCGGATTGATGCATTTGCATCATTGAAGAATCGACGCCTCCGGCGACAGAATGGCTCAACGCGCGGAGGAGTATGCAGCGACTCCGGTGGGCCCCGACGGTGACGATTCTCCTTCTGATTTCTGCGACTGGCCTCGGCGCCAGCGGGCAGGAGGAGCCTCCCGCTCAAACGCTCGCGATGAAGCCCTCCGTTCAACCGCCCGCGATGAAGTTCGACGTCGCGGACTGCCAGGCCTGCCATGAGAAGGATCTCACCTCCTTCAAACACACGCGGCACATGAAACTGCCGGCTTCTTGCGAATCCTGCCACGGAGACGTCAGCGACCACCTCAAGTCCGAGATGGAGAGCGGCGAGGTCGGCATCATCGTCTCCTTCAAGGCCATGAAGCCGGCCGAGCTCAACAAGAAGTGCCTCTCCTGCCACGAGCAGGGGAAGCAGGCGAACTGGCCGGGGGGCGTTCACGACCGACGCAACCTCGACTGCGCGACCTGCCACAGCGTGCACTCATTCAAATCCGTCGCGAACCAACTCAAGACCACTCGCGACACCGAAACCTGCTTCTCCTGCCATCCTGCAATCCGCGCCAAGGGGATGCGCGCCTCCCACCATCCCGTGCGCGAAGGCAAGATGGACTGCGCAAGCTGCCACAACCCGCACGACTCGACGAAGCCGAAGATGGTGGACGCCGAGTGGGTCAACGAAAAGTGCCTGACCTGCCACACCGAGAAGCGCGGCCCCTTTCTCTGGGAGCACGCCCCTGTCCGTGAAAACTGCCTGAACTGCCACGACCCGCACGGCTCAAACCACACGAGCATGCTCGTGGCGAAGCAGCCGTATCTCTGCCAGCGCTGTCACTTGAACACGCGCCACCCCGGGAGTCTGTACGACTTCCGCAACACGATCGCCGGGCCTTCTCCGAGCAACCGAGCCGTCGAGCACGCGTGCAAGAACTGCCACCAGAACGTCCACGGTTCAAACGCCCCCTCGGGGCCCTATCTCGGGAGGTGACCATGAGGCATCCCCCGCGTTGTCTGGCCGTCCTCGCGCTGGCATGGGCCGCGCCCCTCCTGGCGCAGACGGACCCGCCGCCCGCGGCTCCCCCGGCGTCCACTTCCAGCGGCTTCTTCACGCTTGGGCAGATCGACTTCGGCCTTCAAGCCGTCGACGTCGACACCGATTCCTCCAAGTTCCGCGAGTACCGCGACGTGCCTACCGGGTTCGTTGTCCCCTTTTTCCGGCTCCTCGACGATCAGAAGTACCGCTTCGATATCTGGGCCGAGAACGTGCGGCAAGACGACGGGCGGTATCACCTTCTCGTCGAGCGGGGGCCGATTCGCGTCGAGGCGGATTACGACAGGATCATCCATCGGCTCGGAAACAACGGGCGCACGCTTCTCGAAGAGGTCGCCCGCGGTGTCCTCGCGATGAGCGACACGCTTCAGGCGGCCAACCAGTCGGCGATCGCGGCGCAGTTCGCCGCCAACCGGCCCGGCGTCAACTTCGCATTCCTCTCGGCCCTCGTCGCCCCATCCCTGGCCGTGGCAAACAGAGTGGATCTGGGGCTCCTGCGCGAGCGGGGGAACGTCGCCGTCAGTCTGACGCCGGATCAGCCCGTGGACGTCAAGCTCAGCTACTTTCAAGAACATCGCCGTGGGACCCGTCCCGCCGGTACCTCTTTCGGCTTCTCGAATGTCGTCGAGACTCCCGAGCCGATTGACTACCGAACGCAGGACATCGGCGCCACGGCCGAGTACGGGCGTCCCTGGGGACTGGTTCGCGGCGCCGTCCACTACAACCGCTTCGAGAACGCCATTGATACCCTGACCTTCGACAATCCCTTTCGCAGCACGGACTCAACCGACGCCACTGCCTACCTGGCTCCCGGCGCCGGTTCCATCGGCGGTTCCTCGCGCGGCCGGGTGGATCTTTCTCCCGATAACGAGGCGGTGACGGGGTCGCTCGGCTTCCTCCTGCGCCTTCCAGCCAACTCGCGCTTCACGGCCGACGTGTCCGTCTCGGAGTGGACACAGAACGACCGCTTCATGGCATACACGATCAACACGGCGATAACTTCCCCTCTGGACGCGGACGACCCCTCGACGCTTCCTCGCAGAAGCCTGGGTGGGAAAATCAACGTCTTCTCTCAGTCCTACGCGTTCAGCTCGCGCCCGCTTCCGAAGCTCGCCATCACGGCCCGATACCGCAGCTACGACCTCGAGAACGACACGCGGCGCATCACTTTCCCGGGTTACGTTCGCTTCGACGCCGTCTGGGAGGACATTTCACGCATCAGCGTCCCGTACGGGTACAAGAGGGATCAGGCCGACGTGACGGTTTCCTACGACCTCGGACCGGCCACCGTCGAGGGAGGCTACCGATACGTCAAATGGGACCGCACCTTCCGCGAGACCCACAAGACGACGGAAGGCGTTCTCCTCGCCGCCGTGGATCTACGCCTCGTCAGCTGGGCGCAGCTCCGGGCCGCGTACGAATCAGGGGTTCGCGACCGAAGCCCCTACAACGCCGAAGAAGCAGAGCACGCCTCCTTTGGGATGCCAGGGCCCCCCGCCAACCTTCAGGAACTGCGACGCTTCGACCAGGCCAAAAGAGACTCGGATCGCTTCAACGGCCTTCTTCAACTCACTCCGGGCGGAAACCTGACGGTCTCCCTCTCTTATGTCTACGGCCAGGAGGACTACCGTCGGGAAGGAGTCGTCGCCGCGTCGGGTCTGCGCTACGGTTTGCTCAGCGTGAAGAACAGGAGCTTCACGGCGGAGGTGGACTACTCTCCGAGCGAACGCTGGAACGTCTACGGCTTCTTCACTCGCGAGAAGATTTCGACTTTCCAGCGGGGCCGGCAGAGCGGTGCTGTGCTCTCGACGAATCCCCTCGACGACTGGACCTCCGATATCGCGGACGATGTGAATTCCATCGGCGCCGGCGGCACAGTGGCCATTCTCCCCGAGAAGCTCGATTTCAAGGCCTTCTGCCGCTACCAGAAGGTCGATGGGCGAAACAACCTGTTCAGCCCGCCGGGCGGAACCCCCGACATCGCCGTCTCGATCGCCAACTTCGACGATACGAAGCTGCGGACGATTTCCACCGAGCTCGACTATCACTTCGCCAAGTCCTGGAGCCTGGCGCTGGGGGGCTGGTTCGAGGACTACGAGATCCGTGACTCGGCAACGACGGACCTTCGGAACTACGTTCCAGGCTCCTTCTTCCTCGCGGCAAATGATGGCAACTACGACGCGAAGGTCGGTTACGTCCGGGCGTCCTATCGCTGGTAAGCTCTTTCTCGAGGACAAGAACATGAAGAAATCCAGTTCGAAGCTCGGCCTGGCGGGGGTCCTCCTGTTCTGGGTGGGTTGGGTGCTCTTCAGCTCCACTTCGACCGCGACTCTCCTGATGCAAAAGAAGGCAAAAGAACAGGGCTTCCCTGTCGAGAACTGTCTTTCCTGCCACAACGAGAAGCTCCCGAAGAAGGGGGCAGTCACGCACAACGATCGCGGCAAGTGGCTGATGGCGGAGAAGGAGAAGCGGCAAGCCAAAGACGTCGACGTCGCCTGGCTGAAGGAGTATCCGGGCGACAAGAAATGACCTCGAGGAGCTTCGCACCTCTTTTCCTTCTCCTCACGCCGACGAAATTGCTCGCCCTCGCGGCCGAGGGCGAGACCATCCGCCCTCACGGCTGGATCGGAACGACGGAGGAATGGGCCCGCGGACTGGGCATCGCTTTCGTCGTCATCAACCTGCTCCTCCTGGTGGCAGCGTGGCGATCCCTGCGCCGCCGAGGAGAGGCCCCGGTCTCCAAGGAGCTCCTTTTCATTGCGATCGCGGTCCTTCCGCTCGCCGTCGTGTTCTTCAGCTACTCCTACGGCCTCGAGAAATCCAAAAGTGTGGAGGCATGCGGGTCCTGCCATGTCATGACGCCATACGTCGCAGATTTACGAGACGCGAAGAGCGAGACCCTGGCGGCGACCCATTTTAAGAACCGATATATCCAGGAGAACCACTGCTATACGTGCCACTCGGACTATGGGATGTCCGGGACGGTCAAGGCCAAGTGGGAAGGCCTTGGCCATGTCGTGCGCTACACGACTGGAAAGTACGAAGTGCCGATCAAGATCGCGCGTCCGTACTCGAACTTGAGATGTCTGAACTGCCACGCCGGTTCGCTGAAGTTCATCAACCCCGAAGCACATCCCAAGGAGGACATCGCGAAGTTCGTAACGAACGAGGTCTCGTGCCTCGATTGCCACGGGCCGGCGCACCCGAGGCCCCAGAAGGCGGCGCTGCGATGAGCGAGTCAACCGCACTCTCCTCGCTCTTGCGCTGGGCGCTGGCCTCCGCCATTGCCGGACTCCTCATCTGCCTCGCGCTGCTCGTCCGAGAGACGCCTTATACGCTCACCGCTTTCATGTTCCTCGGGCAACCCCTGCTCGCGGTCGCATTTCTGCTCTTCGCCGTAAAGGTCTTCAGCGATCTCCGGTCAAAGAGGCTGCTTTAGAGGTACCGCACCGGTCAGGCGGTCCGATCGTCCTTACGTCCGAAACTGTGCTCGACGACGCAAAACGCATCATCGACCATCGAGCCGCCGTCGCCGCTTACATCAAGTTCTGACGCCGCGCTCTTGCGACCGCGGCGAGCTTACTGTGGACCCCGAGCTTCGGCAGGATGTGCTGAACATGGTTACGTACCGTCACTCGCGAGATGAAGAGGCGCTCGGCGATCGCCGCGGTGCTCATCCCTTCCGACAAGCAGCGAAGGACTTCTTTCTCGCGGCGCGTCAAAGGGCCGACGGCCGAGAGACGCGTCGAGCTCGCGCGCCGGGCGCCGTTGCGCTTCGGCATCCGTGCGGTATCCTCTGTTTCGCCCACGATTCGAATCATAAGGTCGGTCGAGAGGAACGGCCTGATGCGATTACATCAAACGAGTCCTCAACCTTCTGGTGAATTCTCAGTCTGAACGCGCAAGGAGTGCGGCATGACGGAGTCAGACAACCCGGGCTCCTCGAAGGCCGAGCACGGCGATCTCCGCGAGACGCTGTGGCGGGCGGAAAAGGCGGGAGGCCACACCGGCGAGGCCGCGGTCGCGGTCATGAAGGTGCTCTTCCCCCACATGTTCATGGAGGAACGGTACGCGGTCCCCCCGCTCAAGCTCCTTCCGCTCCTCGCCCGCGGAGAGGTGACTCCGGACATGCGCTCGATCCTTCCGAAGGTAGACCGGCTGAAGGCGGAAATGCCGCGGATGCTCGAGGACCACCGGCTGATCGTCCTCGCGCTGCGGGACCTCCTGCGGGCGGCCACCGAAGAGAAGCATCCCGAGTACGTCCAGATCGCGAGCAAGATCATCGCCCACGCTGAAAACGAAGAAGAGGTGCTCTACCCGGCGGCGATCCTCGTCGGCGAATACGTCAGGCTGCGGCTCGGGCAAGAATGAGCCGCGGGAGCGCCGGCCGAGGCCGGAAATAATGGATCTGCATCAAGCGGCTCCCTCCTGGAGACGTCAGGCTAGCGGCATGAAGGAAGAAGAGGGCCTGACGTCGAGCGCCTTTTCCGCCCTCAGGCCATCGAGCGGCTTCGCTCGAGTCTAAGTCTGCTACCCGATGAGACCACCCGGTGAAGGAGAAACGATGACACGACGCATCCTGTTTGCAACGGATTTCTCTCCGGCATCGGCGCCCGCGTTCCGGCAGGCGGTGGCCTCGTGCAAGGAAAAGCGAGCGTCCCTGCTGATCGCGTATGCCCTCGAGCCGACGGTTCCCTTCACCACGGAAGGCTACGTGCTACCTCGGATGTACGACGAGATCGCGACCGCCCTGCGCACGGCGGCGGAAAAGAAGATGCGGAGGCTGCTGGCCGCGGCCCGCAAATCGGGCGTGCGCTCTCGAGGGCTGCTGCTTCGTGGCGCGCCCCACGAGGCCATCGTCCGCGCCGCGCGCTCGCATAGGGTCGGGCAGATCGTGGTCGGCACGCACGGGCGTTCGGGGTGGTCCCGTCTCGTCCTGGGAAGCGTCGCCGCGCGGGTCGTTGCGGCTTCGCCGTACCCGGTCCTCGTCATCCCGAGCGGGAAAAGGAGGGCGTCATGATTGTGGATCGTCGGGGGTACGGCCCTCTCGTTTACGTCGAACGCAGGCCCGTCACCGTGGTTCGGGCTCCCCGCCGGCGCCTGCCACGCTGATCCGGTGCTACGCTAGGTGCTTCAAGCCTAGCCGTGTCAAACTCACCCGAAGCGCTGGACAGGATCGCCCGCAGCGGCGAAGCCGTCTTCGCGATCGACTCCTCCGACCGGATCATCCTTTGGAACAAGAAGTGCGAAGAGATGCTGGGCCGGCCTGCCCGCGCGGTTCTCGGGAAGCGCTGCTACGACGTCATCGGCGGACGCGACGAGAACGGGAACGTCTACTGCTACCGGAACTGCCCCGTGGCGCACCAGGCCCGTGAGATGCCGAAAGAACCGGTCCATCGGTTCCAGCTCTCGATGGAAACGGGGTCGGGTGCGCGCAAGACGGTCGAGGTTTCCCTCTTCGCCATCCCTTCCTATCATCCCGCGCTCTCGACCGTCGTCCACGTCCTGCGGGACGGAAAGCGGAAAGTTTCCGCGCTCGAGCGCAGCCTGGCAGAGGAAGCGGACGGGCGGGAACCGCTCTGGCCGATCGAGACGAAGGCCGGTCAGCCGATCGATCTGACAGCGCGCGAGAAGGAGATCCTGCGTTGTCTCGCGCAGGGGCTGCCGACGGCCGCAATCGGAAAGAAGCTCTTCATTTCGCCGGTGACCGTACGCAACCACGTGCAGAACATCCTCCACAAGCTCGACGTGCACACCAAGCTCGCGGCGGTCGTGTTCGCATACCAGCACGACCTGATCTGACGGTCCTTTATCGCCCGAGGCGCCTGAGGAGCCCGGCGATCCAAGGGGAAAACAGCTCGGCCACCAGAACCAGACCGAAGAACCGGCCGCGCGTGAAGTCGTAGTCGCGGAAGAGGTCTTGCGAGGCGACGCCGCGGGCGAGCCCCAGCCCGAGCTCGAGCACAGCGGTCAGGAAGGCCCACAGCGCACCGATCGCCAGTAGCTCTGAGGTGGAATGGCCGCCGGGACCCAACCCCACGAAAAAAAAGGCGGCCAGGAAGCAGGCGCCGGCCAGCGTCGTCGTCGAGAAAATGTGCGCGGGTTCCGGACCCAGGTTCGGCTCCAGAACGGTCTGGCGGAAGAGCCCGTTGATGACAGCGAACCCGAGAAGGAGCAGCCAGACCCCGACGGCCTGCAAGAGAATCCGACGCCGGATCGCCACGCTTACCTCTTCCCCGTTCGGCTCACGCCCTGCCCAGCTTGATCTTCAGGTACTTTATCTCTACGCCCTGATCGGGACCTCCGTGGTGTTCTCCGCCGGCGGTTTTCTGGCGGGCCGCCGCGCCGATCAGCTTCGCCCCGGGCGGGATCGCTCTCGAAGGCTCGCGGAGCACGACTGCCTCTCGGACCTCGTCAACGCCCGGACCTTCTGAAGCCGCTACGAGCGGGCGGTCGAGCATGCGGCCCGGTTTCACGAACCCCGCTTGCGAGGCGACGAGCTCGGTCTTGATGCTGGGCGCCGGCAAGAAAGCCGCGCTCCGTCAGGCCGAGGCGATGCTCAGGCGCCCGGCGGAGCCCGGAACTGCTTCGAAGCTGCGGACGGAGCCCTCTACGAAGGAAAGACAGCCGGCCGAGGGAGGCACTCTTGGGAGATGCGGGCAGGCCCCGTGTCAGAATCCGGCCGTGATTCCCAAGCCGCCGTTCGCGAAGGATTTCTCGCCAGAGCAGGAGATTGCCGAGTTCGAGCGGTTGAAGCCTCACCTGCACGATTTGTGGAGCGCCCTTTCGGCCCGCGAGGAGGAGCCTTACACATCCGTCGTCATTCCGTCGCTGACACTCGATCAGTCCGAGCTCTCGAAGCTCGAGGGGGCGAGCTTTTACGAGGAGCGTCTCCTGTTTCTGCTGATCCGGCTTCGCAACCCCCGGGCGCACATGGTCTATGTCACTTCTCAGCCGATCCACCCGCTGATCCTCGAGTACTACTTCGAGCTCCTTGCCGGCATACCCGCCAGTCATGCGCGCGCGCGGTTGACCTTGCTTTGCGCCCATGACGCCTCGCCGCGTTCTCTGACGGCGAAGATTCTCGAACGGCCGAGGCTGATTCAGCGCATTCGCTACGGGATTCCGGATCCCTCCCGCGCCTTCATGACGGTCTTCAACTCGACGCCGCTCGAGCGCAAGCTCGCCGTCCTGATCGGCATCCCGTTGAACGGCGTCGATCCGCAGCTCTCCGCGCTGGGCACGAAGTCCGGCAGCCGCAAACTGTTTCGCGACGCCGGCGTGCCTCTGCCGGAGGGATTCGAGGACCTGCGCTCTGAGGACGCCATCATCGCGGCGCTCGCCACGCTGCGGGAACGCCGCCCCGGCATCCGCCGGGCGGTGCTCAAGCTCGACGACAGTTTCTCGGGCGAAGGGAACGCGATCTTTCAGTACCCGAAGACCTCCTGGCGGGGTGCGATCCGCGATGCCCTGGCCCATCTGACGTTTTCCGTTCCAACGGAGCCCGATCGCTATCGCCGAAAGTTTTCAGAGATGGGCGGGATCGTCGAGGAGTTTCTCGAGTATCCGGAATCCGCCTCGCCGAGCGTACAATTTCGGATCGATCCACAAGGCGAAGTCGTGCTGATCTCGACGCACGACCAGATTCTTGGAGGCCCGTCGTGTCAGGTTTATCAAGGTTGCCGGTTCCCCGCTGCCGAGTCGTATCGCCGGCTGATTCAGGAGGCCGGACGGCGCGTGGGTGAAGCCCTCGCGACAAGAGGAGTCGTGAGCCGCTTCGGAATCGATTTCTTTGTGGGCCGAGGATCCGGACAGACGGAATGGGAGATCTTCGCCCTTGAGATCAACCTGCGAATCGGCGGGACGACGCACCCATTCCTCGCTCTGCAGTTCTTGACCGGCGGCCACTTCGACGGAGATTCCGGCGAGTTTCTGTCGTCGGGCGGCTCCGCCAAGTTCTACCGCTCGACAGACAACCTGCAGTCCGATGCGTACCGCGGCCTGTGCCCGGAAGACCTGATCGACATCACGACGATCAACCATTTGCACTACAGCCACGGCACGGAGACGGGCGTGCTGTTTCACATGGTCGGAGCCCTCTCGCAGTTCGGAAAGCTCGGCCTCACGGCGATCGGTAACAGCCCCGAGCAGGCCGACGCCATCTACGACAACGCGCTCGAGGTTCTCGACCGTGAAACGCGCCGTTGAGGAGCTGGCCGCCGGCTGGCGCTTCCAGGTTCCGCGGAGCCCCGGGAACCGGAGATTGGTTCGATTGCATCAGCCCGGCCCATGACAGAATCGACTGGCCCTGAGTGAGGTTGCGGGGGCCGGGGGCAGCATGGATTCCGCGATCGAGAAGGGCGAGCTCGCCATCGGGCCCTCGCCCACAGCGCGTGCCGTCGAGAAGCCTCGGGGCTGGGCCGAGTCCCACACGTGGAGGTACACGCTGGGCGGCGCGCTCCTGGGCCTCGGCGCTCCCGCCGGCGCCCTCCTGCTTCGTGTCCTCGGCGGAGCGCGTTTGTTCGCCGATCTTCGCGAGAACGCCTTCTTTTATCTCTATGCCCTCGTCGGCACCTGCCTCATGTTCGCGGCGGTGGGGTTCCTCGCTGGCCGGCGCGCCGACCGACTCCGGAGAGGGCGGGATCAGTATCAGAAGCTGTCGGAGCGGGACTCCCTGACGAACCTCGTCAACGCCCGGACGTTTCGCAGCCACTACGAGCGGGCGCACGCGCACGCCGCGCGATTCGGCGAGCCGCTCTCGTTATTGCTCATCGATGTCGATCAGCTGAAGACGCTGAACGACGACCTGGGCCACTCCTTCGGCAGCGCCGCAATCTTGCGGGTTGCGGAAGTCCTCGAGAGCTCCAAGCGCGTCGCCGACGTCGCGGCGCGCTGGGGAGGCGACGAGTTCACTTTGTTGATGCCGGGGGCCGGTCCGCAGGCCGCGCGCCGGCAGGCGGAGGCGATTCTCGAGCGGTTAAGCGCCGAGCCCGTCCGGGTGGACGGCCGCGAACAGGTCATTTCGGCGACGGTCGGGGTGGCGACCTCATGCGCCGGCTCGGGCGAGGATCTCTTCGAGGTTGCGGATCGCGCCCTCTACGCCGGAAAGAGAGCGGGCCGCGGCCAGATCCGAAGCGCGGAGGCGTGAGACGGCGGACAGCGTGAAGAGAGGATGTTCGCCCCCGGTCCCACGCTGAAGAGCATTTCTCTCCCTGTCTGGAACTGGAATCGGCCTCTCATTCGCCACTTGCTCCTGGGGTTGACCGCCCAGTGATCCGACGTATCAGCTTCGAGCACTCGAGGACGGAGACGGGGATCAGCCCCAGCGCGATCGACAGGGCGCAATCCGATGCGGACAG
>JBKJWL010000140.1:0-16756 GCA_046716885.1 Thermoanaerobaculia bacterium | reverse complement strand
TCGAACGGCCAGCGCGTGAGAAAGGGGATCGCACCGTCGCCCGTGAAGAAGGTCGGGTACTCCATGCCCCCCGACTCGAGTCCGTCGTCCGGCGGGTCGACGACCGTGAGCGTCTCGTAGGGATAGGCGCCGTACCAAAGGCCGAAGAAGGCTATGGCCTCCTTCGTCGAGCGGATGTACCGCTCCCGCCCGCGCTCGTGGCCGGGCTGCAGCAGGAGGCGGCAAGCGATCGGTTTCAACGCGATTTCGGCCTCGCTCATCTTGAGCTCTCGAGCGGCCCTCGCGCTCCAGCCCGCTGGGACGTCGCGGTCAGGATCGAACGTGAACTCCGTCACCTGCCAGCGCGGGTCGGCGGTCCACGCGAAGTCGTGGACGGCGTCCTGGACGTATCGCAGGGTGGTTTTATCGCCCGCCTTCGTTTCCGACACGCGCTTTCCGGTGGCACCGACGATGAACCGGGACGGCACGGTGATCGACACGTCGTAGCTTCCGAAGTCCGCGTAGAACTCCGAGTTGGCATGGAAGGCGTGGCAGTTCCAGCCTCCCGTGAGGCGCCCGCGCATTCCGGCCGGCTCGTAGACGCCGAGCTTGGGAAACCACTGGCCGACCAGGAAGTAGTCGCGGACATATCCGGTGCGGGCGAAGATCTTCGGCAGCTTTGCACGGAACGCGATGTCGAGCGAGATCGCGCCGCGGGGAGGCACAGGCCTCGGAAGCGGTACCGCCAGGACCGTTTCGTCCTCGGGGTCGTTTCCGTCCGGCTGGACGAAGCGGGCTCGGGGCCTGAGGTCCTCGCCACGGTCCGTCTTCATGGAAAGGACGTCGATCCAGCCCCAGTCGTCGGACTTGCGCCCGGCGAGGCCGCTGCGCAGTCGCCCGCCCGACTCGCGCATGAAGGTCGACAGGTCGTTCTTGAACCCGTTGAGGTACAGGTGGAATCGCAGCTCGGAGACCGTGTCGCCGGACGGGTTGCGCCACACGAGGTGCTCCTTGCCGTCGAGCATCTTGCCTACGGGATCGAGCGCCACCTCGATCCGATACGCGACGACAGGAGGAGAGGGCGGGGCCTCTGCCGAGAGCGGGGCGCCGACGAGGCTGACGAAAAAAGCGGCGCGCAGCGCCGCGCCGGCCAGGTCTCGAAGTTTCCCCATGAAATCGCGGAATGCTGTGTCTCGCGGGGCCGCGGAGTCAATAGAATTCGAGGCTCGCCATGCCGATCGCTTTCCTGACGGGCGCCACGGGTTTCGTCGGCGGCCACGTCGCTCGCGCCCTCGTGTCCGAGGGTTGGACCGTTCGTATCCTGGCGAGGGACCCCGCGCGCGCGCACCGCGGCCTTCTGGAGGGGCTTCCCGTCGAGGTGAGCGCCGGAAGCCTCTCTTCCGGCGCCGGCGGGCTCGAGTCTGGCGTGGCCGGAGCGGACGCCGTCGTGCACGTGGCAGGGCTGGTCAAGGCGCGCACGCTGGAGGAGTATCGCGAGGTCAACGTCCGTGGGACCGAGCGCCTGCTGTCCGCGGCGGGAAAGACGGCGCCCGGAGCGTTGTTCCTGCTCCTCTCCAGCCAGGCGGCCGCAGGTCCTTCGTGCGGGGGCCGGGCGGTGTCCGACGGCGACGAGGCCCGTCCGATTTCCTGGTACGGGCGCTCCAAGCGCGAAGCCGAGGAAGCGGTCGCCCGGCTCTGGAAGGGGGACTGGTTCGTGCTGCGGCCGGGCGTCATCTACGGCCCCTACGACCGAGCCCTCTTCGTGTACTTCCGGATGGCCGCGGCGGGATGGATCCCGGTGCCGGCCGGGACGACCCGGGTCCAGCTCATCGGGGCCGAGCGCGCGGCGCTCGCCGTCGCCCGCGCGGCCTCCCGGCGCGATCTGGCGGGGCGCATCGCCTTCCTCTCGGATCCCGAGCCCGTGACCGTCGGGGACCTGGCGGCCCGGATCGCGAGCCTGCCGCGCCGTAAGGCCCGGCTGATCCGCATTCCCGACGGCGTGGTGCGCGCCCTTGGCGCGGTCGAGTCCGCCGTCGAGCGGCTCACTGGCCGCTCGCGGCCGTTCAATGCCGACAAGGCGAAGGAGATCCTGGCGGGCGACTGGATCTGCGACGGCGCGGCCACGGGCCGGCTACTGGGCTTGCCGGACCCGGTTCCACTGGACGAGGGGCTCAAGGCGGTCTGGGACTGGTATCGGCGGGCCGGGTGGCTCCGGGGCGCGGCTTTGTAAAGTTTGCTAAGATTCGCCCGCGGTTTACCAATCCGTGAGTGGGGGGAGCATGAGCAAGAGCGCCCGGGCGCCCAGGGTGGAGACGGTGGGGGCCGCTCCGATCTTCGAGAAGTGCTACCGCTACGAGGACGCCGCACGCGTCCGGCAGACGGGGTACTACTCGTTCTTCCGCGTCATCGAATCCGCGCAGGACCCGGAGGTGGTCATCGAAGGCCGGCGCCTGGTGATGTTGGGCTCCAACAACTACCTGGGTCTGGCCAACGACCCGCGCGTCAAGGAAGCGGCGATCGAGGCGATCCGGCGGTATGGATCCGGGTGCGCGGGCAGCCGCTTCTTGAACGGGACGCTCGACCTCCACGTGCGACTCGAGCAGCGCCTGGCGGAGTTCATGCGGCAGGAGGCGGCGGTCACCTTCTCGACCGGGTTCCAGGTCAACCTGGGCGTGATCTCCTGCCTCGTCAGCAAGGGCGACACCGTCTATCTCGACAAGCAGGACCATGCCTGCATCATCGACGGTGCGCGCTTGTCCTTCGGCAACCTCAAGAGGTTCAAGCACAACGACGCGGCGGACCTGCGTCGCCAGATGCGCAACGACAGCGAGGCGAAGAGCCGCCTCGTCGTCGTTGACGGGGTCTTCTCGATGGAAGGCGACATCGCACCGCTGCCCGAGATCCTCTCCGTGGCCCGGGAGTTTGCCTCGGGAGTCATGGTCGACGACGCCCACGGCATCGGCGTCCTCGGCAAGACCGGCCGCGGGACGGCCGAGCACTTCGGCCTCGAGCACGACGTGGACCTCATCATGGGCACCTTTTCCAAGTCGATGGCCTCGGTGGGAGGGTTCATCGCCGGGAACGCCACCGTGATCGACTACATCAAGCACCGGGCGCGTACACTCATCTTTTCCGCGGCGCCGCCGCCCGCTTCGGCCGCCGCCGCCCTGGCCACCATCGAGATCATGGACCGGGAGCCGCAGCGGCGCGAGCGGCTCTGGGAGAACACCCGCTTCTTCGCCGACGGGCTGCGTTCGCTCGGGTTCGACACGGGCGACTCGCGCACGCCAGTCGTGCCCGTCGTCGTGGGGGAGGACCTGACCGCCCTCCGTATGGTTCACCGCCTCCAGGAAGAGGGCGTCTTCGTGAACTGCGTCCTGTCGCCGGCGACCCCTCCGGGCCGGGCCCTGATCCGGACCTCGCTCATGGCGACCCATAACCGGGAACAGCTCGTCCGCGCCCTCGAGGCGTTCGAAAAGGTTGGCCGCGAAGTCGGTCTGGTGGGAGCGGGCCGCGTCTGACCTCGAGGGGGAAGCCGGGGGCGCGGTGAGCGGGGCGGGGCCGGTCTTAATCGACCGGATCGGGCGCGGGAAGCGCGACCTGTCGCGTTTTTTCGAGGTCGCGGACCGCATCTACACAAACGATCCCCACCGGGTCGCCCCCCTGCGGGCGGATCTGGCAACTGTCTTCCAGGACGAGAATCCGTTCTTCCGGCACGGGGAGATGCAGCTCTTCGTCGCGCGCCGCGGAGGCCGCGACGTAGGTCGGGTCGCGGCCATCCTCGACCGGAACCACAATGCCTTTCACGCGGAGAAGGCCGTGTTCTTCGGCTTCTTCGAGTCGGAGGACGATCGCGAGACCGCCGGCCGGCTTCTGGAGGCGGCGGCCGTCTGGGGGCGCGAGCGGAAGATGACAGTCATGCGCGGGCCGACAAACCCGACCCTCAACGACGAGGCGGGGCTCCTCGTGGAGGGCTTCGGTTCACCGCCCGTCCTGATGATGACCTACAACCCGCGGTACTACGCTCCGTTGCTCGAAGCGCAGGGCCTCCAGAAGGCCCGCGACCTGCTCGCGTACTGGTTTCCCCTCGAGGCGAAGCCGCTCGCGCGGCTGTCGCGCGTTGCCGACCGCTTCCGCAGGCGCGAGGCGGGAATCGTCGTGCGCAACGTCCGGAAGAGCAGCCTCAGGCAGGACCTGGCGAAGATCCGCGAGGTCTACAACGAGGCGTGGGAGAAGAACTGGGGCTTCGTCCCGATGACGGCGGACGAGATGGACTTCATGGCCAAACGCCTCAAGCCGCTCCTCGTCCCCGAGCTCCTCTGGCTCGCCGAGGCGCCGAAGCCGGACGGGACGCTCGAGCCGGTCGCCTTCATGCTCGTTCTGCCGGACTACAACGCCGCCTTCGCCCCCCTGAAGGGTCGCCTGCTGCCCTTCGGCTGGCTGAGGTTTCTGCTGGGGCGCCGGAAGATCCGGACCGTCCGGGTCGTGACACTCGGTATCAAGAAGCCTTACCGCCTGAGCGGGATTCAATCGATCATGATGGCCGACTCGCTGCGCTTCCTCCTCGAGAAGGGCTACACCGGGGCCGAGGTGTCCTGGCTGCTCGAGGACAACGAGCTCATCATCGGCGCGGTGAAGCTGTGGGGGGGCACGCTGTATAAGACATATCGAATCTACGAAAAGAGCCTGTAGTTGACCATCTTGTCGTACAGCCGGTCCCCGATCGGCACGGCCAGGAACGCCAGCGCCACCCCGGCGATCACGTCGACGACGTAGTGGTAGCGGCAATAGACCGTCGAGAGGACGAGCCCGGTTCCGATAGGCAGCAGGATCCAGAACACGTCGCGCGCGCGTTTCCAGGCGACGATCAAGACCGCCACCGCGATCATTGTGTGGCCGGAGGGGAAAACGTCCAGCTTCGTCTTCTCCAGACTGTTGATGCCGTCGGCGATCGCGCGGGAAACGGGGCTCGTCAACAGGGACACCGTGTACTCCCCGGCCTGCGCGAACCGCGGGCCGAGCGCCGGGATCGCGAAGTATCCGGCGTACGAGACGTAGTAGCACACCATCAACGTGAAGATGAATTTCCGGGCGGCCGCGCGGCCGCGCGCCCAGAGGATCAACCCGAGCGTCAGGGCGAAGAAGTAGTAGGTCGCGTAGAACACGGAGAACGTGTCGCTCAGCCAGGGGCGCACGAGCCGCTGCATCCAGACCGTCACGTCCACGCCGAAGAGCGCGCGGTCGGCGGCGATGAGCAGGTCGTCCCGCGCGCCGCCCCGCGAAGCCTCGATCAGAGGCTCGAGCGTGTTGAACAGGATCGGCAGGAACGCTGCCGAATAGAAATCCACGAGGAGCTGGAGGGGGACGGGCAGGCGGTCCTGCCGCCCCGCCAGCGCGGTCATCACGACGAGGGCCGCGGCGAGTCCGGTGTAGCCGAGGAGCATCGCCCCGGGTGCGGCGAGGCGCCCCCACAGGAGCGCCGCGAGGATGGAGAGTACGGCCAGTGCCGCGAAGTGGATCGCCTCGGTTGGCCGGATGCGCACGCGCATTTATAACCCGACTCGATCCGGGAGGACGGCCGGGGGTGCGGTAGACTGCACCGCGCGATGCGCACGCGGGCGGTGCTTGCGACCTCTTTTCTGTCAGCGGCGGCCGCCCTCGCATCCACGTCTTCGCCGCTCGTTGTCGTGGCGCGCATCGACACGGGAATCCACCCCGCCTCCGCGAGCTACCTGAAGAAAGTGCTGGCGGAGGCGCAGATGCAGAACGCCGCCCTCGTCGTGCTGACCCTGTCGACTCCGGGCGGACTCCTCGCCTCCACGCGGGAGATGAGCTCGGCGATCCTGCTCTCGAAAGTCCCGGTCGCGACGTTCGTGTCGCCCTCCGGGGCACAGGCGGCCTCGGCGGGCTTCTTCCTGCTTCTCTCGGGAGACGTGGCCGCGATGGCTCCGGGAACCAACACCGGAGCCGCGCACCCCGTCGGCGGCGAGGGACAGGACCTCCCCAAGAAGCTCGGCGAGAAGGCCGAGCAGGACGCACGGGCCTTCGTCCGGACCCTGGCAAAACAGCGCGGCCGCAATGTCGAGAAGGCCGAGGCGGCCGTGTCGAAGAGCGCGTCGTACACCGAGGCCGAGGCCCGGGACGGCGGGCTCGTGGAGATCGTGGCTCGCGACGTCCCGGATCTCGTCGCGCAGCTGGACGGGCGGAAGATCTCGCGGGTCGGGGGAGGGGAGTCGACGCTCGCGCTCAAGGGCTTTCGCGTCGAGGAGCGCGGGATGGGGGACATTGAGAAGATCCTCGGAGTCGTTTCGCACCCGAATGTCGCGTACATCCTCTTCCTGCTCGGGCTCGTTGGCCTCTACTTCGAGCTGTCGACCCCCGGGGCGATCCTTCCAGGTGTGGTGGGCGGGATCTCCCTCCTGCTGGCGCTCTACGCGTTCTCGGTCCTCCCGGTGAACCTCGCGGGCCTCGGCCTGATCCTCTTCGCGGTCCTGCTCTTCGTGGCCGAGATCAAGGTCGTCAGCCACGGTCTGTTGTCTCTGGGAGGCGCGGTCGCGCTCGTCGCCGGTTCGCTGCTGCTCTTTTCCGGCAAGGGCGACACCGGCGGCTATCGGGTCGACCTCGGCATCATCGTGCCGGGACTCGCGCTGACGCTCGCGATCGTGGGGCTGCTGACCTGGAAGACGGTGCAGATTCGCCTGGCGCCGGCGCGCACCGGCCCGGAGGCGATGATCGGGGCGGAGGCACGGGTGGTGGACGGTTTCGCGCCGCCGCGCGGCTCGGGCCGCGTGCAGGTCCAGGGCGAGTACTGGGAGGCGATCGGGCCGCCCGGCCTCCCGCCGGGTGAGCCGGTGAGAATCGCCCGGATCGAGGGGATGACTCTTTACGTCGAACGGAGGAACGGATGAGGAACGTCATTTCGATGCCGGGACTTCTGGTCGCGGGATTCATTCTCCTGATCTTCGTTTTCAAGTGGATCAACGTGTTAAACGAGTACGAGCGGGCGGTCACGTTCTGGCTCGGCCGGCTGGGCAAGCGCCCCAAGGGCCCGGGCCTCGTGCTCATCTTCTGGCCCTTCGAGCGGATGGTGCGGATGTCGCTGCGCACGGTCGTGCACGACGTGCCGGCGCAGGACATCATCACGAAGGACAACGTCTCGGTGAAGGTGAACGCCGTCGTCTATTTCCGGGTCGTCGAGCCGGAAAAGGCGGTCGTGCAGGTCGAGAACTATCTGTACGCGACTTCGCAGCTGGCGCAGACGACGCTGCGCAGCGTCCTCGGGCAGGCCCTCCTCGACGAGCTGCTCTCCGAGCGCGAGAAGCTGAACCTGGACCTCCAGAAGGTCATCGACGAGCACACCCAGCCCTGGGGAATCAAGGTCTCCATGGTGGAGGTCAAGCAGGTCGACCTGCCGCCCGAGATGCAGCGCGCCATGGCCAAGCAAGCCGAGGCCGAGCGCGAGAAGCGGGCGAAGATCATTCACGCGGAAGGCGAGTTCCAGGCCGCCACGCAGCTTTCCAGGGCGGCCGAGATCATCGGCCAGCAGCCGGCCACGCTCCAGCTGCGCTATCTGCAGACTTTGACCGAGATCGCGAACGAGAAGAACTCGACGATCGTGTTTCCCCTGCCGATCGATTTGATCTCGGCATTCCTGAACCGGGGCAAATGAGACCGCTGAAAACGGGCTGACAGCGCCGCGCCGGACCGCTAGACTGGCCCCGTGGAAGAGCCGCGCACGCATTACCAGGTCTCGATGACCGCGCCGCAAGCCGTCGGCCTGTTCGTCGGACTCCTCGCGGCGCTCGGAGTGGCTTACTTTCTCGGACTGAAGACCGGCCTGGCGGGGCGTGACACCGTCCGAGAAGCTCCGCTTCCCGCCGGGGATTCGGCCGTGCCCGAGCAGTTGCAGCTGCCCCCGATCGAGACGGCTGTCCCGACGGCCTCAGCCTCCTTGGGATCCCGAACGGAATTGGCGGGGGAAGCCCTGGCGGCGACTCCGCCTCCGGCTGAGGCACCGGTGCCCTCGACACTCGAGCCTTTCGACGACGGGTCCTCCTCCGACGAGGCCTCGCCCCTGGCCGAGGCTTCTCCCGGAAAAGCTCCCGGGCCTCCCCCGGCCAGGGTCCGGCCGGCCCCCCCGGCGTCTTTCTCCGGAAAGTTCTGGGTGCAGGTGGCGTCGCTCGCCTCGCGCGAGGAGGCGGGCGCGCTGAGCGGCCGGCTCTCCCGGCGCGGCTTTCCCACTCAGCTGCTGACGGCAGCGGACCCCCGAGGCAAGGGCAGGCTCTACCGGGTGCGCGTGGGCCCCTACGCGTCCGAGGCGGAGGCCGGGCGCGTCGCTGACCGGCTCGTCCGGGAGGAGAAACTCAAAGGCCCCTGGGTCGTCCCGGACGGTAAGTGACCGCGACGCCTGCGCCCTTGGCCCCCGCCTGGATCCGCGAACGCAAGCTCCGGCTCTCCGACCTCCATACCGTCAAGAGTCTCATGCGGGCGCACTCGCTGCGCACCGTGTGCGAGGAGGCGCGGTGCCCCAACCGCGGCGAGTGCTTCGCCCGCGGAACGGCCACCTTCCTGCTTCTGGGCGACGTCTGCACGCGGGCCTGTGGCTTCTGCGACATCGCGAACGGAAAGCCCCTGTCCGTCGACCCGCTCGAGCCCTCCCGTGTCCGGGCGGCGGTCCGCGAGATGGGGCTGCAATTCGTCGTGCTGACCTCGGTGGATCGCGACGACCTGCCGGACGGCGGCGCTGCGCACTTTTCGGAGACGATCCGGGCCGTGCGTTCGCTCGAGCCTCGCCCCGGCATCGAAGTCCTCACGCCGGACTTCCGGGGGAATCTCGACGCCCTCGCCGTCGTGGTCGGCGCCGGTCCAGACGTCTTTAACCACAACGTGGAGACGGTGCCCCGGCTGTACACCCGGGTACGGCGCGGCGCGCTCCTCGACCGGTCGCTCGGCCTGCTGGCAGAGGCCCGGCGCCTCGACCCGTCGCTCACGACCAAGTCGGGCTTCATGCTCGGCCTGGGGGAGCGCGAGCCGGAGGTACTCGCGCTGCTCGAACGGCTGCGGGAGGCGGCCGTCGACATCGTGACAATCGGGCAGTATCTGCAGCCGTCGCGGGAGAACCTCCCGGTCGTCGAGTACGTCTCGCCCGAGGTCTTCGTCCGATACCGCGAGGCCGGCGAGGCGCTCGGCTTCCGGCACGTCTTCAGCGGGCCGTTCGTGCGGTCGTCGTACCGTGCCGAGGAAGCGCTCTCGGCCGCGGGCGGCGCGTGAGACCCCGCGCGCGAGACCTCCGACGCCCCGCGTGAGGCCGGGAAAGCGGGGCGGGCGCGCTCTCTACCCGGGGATCGTCTCGGGTCTGCTCTTCGCGCTCGCCTTTCCGCCCTTCGAGCTCCCCGTGCTGGCGCCGCTGGCGCTCGTGCCGTGGCTCGTGGCGCTGGCGCGCGAGGAGAGCCGAGGAAGGGCCCTTCTGTCCGGCGCGTTCTTCGGCCTGGCGTACTGGTGCGCATCGATCCCCTGGATCGTGTACGTCGTGACGCATTACGGGGGCCAGAGCGGCGCCATGGGTATGGTGTCCCTCGGGATTCTGGCGCTGATCCTGGCCCAATGGCCCGCGGCCGTGGCCTGGGGCGTCGTCGCTTGCGGGCCGCCGGGCTCGATGCGGCGGCTCGCCGTCTTCCCGCTCCTCTGGGCCGCTTCCGAGCACGCGCGGTCCTTCGTCTACGGGGGGTTCCCGTGGAACCTGACCGCTCACGCTCTGTACCGGCACCCGGTCTGGCTGCAGACCGCTTCCTTCTGGGGCGTCTACGGGGTGGGAGCTCTCGTCGCGGCCGTCTCCGCGCTGCTCGCGGCCGGCATCGCGGCGCGCCGCGCGCGTCCGATGGGGGGCGCGGCGCTTCTGGCCCTCGCGGCCGGAGCGTGGGGAGCCGTTCGTCTCGCCTCGCCTCCGCCGCAGGGGCCGGACCTGTCGGTCGCCCTGCTCCAGCCGAACCTGACCGAGGAGATGCGCTCGACCGCGCCGGGGGCGGCGGCGGCGTACGGTGTCGTGCTCGCGCAGGCGCGCGAGGCGGCCGCCCGGTGGCCCGCCCTGATCGTGTTCCCCGAGTCGGCCCTGCCGGTCTACTGGAACCGGAGCGAACGGCTGCGGCAAGACCTCGCCTCGATCGCGCACGGCGGACCCTCGCTCCTCTTCAACGACGTCGACGAGGCAGCCGACGGCCGCTACTACAACGTCGCCCGGCTGCTGACGCGCGGAGGTCTCGCCGGGGCGCCCTACCGCAAGGTCCACCTCGTGCCGTTCGGCGAGTACGTCCCGCTCCCGAAGCTCTTCTTCTTCGTGCGCCAGATCTCGAACGACATCGGCGAGTTCTCGGCGGCCGGCGAGCCTGCGGTCATTCGCTCCGGATCCCTCGCCCTCGGCGTCGGGATCTGCTACGAGATCACCTACCCCTCGCTGTCCCGGCGCGAGACGGCCGAGGGCGCGAACCTTCTCGCGACGATCTCGAACGATTCCTGGTACGGGCGCGCGGGCGCCCAGGAGCAGCATTTCGCCGGGGCGGTGCTCCGCGCGGTCGAGAACGAGCGCTTTCTGGTCCGCGCGGCCATCACCGGTCTCTCGGGCATCGTGGATGCGCGCGGCCGAATCGTCACGGAGTCGGGGAGCAACGAGCGGACGATCCTGTACGGCGACGTGAGCCTGCTCGAGGGCCGCACGATCTGGAACCGCTGGGGGTTCTGGATCCCGCGTGCGGCCGACCTCGGCGCCGCTGCCGTGCTACTCTTCGCATTGGCTCGGCTCGTGCGTGAGCGCCGCGCTGAAAGTTGAAGTCTGAGCGGGCCGGCTGAGAGCTTCCTCCATGACCGAACGCGACGATCTCCTGTCTTACCTCGGAGCCGCCTCGGAGCGTCTTACGGCGCTTCGCGGCTATCTTTGATCTCGACGCCGCGCGGAGCGCGCTCGAAGGCCTGAGAGAGAAAACCGCGGCGCCGGACTTCTGGTCCCGCCCGGCCGAAGCGCAAGAGATCCTCCGCCAGACGCGGGGCCTGGAGAAGAAGCTCCAGACCGCCGCGCGCCTGGACGAGCTGAAGGGGGAGCTCGAGACCTTCGCCGAGCTCCTCCGGGAGGGAGAGCCCGCGGAGAGAGAAGCGCGAGAGTCCCTCGCCGCCGCGGGAGCCTTCGCCGACGCGCTCGAGCTTTCGGTCAAGATGGGAGCTCCGGAGGACGAGAAGAACACGTGGTTCTCCATCCACGCCGGCGCCGGGGGAACCGAGTCGCAGGACTGGGCCGAGATGCTGCTCCGGATGTACATGCGCTTTGCGGAGTCGAGGGGCTGGAAGGCGGAGCTGATCGACCGCCAGGACGGCGAAGAGGCGGGATTGAAGAGCGCGACGCTCCACGTCGTTGGCGATCACGCCTACGGATACCTGAAAGGGGAAATGGGCGTTCATCGTCTCGTCCGCATCTCGCCTTTCGACGCCGCACAGCGCCGCCACACCTCGTTCGCGTCGGTCTATGTCGCGCCGGAAATCGACGAGGACATCGCGATCGAGATCGCCGACAAGGACCTCCGGATCGATACCTATCGCTCCAGCGGCGCCGGCGGCCAGCACGTCAATGTCACCGACTCGGCCGTCCGGCTCACGCACCTCCCGACCGGAATCGTCGTCACCTGCCAGAACGAGCGCAGCCAGGGCCGCAACCGCGACATGGCGATGCGGGTTCTCAAGGCGCGCCTCTACCAGAAGGCGCTCGACGAGCGGCGGGCCGAGGAGGACCGGCGCGTCGGCGAGAAGAAGTCGATCGAGTGGGGCAGCCAGATCCGCTCATACGTCCTGCACCCTTACCGCATGGTCAAGGACCACCGGACCGGTCACGAGACCGGCGACACCGACCGCGTGCTCGACGGGGACCTGACGCCGTTCGTCGAGGCTTTTCTACGGTCCGCCGCCGACGCCAGCCGCTCCCGTGCCTCGTAGGTCGTCCGACTTTGTCTCGGCCGTTCTGTGGATGGAGGAGGTGCGGGCGCGGCTCGAGGGGCGCGAGCGCGTTCCCGCGGCCGACCCGTTGGAAGGCCAGCGGCGGGCCGCGGTCATCGTGCCGCTCTACGTGCGCGAGGGCTCGCTCTGGGTCGTCCTCACGCGCCGCACCGAGACCGTCGAGCACCACCGCGGCCAGATGTCCTTTCCGGGCGGCGTGGAGGAAGAGGACGATGGAACGCCGCTCGAAACCGCTCTGCGCGAGACCGAGGAGGAGATCGGCATCGCTCGCGGCGACGTCCAGGTTCTCGGCCCTCTGACGCCGCTGACGACCGTGACCGATTTCTACGTCGAGCCTTTCGTGGGGGCGATCCCCTACCCCTACGTCTTTCGCCCCGCCGAGGCCGAAATCGCCGAGGTCGTCGAAGTCCCCGTGGCCGCGTTGCTCGATCCCGGGGCGCTCGAGCGCCGTTGGCTCCCGGGCCGCGACGAGCCGGTCCTCTTTTTCCACCACGGGTCCCACGTCATCTGGGGCGCCACCGCGAGGATGCTGAAGGAGCTGCTGGATGCGCTGCGGTGAGTGGACAGTTGACCGTCAACAGGAGGGAAGGCTTCGAGGGCTGTGAACTGTCGGCTCACTCTCGGACGTCTTCTCTCCCGCCTCCACCCGAATCGGCAACCGGTTGCCTGGTTTCGATCTCTCGGCCCGGCAGGCGGGGAAACGACGGGACCTACGACCCGGCGTTCTCCAGCGCCGCGAGCTCCCCGGCGCGGGCCAGGTTCGCTTTCGCAGCGTCGAAGCTCGCGTCGAGGGCGATCGCCTTCTGGAAGGCCTCCGCGGCGCCCACGTAGTTGCCGCGCCGCGTGCGGACGACCCCGAGGTTGTTCCAGAGGGCCGGGGACTTCGTGTTGTTCTCGATCGCTTTCGCCAGCGCGGTCTCGGCCTCCGGCAGTTTTCCGGCCCCGGCCAGGACAGCGGACAGCGCCGTCGCGGCCTCTTCGCTCAGGGGATCGAGCGTGAGCGCCATGGAGAAGGCGACTGCCGCCTCCGCCGGCTTCTGCTGCTCGACGCGGACGCGCCCGAGCGCCGTCCACACGGCCGTCTCGTTGGGCGCCAGGCGGGCCGCCTCGGAGAGCTCGCGCTCGCTCTCCTTCCACATCCCCTTCTTCCGAAAAGCCCGCCCCAGGTTCTCGTGATAGGTCGCGCTCGCGGCATCCAGTCGGACGGCCTCGATCAGCTCTTCGAGCGCGCGGTCGAGCTCGTCGGAACGGAAGAGGAAGACCCCGAAGTCATTGCGCGCCTCGCCCGATGCCGGGTCGATCTCGATCGCACGGCCGAAGGCGATGCGCGCCGCGCTCTTGTCGCCGAGCTCACTCATCGAGCGCCCCAGGCCGCGTGCGGGCGCGACGTTCTTCGGCCCGAGCTCCAGCGCCCGGCGGTAATGACTCGCGGCCGTGTTCCATTTCTTCTGGCGTTCGGCCACCACGCCCATCCCGTACTCGGCCCGGGCGTTGCTCGACTCGAGCACGATCGCGGCCGTGAACTCCCGTTCGGCCTCGGCATCCTGACCGGACAGCAGAGCGGCGTCGCCGAGCATGCGGTGAGCTTCGGCATTGCGGGGATCGGCCTCCGAAGCCTGGCGGGCGAAGGACGCCGCGGCTCGGGCGTCCCCTTCCGCCAGAGCCTTCTCGGCGCTCTCGAGGAGGGCCGCGGGATCCAGCGGAGCTCCCTCCGCCGTCTCATCCACCGTCGCCGTACCGATCGGCGCCGAGCTCACGATGCCTTTCTCGATGTCGGCGGCACGCTTGCGGGCGGCGTCGGCCTCCGCGGCGCGGCCAAGGCGGTCGTAGGCCTCGGCCTGGATGCGGAAGACCTCGGGGTCGTTGGAGGCGGCAGCCCGCTTGAGGTCGTAGAGCGCCTCCTCGGCCTTTCCGTCGGCGAGCTTGGCGCGGGCCGAACGCTTCAGCTCCTCGACGTCGATGGGAGGCACGTTGGCGCCGCCGACCTCGGCCCGCACGACCGCGGCAAGATTGGCGAAGTCGGGGCTGTAGAAGTCCGGAATCACCAGCAGGTCGGGGCGCGTGGTCACGGCGGAGCGCAGCTGTTCCCTGGCGCTCTTCGAGTTGCCCGCGATGTAGTACGACCACGCGCTCTGGAGATGCAGATCCGCCTGGCGGTCGGGGGTGAGCCCTTCGCCCTCGGCTGCTTTCGCGTACCGGTCCCCGGCTTCTTTGAAGCGCCCGGAGTCGAATGCGCGCTTGGCGTCGGCTTCGAGACGAGGCGCGTTCTGGGCGATGGCCGCGGCGGCCAGGATCAACCCGACAGAGAACACCAGGGCTCGTTTCACGGCGTACCTCCGGCTCCTGCCCCCGCCGGCACGGGCGGCGGTGGGCTCCATGTTTTCGGGGCCCCCTCCGGAACCTCGAGCTTCTCAGTGACCGGGTTGGCTCCCTCGCGCGACAGCGTCACGCTGTAGGAGCCAGGCGGCAGCCTCAGGCGCGCGGCATCGGGCAGCGTCCCCTTGTATTTGCCGTCAACCAGGACGCGGGCTCCGGCCCAGCCGCGCGCGTCGATGACGAGCGTCGAGACGGGGAACTGGTAGTGAAGGCGGCTTTCCGACTTCGGGCCCACGCGAAGAGTCTTCTCGTGCGGAGGAAACCCTTTCGCCTCGAAGCGGATGCGGTGCTCGCCCTCCTCGAGAGAAAGTGTGCGGGCCGGAATCGAGGGGCCAATCTCCTTGCCGTCGATCGACAGCGTGGCGACCGGCACCGAGGAGAACTGGATCCTGAACCGGGCCGGGGCGGCCGGTTTCTCGGGCGCGGAGGTGGCCGCGACGGAAGGCGCCGGAGTCGGCGCGGGAGCCGGCTCTCCTTGCCCGAGGCTCGGCTCCGGAAATTCGAGTGCCGGCGTCGGCGCGGCCGCCGCGGGGGGCGGGACGGGTTTCGGCGCGACCGGCGCGGGAGAACGACGGAGCAAGAGAGAAGCCCCGACGCCGATCGCGATGACCGCGAGGAGCGACCCGAAGACGATCATGCGCGTTCGGCTCACCCCCGTATTGGCCTCGGTCGTGCGCCGGGGGCCGGCGGAGGCCTCTTCGGACCCTTCTGCGGCGGGATCGCGGAAGTTGACGAGCTCGAGGTTGGGCCGCTCGACCGCGGCGAACGACGCCGACGTGGGGGTCGCCTCCGAAGGCGCGGGGACGCGCGCCAGGGCGCCGGACGGCGGGGTGAAGGCGATCGGGGATACGCCGCTCGCCGGAGTCGCGAGCGTCGTGTCCATGTCATCCGATGGTGGCCGGATCGTTCGCACGGTCTCGGCGAAGGCCGGCACCCCAGCGTGCCCGCCGGACTCTCCGGAGAGCTCGCGATAGACGGCCTGCAGGTCCTTGCGGAAAGCCTCCATCGTCGGGTACCGCTGCGCGGGCAACTTGGCCATGGCGCCCTGGACCGCGGCGGCCAGGGCGGGAGGAACATCCTGCGCGAGCGTCTCGATCGGTTCGGGGACGTCGTTCAGGATCTTGTAGAGGACGGTGGAGAGGTGCTCGCCGCGGAAGGGCTTCCGATAGGTCAGCAGCTCGTACGCCAGCACGCCCATCGCGAAGATGTCCGTGCGGCGGTCGATCGGCTCGCCGCGGATCTGCTCGGGCGCGAGGTACGCCGAGGTGCCGAGCGTGATTCCGGTCTGCGTCAGGTTGGACTCCGTCTCCATCGACTTGGCGATTCCGAAGTCCATCACCTTGATGGTCCCGTCTTCGAGAACCCGGACGTTGGCGGGCTTGACGTCGCGGTGGACGATGCTCGCGTTGTGCGCGTAGCCAAGCCCGTCGGTGATCGCCATGAGGATCTCGAGCTTGCGGGTCACGGGAATGGGCTCGCCGCGCTTGATGACCCTGTCGAGGTCCTCGCCGGTCAGGAATTCCTGGACGATGTAGGGAATGCCGTTCTCGACGCCGAAATCGTAGATAGTCGTGATGTTGCGATGGTGAAGGTTGCCCGCGAGCTCGGCCTCACGAAAGAACCGGTGCTTGATTTCCTCGTCGTTGACCTGGCAGGTCTTTATGGCGACGGTGCGCTTGATGAACGGGTCCCGGCCCCGGTAGACGGCCCCGAAGCCGCCCACACCGATCTGCTCGGAGACCTCGTACTTTCCGATTTTGTTGAGCATCCGTCCGCCCGGAACCTGCTAAGTGTAAACGAACGCCGCGGCCGCGGAAACCATTCGCCCTCAGAGGCTTCCGATGGGTAGACTCGAGGTGGTGAACCGGTGGCTTCTGGCGGCGCTCGCGGGGACGGAGATGCTGTGCGTCGCCGGGTGCCGGCGCCTGGAGCCGCGGGAGCTCGACCCGGTGCGCGCCATCCGTGCCCGGGTGGAGCCTGAGTTTCGAGCGCCGGGCAACGGCCGGCTGTCGAGCGCACAGATCGACCTCTATGTGAAAGTCCGCCGCGCCGCGGGCCGCGGCTCGGAGGCAGAGGCGTCCCGCGTCCTCGGGGCCGACCCGGCGGAGTTCGCGTGGGCCAGGGCCCGGATCGCCGAGGCGCTCGGGGCCTCCGAGGAGCGCCGGGTCGCCGCCGCGGCGCTCGGGTCCACTGCGCGGGGCCTGGCGGCGTTGCGCGCCGCGCGTCACGCCGCGGCGGATGCGGGGACGGCCTCGCGTCTCGACGTCGAGATCGCGGCTCTCGAGCGCGAGCGCGCGTCGCTGCGCAGGAAGCCGGCCGACGCCCCGCCGGCAGCGGCGGCGAATTCCCGTCTGGTGGAGGCGCGGCGCGCCGAGATCGAGGCCCTCCAGCCGTGACGGCGATCGAG
>JBKJWL010000139.1:0-6880 GCA_046716885.1 Thermoanaerobaculia bacterium | reverse complement strand
AAAGCGCCGCTTCTCGAGGAGGAGCGCTTCGAGGGTCTTGGACGGTTGATCGGATTTGGGCGTCTTCAAGCGTCCTCCGGGCCGTCGCGACAATACTTGACGCCGCGTACCTCTCGGCGCTTCACTTGACTGCGCCGACCGTGAATCCCTGGATCAACCGGTCCAGAAACAGGTTGTACACGATCGCCACCGGGACGCTGGCAAAGAGGCAGGCGGCCATGAGCTCGCCCCAGTAGTAGACATCCCCGCGCACGAGAAAGATCGGGACGCCGACTCCCACGGTCTGGCGCGAGGCCGAGGAGATGAACGTCAGGGCGTACACGAACTCCTGCAGGACGAGCGTGAAGGCAAAGATCGAGACGGTCACGAGGCCCGAGAAGGAGATCGGAAGGATGACGCGCACGAACGCCTGGAAGCGGGTCAGGCCGTCGACTAAGGCGGCGTCCTCGAGGTCACGCGGGATGGACTTGAAGAACCCCATCAGGAGCCACGTGGCGAACGGGACGGTGAAGGTCGGATACACCAGGACCAGGGCCCAGAGCGAGTCCTGGAGGTTGAGCTCGGCGACGACCCGCGACAGCGGTATGAAGAGAAGCGTCGGCGGCACCAGGTACGTGAGGAAAATCCCGATTCCGGCGCGTTCGCCCCATCGTCCCGCCAGGCGGGCGAGCCCCCAGGCGGCAGGCACCGCCAGCACGAGGGTGATCAGCACGACGGCCAGGCTGACGAGGAGCGTGTTGGCCACCCACCGCGGGTAGAGCGTCTCGGCGAACAGGAATCGCCAGTGCTCCAGCGTGGGCGTTTCGTTAAAGACGAGCGGGTTGTTCTTCAGGTCGTAGAGATCGCTGTTGCGCTTGAACGACGTGACCGCCATCCAGTAGAACGGGAACGACAGGGCGAGCGCGAAGCCCGTGGCGACGAGACGGTGGAGCCGGAGACCCCGCCGCCTCACGTGACCTCCGAACGCCGAGCGATCCTCAGAAGCACGACGGCGCCGGCAAGCAGCAGGGGGAAGAGACAAAGCGAGATCGCGGCGCCCTGGGACAGGTTGCCGCCGAGGATGCCGGTGAAGAACGCGAGCGACGGCAGCACCTGCGTGGCGTCGGCCGGTCCCCCGCGGGTCAGGATGTAGACGGCCGTCATGTCGGTGAACGTGAAGATCACGCCGAAGAGCAGCGCGACGAGCGCGATGGGGCGGATCATCGGCAGCGTGATCGTGAAGTGCGTGCGCCAGAAGCCGCTTCCGTCCATCGCCGCGGCCTCCGGGATGTCGCGCGGGATCGAGGTCAGGCCCGCGAGCAGAACCACCGTCGCGAAGGGAAGTGTCCGCCAGGTGTGGACGAGGATGACCGACAGCATCGCCAGGCGCGGCTCGCCGAGCCACATGGGCGGATCCATCGGATCGATGAGATGGAGGGCGGCGAGCGACCAGTTGATGACGCTGTACAACGAGTCGAAGAGCCACCTCCAGCCGATCGCGCCGAGCGAGATGGGGGCGACCCAGGGCAGGAGCACCAGGAAGCGCACGAGGCCCCGGCCGCGAAAGGCATCCTTCAGGGCGAGGGCGAGCACCGTGGCGCCCGCGACGACGAGGGCCTGCGAGACGAGCGTGAAGAAAAAGGAATTGCGCAGCGCGACCCGGAAAGCCGGCGTGCGCCAGGCGTCGGCGAAGTTCGTGAGACCGACGAAGGCGAGCTCGTCGCTCCCGACACGGGCGTCGCTGACCGAGAGAAACAGCGAGAGCAGGACGGGCAGGCCGACGAGGAGGGCGATGTAGGCGACTGCCGGCGCGACCATCGCCGGGCCGAGCCACCTTCCGCGGCGGCCGCTCCGTGTCAAGAGATGGGCCGCTCCGGGGCGCGTCGCCCCGTCGCCGCGTCGAAAAACCGCAGGCGCGCCCTTTCGACGACCACGTCTTGAACGGAGCCGACGGCCGGCCCCGCCTCCCAGGAAGGAAACCGCCAGACGACCTCGCGGCCTCCCCAATCGCCCTCGAGCTGCCCGAAGGCGAGGCGCTCGGAACCGAGATACTCCGTCAGCGCGCACCGAAAGCGCAACCGCGCCGCGCCGGGCGGCGACGGGCCGTCGGCCGCGCGCACGTGCTCGGGGCGGAACCCGAGGATGGCGCCGTCCCGTTCCAGGAGGTTCATCGGCGGAGATCCGAGGAAG
The DNA here is from genome assembly GCA_046716885.1 of Thermoanaerobaculia bacterium. Lineage (GTDB taxonomy): Bacteria > Acidobacteriota > Thermoanaerobaculia > UBA5066 > Gp7-AA6 > DAHUXD01. The sequence goes on along the minus strand of JBKJWL010000139.1, from coordinate 4,711 downwards.
GTCGCGACGAAGGTGTCCGCCGGATCGTCGTAGACCTCGGCGGGCGTCCCGATCTGCCTGACCCTGCCCTGGTCCATGATCACGACGCGGTCGCCGAGCGCCATCGCCTCGACCTGATCGTGCGTGACGTAGACCGCCGTCGTTCGGATCTCCTTCTGAAATTTCTGCAGCTCTTCGCGCGCCGAGGCCCGGAGCTTGGCGTCGAGGTTCGACAGGGGCTCGTCGAACAGGAACACCTGCGGCTCGCGCACGAGCGCCCGCGCGAGGGCGACGCGCTGCCGTTCACCGCCCGAGAGCTCGCGGGGCTTGCGCGACAGGAGGCGCACGATTCCGAACTTCTCCGCCGCCCATCCGACCTTGGCCGCCCGGGCGCCCTTCGGCACGCCCTGGGCCTTCAAGGGGAAGGCGATGTTGTCGGCGACCGTGAGGTGCGGGTACAGCGCGTAGCTCTGGAAGACCATTGCGATGCGGCGCTCGCGCGGCGTCCGGTCGTTGACGACGCGGCCGCCGATGACGACCTCGCCCGACGTGGGCTCTTCCAGCCCGGCGATCATGCGAAGCACGGTCGTCTTGCCGGACCCGGAGGGACCGAGGAGCACCAGGAACTCGCCGCCGCGGCTCTCGATGTCGACCCCGTCGACGGCGTTCTCGGCGGCGCCGGGATACCGTTTCGTCAGCGCGCGCGTCGCGACCGGGACGCCCTGTTCAGCCAATGGCCCACTTGGCGAAGATCCGCTCGATCTCTTTCTGCCCCGCCGAAGCCGCGTCCTCCGGCGTCGCTTCGCCGCGGGCGACGCGGGCGAACATCGTTGTGACGACGAAGGTGTTGAAGACCTCGTCGATTCCGGCCGTCGCCCAGCCCGGATACCCGACGTTGGTCGCCCACTCGAGCGCGTTCGTCAAGACCTTGTACTTGCCGGGCGGATCGGCCTTCGGGTCGTTGGCCAGCAGCTCGGGCAGGTTCGGCACCGTCGACGGGTAGCAGGGGAAGTTGTAGAACTCGCTTTCCCGGAAGACCGACTCGAAGCCGCCCACGAGATCGACCAGAAATTGCTTCGCGCCGTCGATGTTCTCGGCGAACTTCCAGATCACGTAGCAGTTCATCACGTGCTCGGCCGCGATACGGCGCACCGGGCCTGCGAGCGCCGGTACGAGACCGATCTTGCGGGCGATCTCCGGGTTCTCCCGCTCGGCGGTCCGCGTGACGGAGATCGCGTTCTGGACGAAGGACGCCCGTCCGGCCAGCATCATGCGGTTATTCGACGCGGGGTCCCAGGTGAAGACCTCGGCAGTCTCCGTCTCCCGGTACAGCGCCCGCATGTACTTCAGCGCTTCGATCGTCTCCCGGGAGTTCAGGACGACGCGGCCGTCCGCATCCTGCTCCGCTCCGCCGAACGACCAGAGCACTGCCCGCAGGGCCATGTTCGAGTCCATCTCCTGCGACAACCCGATGCCGACCGGGTTGCCGAACTTCTCCTTGATCTTGCGCCCGCCGACACGCAGGTCCTCGAAGGTGTCGGGGCCGTTCGGGTATCCGACCTCGCTCCAGAGGTCGATCCGGTAGTTGCCGGGGTCGGGCACGTACGAATCCGAGAAGGCGAAGTACTTCCCGGTCTTCGGATTGAGCGTCGATTTCTGCGCGAGCGAGATCATCTTTCCGTGCCGGCGCTCGACCTCGTCGACGATCTCCTTGTGGTCGATGACCTGCTTCTCGTACGCGGCCGGCGGCGAGATGAAGAGAAAGAGATCGTGCCCCTTCTTCGCGGCCGCCTCCGAGGCGCCGCGCGCGTTGATCTCGGTGGTGGACATGTGGTCGACGATGACCTCGGTGCCGTTCTTCGCTCCCCATTGCTTCGTGTAGACCCCGTCGAACCACGCGTCGTAGCCCGGCACGAAGTGGCTCCACTGCAGAATGCGCAGCGTCTTCTTCGCCGGACCTCCCGCCGTCTCCTTGCGGGCGCAGAAGACCGCGGGGAAAGATGCGGCCGCGAGCGCCGAGCCGGTGGCCTTCACGAACTGGCGTCGCGTGAACCGGTTGGTTGTTTTCTCGTTCATCGACCCGCGGGCCTCCTTCGATCTCGACAGCGCGCGAACGCGAGGGAGCGCAAGTCTATAATCGCGAACGTGGCCGCCCTCGACCCCGGATTCCCGTTCCCCTCCATCCCGTTGCGCAACGCGGCCGGCGCGCCCGTGGAGCCCCCGTCCGGCGAAACGCTCTACGTTTTGTTCAAGACGACCTGCCCGACCTGCGAGCTGGCGTGGCCGTACCTCGAGCGGGTGCGACAGTCGGCCGAGGGCGGGCTGCGGATTCTCGCCGTCTCCCAGGACGACCCGGCCAAGACCCGCGCGTTCAACGCGCGCCTCGGCTCCCGCGTGGAGACCGTTTACGACCCGTCTCCCTGGCCGGCCTCCGACAGGCTGGGTGTGACCACAGTGCCGACTTTTTTTCGCGTCGGGCCGGGGGGCCGTATCGAGGAGACGCTCGTCGGCTTCGACCGCGAGCGCATTCGGGAGTTCGCGCGGCGCGGCGCCTCGCTCGCCGCCCGGCCCCTCCCGGAGATCTTCCCCGAAAGTGAAAACGTCCCCTCGATGAAACCGGGTTGAACGTCCCGCAACGCCGGCAGGTAGCTGGAGAACACGAGTGAAGAGTAAACCGCAGACATTCGGCGAGTTGAAGGCTTCCGGGTACAGGCCGCGCGGCGTCCGGGAGGAACTGCGGGAGAACCTTCGCCGCGCTCTGTCGAAGGGCGAGAACCCGTTCGACGGCATCCACGGCTACGAGCGCACGGTGCTGCCCGCACTCCATAACGCGATCCTCTCGAAGCACGACCTCCTGTTGTTGGGCCTACGGGGCCAGGCGAAGACCCGCCTGCTCCGGATGCTCGTCAATCTCCTTGACCCCGAGATCCCGGCGATCGCGGGCAGCGAGCTCAACGAAGACCCCTTCCTGCCGATCACAAAGTACGGCCGCCGCCTTCTTGCGGAACAGGGCGACTCCGCGCCCCTCGCCTGGATTCCGCGCGAGGAGCGGTATCGGGAGAAGCTCGCCACCCCCGACGTCACGATCGCCGACCTCATCGGCGACATCGACCCGATCAAGGCCGCGACCGAGCGCCGGACCTACTCCGACGAGGAGGTCATTCACTTCGGCATCGTGCCCCGCACCAATCGCGGCATCTTCGCGATCAACGAGCTGCCGGATCTCCAGCCCCGCATCCAGGTGGGCCTCCTGAACATCCTCGAGGAGCGAGACCTGCAGATCCGCGGGTTCCCCATCCGCATCCCGCTCGACATCCTGCTCGTCTTCTCGGCCAACCCCGAGGACTACACCAACCGCGGCAACATCATCACGCCGCTGAAGGACCGGATCTCCTCCCAGATCTTCACCCACTACCCCGAGGACGTGAAGACCGCGGCGAAGATCACGGCGCAGGAGGCGTGGCTCGAGCGCGACGGAGGCCCCGAGATCGACGTCCCGGACCTCTTTCGAGAGCTCATCGAGGAGGTCGCCTTCGCCGCGCGCGCCTCGGAGTTCGTGGACCAGTCCTCGGGCGTCTCCGCCCGCATGCCGATCTCGGCAATCGAGATCCTGGCCTCGAACCTCGAGCGCCGGGGGCTCAAGAACGGCGAGAAAAAGGTCTCGCCGCGGCTCTGCGACCTGCCGGCGACCCTGCCCGCGATCACCGGAAAGGTCGAGATGGTCTACGAGGGCGAGCAGCAGGGCGCCGAGGTCATCGCGAAGAAGCTCATCGGGACGGCCGTCAAAAAGCTATTCGATTCGCGCTTCCCCGCCCCGGACGCCGGCCGGCCGACCGAGCGCCGCCGCCAGGAGCCCGAAGACGACGAGGAGACCGGTCCCGTGCGGCGCCCCCGGACCGCCCCGGCGCCCGAGAAGATCCATCCGCTCTACGAGCCGATCGCCGCCTGGTTCACGGCCGGGAACAAGATCACGCTCTCCGACGACACCCCGTTCTCGGAGCATCTGTCTGCCCTGAAGTCGGTGCCGGGCCTGGAGAAGGCGGTCGACGAGCGATTTTCCCCCGCTTCGCCCGAGGAGCTCGCGATCGGGATGGAGCTCGTGCTCGAAGGGCTGACGCTGCATCTCAAGATCGCGCGGGCGGACCTCGACTCCCGCGTCTCCTACGCGGAGATGCTGAAGTTCAACCTGGTGAAGAACCGGGCCAACTGATGGCCGCCCGGACACTTCGCACGCGCATCCTGGCGCGCGAACCCCTGCTCGGCGCCTTCCTGACCTGGCCGACCGATGGCGCTGCGGAGATTCTGGGGCTGGCGGGCTTCGACTTCCTCGTGATCGACACCGAGCACGGGTTTTTCAACCCGGAGTCGGTTGAGAGCATGGTCCGGGCGGCGGACGGCGCGGGCCTCCCTTCGGTCGTGCGCGTCCCCAATTGCCAGGCCTCCGCCGATGCCGGCCGCGCCCTCGACGCCGGCGCCGACGGCACGCTCTTCCCCCGCGCCGACGGGGTCGCCTCGGTCCGGGCGGCGGTCGAGTGCGTCAAGTACGCGCCGATCGGCAAGCGGGGACTGGCGGGCGTGCGCGCGAACCGCTACGGCACCGTGCCGTTCGACCACTGGGTCCTCGAGGCCAACGAGGCGACGTCCGTCGTCGTCCAGATCGAGACGGCGGGAGCTTTGAACGTGGTCTCCGAGATCGCCGCGGAAAAGAGCGTAGACCTTCTGTTCGTCGGCC
>JBKJWL010000138.1:0-9297 GCA_046716885.1 Thermoanaerobaculia bacterium | reverse complement strand
CGAGTGTCATCCGCTGGCGTTCGTCGTCGAGCAGGCCGGCGGCCGTGCCTCGACGGGCACCGAGCGGGTCCTCGACGTCGTGCCGAGCTCCCTCCACGCGCGGATGCCGCTGGCGATCGGGAGCCGCGTGGAGGTGGAGCTCTTCGAGAAGTTCCTACGGGAGGCGCAATGAGGCTCCGGCGCTGCGGCGGGCTGCACGGCTGCCGGTCGTGTTCCACTTCCAGACGCTCTAGTCGGCGAACGTATTACCCGGCACTCATATGTTATTGACGTCCCGCGCTGCGCGGTGGCCCGTCAGGATCGCGCCCTGCATCCAGCCCGGCGTCGGCGAGACGTGCTCGCCGGCGAAGTGGATGCGCCCCTCGGGCCGCGCCATGACCTGGGTCAGACCGCTCGAGATTTCGCCGGGGCGGTAGAGCGTGAAGGCGCCCCGCGCCCAGGGGTCCTCGTCCCAGCACTTGGCGACTCCCCCCTCGTACTCCTTCTCGAGACCGGGATGGACGGCCGAGATCGCGTCGAAGACACGGCGCACGCGCTCTTCCTCCGTCATCCCGCACGTGGATCGCGAGAGGTCTTCGTACATGTAGGCCTGGAGGAGGCCGCGGGGCCCGGGCTGGTCCCACGTCGGGCTCCAGATCTCCATGGGCTGGTCGACCGTGGCGAAGCCGCTCTCCCCCCGCTCCTCCCAGAAGCGGCGGCGTGTCTGCAGCTCGACACGCGTGACCGAGCCGGACGCGAGCGTCGAGATCGCCGAGCGCTTGTCGGGCGGAAACTCCGGCGCGACCGGGATCGAGCGCAGGACCGTGAAGGGGATGGTGCAGATCAGGTACTCCGCGCGGAGCGTTCCGCGAGCGCCGCTCTCGGGCGAAACGACGGCCTCGACGCCCGTCGCGTCCTGCCGGATCGCAACCACCGGGGCCCCGTAGCGGATCCGGGCCGCGAGCTTCGCCGCGAAGGCCCGCGGGAGCCGGTCGTTGCCGCCGCGGATCTTGGAAAGCGTGCGGGTGTGGTGGTGCGCGGCGTCGCGCAGGCTGTCGAGGACGCCCCACTTCTCGAACCCCAGACTCAGGTACGCGATGGCGTCCTCCGAGGCGCCGAGGCTTCGGAGGTATTCGGCCAAGCTCATTTGGTCGAGCGACCGCAGCGACTCGGGCGGCCAGTCGGGCGCCTCGAAGTCCCCGAGAGCCCGCGACGGCGCCGCCACGTACTTCTCGTCGATGCCGGCTAAGCCGAGCCGCCTCTCCTCGGGCGTCAGCTCCAGCGGCAGCTCTCGCATGTCGAGGTCCTCGACGCGCGTGAAAGAGAAACGCCGGCCGCGCAGGAGCGCGACCTGCTTTCCCTTGAGCGGAGAGAACGGGTCGAGAAGCAGGCCAAAGAGCTTCACGTAGTGGAGCGTCAGGTTGTGCGTCTCCGGAATCCGCCCGGCGCCCGCCTCGGCGTAGAGCCCGTCGGAGAACGGCTCGCGGAGTGTCAGCACGCGGCCCCCGGGCCGGCGCTGCGCTTCCAGAACCGTGACGTCGTGGCCCGCCTCGACGAGCCGCCACGCCGCGGACAGCCCGGCCAGCCCCGCGCCGAGCACCAAGACTCTTCGCGGAGGTCCGCGCCGGCGCAGAGGCTTCGGGTCCAGCTCCGAGGCCTCGAGCGCGAAGATCGGGCCCCAAAGTGCCGCGCCGGCGCCGAGCGCGGAGAGCCGCAGGAAGTTCCGCCGGTCCAGGTCGGTCACGGTCTGTTTGAGCGGCGCTCGACGCGCCGACGAGAGTGGAGAATTGTCCTCGGCGGGGTCTCCTTCGTCATGTCAGCAACCCCCTAGAAACGCAGCGACAGGCAGCTCAACCCGCCGTCCATCTTCTGGAACTCGGACATGTCCAGAGCGAGGGGTCGGTGGCCCAGATCGCGCAGCGTTTGCTCCAGGCGCGGGTATCCGGAGGCGACGAGCACGGAATCGTTGAGGGCCACGAGGTTGGCGGCGTACGCCTCCTCGGGAGCGACCGGAATCAGCTCCCAACCTCGGAAAGCCGGGTCGCCGGCGAGCGCGTCGATGACGACGAGGCGGCGCCCGTGGAGCCAGGCGATCCCGCTCTTGAGATGGAGAATCCCCTCGACGGCGCGAATGTCGACGACCGAAGAGGTCAGGCCGGCCCCCGCGAGGTAGCGGGCCAGTTGGCGAGCGCCCTCCGGGTTCGTCCGGCGCGAAACTCCGATGAAAACGTGGTCGCCGGCCTCGCAGACGTCGCCGCCGTCCACCGTCCCCGGCGCCGCGATGCGCGCGAACCCGGAGAAGAAGGTCGAGAGCGCGTCCTCGATCCCGGCAACCTCGCCCTCGCGGGTCGGCGCTCCCGGGCGCGTCAGAATCGCGACACCCCCCGTCAGGATGGCCGTGTCCTCGACGAACGTGGAGTCGGGGTGCCGGGCGTCCGCGGGCAACCGCGTCAAGGCCAGGCCGCACCGCACGAGCGCCTCGCAGTACCGCTCGTACTGCGCGAGAGCCGCCTCGAAGTCGGGCACCCCGAGGGCGACCGTCGTCAGGCCGTCGTCGAAGTTCGGCGCGGGCGGGCGGACGATGGCGCGGCGGAAGGCCCGGCTGGACATTGAAACGGGAAGAGGTTGCGGCTTGGTTCGGCGTTGCTGTTGGAGTTCGCGGTTTCCTTGGCCGACCCGAACGGCATATTCGGGGTCAACCATATCCGTCGGTACAGAGTATGGGGCCAGATGAGTTTCTCACGGGGAGTCGGGTCGACGCATCGAATTCGGCACCTCGACGGTGCCATCCCAGCCAAAGACCGCGCGGGCTTGCCAGGCGCGACTGCCCTTCAGCGGAGGCTCAAAGACGAGGACCTCAGTGGCGAAAGGTGAGCTCGAGGTAGCCGTAGGTCGCATTCTCGCCGGCAAAACTCTTTCTCACGACATCCCGGCCCCATGCGCGGCCAACGTAGGCGTAGGCCGTAAGCTTCTGGCTCAACTTGAGGTTGAGGCCGAGGTCGGCGAGAAGGGCTAGATCTTTTCGCCCCCCCGACGGGGTGCCCGAGAAGCCGAACACCCGTTCGTTGGTGGCGCCGCCCCCGGCGTACCAGAGATCGCTCGCTTCGCTGAGGCGCAGGCGGTGAAGGTCGCTGCGCAGGGTGAGCCGGGGGTGGGGCTTGACGATGAGCTGGACGAAGAGATCCTCGTTATTCATCAGGTTGAAGAACGGGAACTGAGCATAAATACGCGCGGTCGGAAGCACCTGAAAGAAGGTCCCGTGATTGCCATCGGCGGGATCTTTGTCCCCCGACGAACGGTTGTAGCCGACTCGGAGCCAGGGAGCGCCCCCCACTCGCGACAACTGATAGCCCGCCTCCACGGCATACCCCCAGGCATCATGCTCCAGCGTCCCCCACTCCCCGGTCTGGAATACCGCCCACACGAGTCCATCGACAGTGCCGGGCCCGACCTCCCGGACCATCGCGGCGTGACCACCCCAGGTGTCGACATGGATGGGGTCGCGATCCGCCCTGCGCAGTTCCAGCGGTCGGTTGTCGACCTTCACCGGCCCGCGCCGGCGGTCTTCGTAGTAGAGATAGAAGAGGCGGAAGTCCGTGGGCGACTGAGCGATCGGTTGTTTCGCCGTCACGGCGAGTCCAGCGATGCCGACTCCGTGGATCTCTCGGTTGGCGCTCACTTCGAAGCCGCCCTGGGTAGGACGGCTGGCGAAAGCCGTCGCGTTCCAGTCAGGGCGGTCGTACGCGAACCGGACACCGTCGAAACTCCGTGTCACGTGGGTGTATCCGAACGGTCCCACCAGGCGCTCCGCCAGGCGAGAGCGTTTCACCCAGGCCAGGGTCGGATCGCCCGGCAGGGTCTCGACACCATCGCTGATTTCGAAACGGCCGAGGGTGGCCGCGAAGCCCGAGCGCCGGAAAGTGATGTGGCCCTGCTTGACGAACGCTTCCCCCGGGTTCGAGTCCCGGTTCTGGGAGAAGTAGGTCGCCCCGGGCCCGAGGCTGCCGAACGGGGCCGGCAGGGTCGCATCGTCCGGCAGGCCGAGGAGCTGCGTGTACTGCAGTTCCAGCGCGAACTGGAAGTGGGGAAACGTGCCGCGCAGGCCGGCCCGAAGCTGGCTGCCGAGAAACGTGTACCGCTCGACGCCGGCGCGCGCCACGTCGGACGGAGGCCGGAACCAGTCGACGAACTCGACCCGCGCCCTCTCGCTGAAGGTGAAGGCAACGTGATCCTGCCAGCCTTGGGCAATGGCGGTCTGGGGGAATAGGACCACGCTCAACCACGTCGCCACGAGGCGCCAGCGCGTTCTCGACATCGCTCTTCTCGTTCTCAGGGATTCGGGCGCCCAAGCCTCAAGATCTGGCTTGTGTCGTGCTCACCATGACGGGAGGCCCCACGGGGCGTCCCGCGCCCGCCGCCGGCTCCCGAGTCAGAAGCAGCCGCGCGATAGGAGCGTTGTAGGCGTCGACCGGAATGGAGATTTGTCGCACGACCCCTTCCTCCGCCTTGGCGTTGAACTCTCCGCAGGCCACGTTGACCTCACCGACGACCGCCCACAGGCGATAGACCTGATCGTCGGGCAGGGGAGACAAACCTCGAAGAACGACGGCCGCCTTCTTGCCGTCGAGGTCCAGCACCACACTGCCGAAGGAGCGCGAGGCTCCCTCCGTGCCGCGCATCGAGAAAGACAGAAGCACGTTCGGCTGTTGCATGACCTCGGTCAGCTCGCGCTGCAGCTCCAGCTCGCGGCGCAGACGGTATCGGTCCCAGGTCAAGACGGCTAGCAAGACGACCGCCGCGGCTGCTAACGCCGGCCGGTAGGATCGAGAAAAGAGTCCCTGTGCCCTCCGTCGGCTGGAAGCAGCCCGACCGGCCGCGAGCACCTTCCCGCGCAGGGCCGGAGGCGGTGTCGCGGTGGCCGCATAAGCCATCAGGTGGAATGCCCGGTGCAGCGAGCGTGCCTCCTTCGCCCGCTCGGGGTCCTTCGCGAGGAGGCTCTCGAAGTCGGTCGCCTCCGCGGGCGTCAGCTCGCCGAGGACGTAACGCGTCATCCGCCCCTCGAGATCAGCCGGATCCACGCCTTGACTAGTCACTCGAGCAGCCCCTGCAAATTGCGTCGCAGCTCCGCCAGCGCCTGGCGTGCCCAGCTCTTGACCGTGCCGAGCGGAGCATCAAGCTGCGCGGCGATCTCCGCCTGAGTCAGATCCCGGTAGTAAGCGAGCTCGAGGACCCGCCGTTGCCGGTCGGGGAGCCGCGCCAGGGCATCGCGAACGCGGGCGCTCCATTGCTCCAGGCTGGCGCGCTCCAGCGGATTGCCCCCGGCGATCTCGACATGGAGAGTCGCGCCCCGGCTCTCGAGCAGTTGGAGGCGCCGCCCGGACTTCCGGAGACGGTCGATGGCCCGCGAGCGCGTCATGGTGATGAGGAAAGCGCTCAACGACCCGCGGACGGGATCGTAGGTGAATCGGTCGCACAACGTGAGGAAAACCTCCTGCGTGACGTCCTCGGCCTCGAGCCGTGAAGCCAGGATCGCCAGGGCCAGGCCATAGACCAGACTGGCATACCGGTCGTAGAGAACTGCGAGTGCGGCGCTCGGGTCCACCTCGAACGCTCGCACGATCTCGTGGTCCGTTTCGGGCCAAGGCTCCTCCGCCGTCCGGGCCGCGACCGGGGAAGGGCTTTGGGACTTGAGTGCCGGAAAGCGGCCGGGGAAATCGGTCATCGTGCTCGAGTCATCGTGCTCGCTTAGAAGCATCGGCCGTGCCAGAGTAGCGGAGCTGGACCCCTCACCCGAATACTACGCGCGGAGAACGCGGCTGGATGACGTGCCCGGCCCCCCTGAGGCGGCTGCTATGGGGCGACGGTCATGCCGAGGACGGCGAGACCCAAAAGGGTCAAGCTGCCGTCCCCGATCTTGCCGAGCCGGCTCGCGGCGCCCGTCTCTAGGTCGATCGCGTAGAGCAGCGAGCCCGAGCTTGCGAAGGCGTGCTCTCGGCCTGCCCGGTCGGTGAAGATATCGAATCCGGTCCGGGGCCCAAAATCGAAGCCCAGCGCTCCCACGGTCGCTAGCGTGCCGTCGTTGGGCGGGTCCTGAAGCACGAGCAGGTCGAGGTTGGAGTCGATATTGAACATCTTGGTCGTCGGCGCGTTGGCCACCGCCTGGGTGTAGGCCGCCGCGCTGACGCCGGGCTTGCGGCCGAAATTCGGGTCGCGCGGAGCATAGAGGAGGGCTCCGTCGGTGGCCGCCGCGCCCTGGTCCGGGTGAACTCGGAGGTTTTGACCGCTGCCGGCAACCAATCGGAGGCGGTCCGACTGCGGGTTGAAATCCACTCCCGACACCATTCCTCCGTCGAATGGCACCGTGAGAGTGCTGACCAACTTGGCAGCGCCCGTTGTCGGGTCGATCCTGTAGATGCCGTAGGTGCTGGTTACGGCGTAGAGATGGCGATCGGCGGGGCGAACGTCGAGGCCCAAAAGCTTTCCGCTCACGCCGGTCACACGCACGCGCTCGATCTTCTCGGGCCGGTCGGATTGAAACCGAACCAGGGTGTTGTCGTCGGCGAGCCCCACGAACCGCACCTCCCCTAGACTTTGAGCCGCAACCACTCGCGCGGATGCCCCCAGCACGAGAGCGAGAAGCGAGTACTGCCGCGCTGTTCCTGTCACGGCTCGAAGCCTAGCACCGCCCCGCGCAAGGACGAGGCGGCGCTCACGACTCCGTCATCCAGGCTCGGGGGTCGCGCGTAGATACCAAGGAGAAAGAACCTGCCCCGATGGGCAGAAAGGAGTTCACTGATGCATCAGTCCATGAGAGGTTTCCGCCCGAGAATTGCTTTCGGCATCCTGGGGGTAGCGCTCGCGAGCCTTGCCATTCCCGACGCGGCCTTCGCCAATCACCCGGTTCTCGTCGAGGGAAACAATTGCGCCAATGGAGGTCCGGGCGTGACCTCGGTGCCGCCGGGAACCTGCGGCGACTTCGACGGGGACGGCCGGATCGGCACCGAGGAGGACACGGACAACGCGACCGACAGGATTTTCGGCACGATCAACGCGGCGCTCGCCCTGGCCAACAACGGAGCCAATCAAAACGGCCGCGTCACCATTGTGACTTCGGGCCGTTTCCCCGAAGTGGTCAACATCACCGCGGCCAACGGCAACGTCACCCTGGAGGCCGCTCCCGGTGTCGAGGCGAACATTGACGCGGTCTTGTCCGGCGACGCCGGCAACGCGGCTCGACAAGGGGCGCCTGGCATCATCGTCAACGCGCCAGCCGACCGCAGAGTGACGCTGCGCAATCTCGTCAGCCGCAACTGGACCAACGGCATTGACGTGCGTGGCACGTCGTTCGTCGCCATCGAGAACTGTCGCGTGGAAAACAATGTCAACTACGGCATCCTGGTCTCGGATAGCGCACGCGCCGCGATCGTCTTCAGTTCGGTCAATTCCACGGGCTTCCGGACCGGAGCGACCGGGGATTTCCCCCGCGTCAACCCGCCGAACCCCGGAATCGGCATCGAGTTCGAGGAGGACGCCTCGGGGCTGATCGCTCACACGACCGTCAGCGGGAGTTTCGCGGCGGGGATCTCGAACGACACGAGCAGAGGTCGAGGCAGCAACGTCCGTATCGACGATGTCTATCTCTTCGGCAACAATCCGGACAGGGACGGCCCTTTCGGGGGCGGATCCGGAGGGTACTAGTCGGTCTTGTCAACTCGTCATCATCAGCCGGCGCCGCTTTCCCATCCCGGGAGGCGGCGCTGGCCTTTTGTTTTCGTTTAGAGTGCCTTCTTAGGTGACTCGTGGTTGCGTTGCCGGCGATTCCGGCCGCGCGAATCGCAGCCTAGACATTAAACTTGAAGAGCATGACGTCGCCGTCCTCGACGACGTAGTCCTTGCCCTCCTGCCGGACGAGGCCCTTCTCCCTGGCCGCCGCCATGGAACCGGCCGCCGCGAGATCGTCGTACGACACCGTCTCCGCCTTGATGAACCCGCGCTCGAAGTCGGTATGGATCACGCCGGCCGCCTGCGGCGCCGTGTCGCCGGCGTGGATGGTCCACGCGCGCGCCTCCTTTTCGCCGGCGGTCAGGTACGTGCGCAGTCCGAGCAGGTGGTACGCGGCGCGGATGAGAGAGGAGACGCCCGAGTCGGCCACGCCGAGGTGCGCCAGGTACTCCCGCGCTTCCTCGTCGGGCAGATCGGCGAGCTCCGACTCGATCGCGGCGGAGACGACGACGGCCTCGGTGCCGACGTGGGTCTCGGCGTAGTGCTTCACCGCCGCCACGTGGGGCGAAGCAGCTTCGGCCGTGGCCAGCTCGGCCTCGGCCACGTTGCAGGCGAAGAGCATCGGCTTCATCGTCAGGAGAAAGAGCCTGCGCGCGATCGCGGTCTCTTCGGGAGAGAGCGGAAGGGTCAGTGCGCGTTTGCCGGTGTTCAGGTACGCGGCCAGCCTGTCGGCGACGACCAGGGACTCCCTAGCGTCCTTGTCGCCGCCCCGGGCGCCCTTCTCGAACTTGTCCCGCGCGCGCGCGACGGTGTCGAGATCGGAGAGCACGAGCTCGGTCTTGACGGTCTCGATGTCGCTGACCGGGTCGAGCGCTCCCGCCACGTGCACGACGTCCTTGCCCTCGAAGCAACGCACCACCTCGACGATCGCGTCCACCTCGCGGATGTGCTGGAGGAACTTGTTCCCGAGGCCCTCGCCCTGCGAGGCCCCCTTCACCAGCCCGGCGATGTCCACGAACTCGATCGTGGCCGGGATGATGCGCTCGGACTTCGCGATCTTCGCCAGGGGCGCCAGGCGCGCGTCTGGCACGGTGACCACGCCGACGTTGGGCTCGATGGTGCAGAAGGGATAGTTCGCCGCCTCGGCCTTGCGCGTCCGCGTCAGCGCGTTGAAGAGGGTCGACTTGCCGACGTTCGGCAGACCCACGATTCCGGCGCGCAGCATAGGTGCGGAGTATAGGGGGAACCCGTCATGCCGGGCCTCGGCTACAATTCGCGCCACTTGAGTTCCTCGACGCCCCAGACCCCCGGCTTCCTGCGCGCGGTCTCCCGAGGGGAGATCGTGGCGCTCTCGATCAACGACGTCATCGGGAGCGGCGTGTACCTGATCCTGCCTGTCGCCGCGGCCGCGCTGCTCGGGCCGGCGAGCGTGTGGGCGATCCTCGCCGCGGGATTTGCCGTCCTGCTCCTCGTGCTCTGCTTCGCAGAAGCGGGAAGCCTCTTCGACCAACCGGGCGGAGCGATCGTTTACACGCGGGCGGCGTTCGGGGAGTTCGTGGGATTCGAAGTCGGGTGGATGACGTGGATCGCGCGGAT
>JBKJWL010000137.1:0-2836 GCA_046716885.1 Thermoanaerobaculia bacterium | reverse complement strand
CCCTTCCACGTCGCGAGTATCCGCCTCGGCGCCGTCCGCGCCAGCACTCGGAGGGTCACGCCCGGCGCGTCACCTCGACGACAGCGCGGCTTGCCCGTACCCTCGCCCCGTGGCGGTGGAGCTGGGCGGCGTGTGGCAGTCGTTACGTGACCGGCTCGACTACGCCTCCTCGGTGCCGCGACTCATCCCGGACTTCGAGCGCGCCGATCTTCGCTCGCGCGACGGCACGCCGTACACCGTCCTCAAGAACCCGCACGGCGACAAGGGTGCGGGCACCTACCTCCGGCTCGAGGCGGCCGATGTCGAGCTCCTGGGGCTCATGGACGGTGAGCGCACGATCGAGGACATCATGGTCGAGCACCTCGGGCGCACGGGGACGTTCGCGCTCGATCGTCTCGCGCGTCTCACGGCAGCGCTTCGCGCGAACGGCTTCTTCGGGGACGAGCCGCCCGCGCTGTACGAGAAGCTCTTCGCACGCCGCGCGCGGCGGGACCCGATCGTCCGGCTCCAGCACTGGCTCCGCCGGCTGATCGTCTGGGACATCGCGCGCTGGTCGAACGCGGAGCGGCCGATCGACGTCGCGTATCGCCTCTTCGGCTGGATCTTCTTCACGCGGCTCGGCGCGGCCGTCGCGGTGATCTTCAGCGTCGCCGGTCTCTGGCTCTGGATCCAGCAGTCACGCGCTCCCGGGCGTGACCTCGCGACGCTTGGAGGCTCGTTCGTGCTCGGGATCCTCGCGCTCGCCGTCCTGCAGGTCCTCTCGATCTCCGTGCACGAGGCCGGGCACGCCCTCGCGATCCGTCACTACGGCCGTCGCGTCCGGCGGCTCGGCTTCGCCGTCTACTACCTCTTCCCGTGCTTCTACGTGGACGCAACGGACATGAACCTCGCGCCGCGCCATCAGCGCATCGTGGTCTCGCTCGCGGGGCCGCTCGGTGGCCTCCTCACCGCGGCCATCTGCGCGTTCATCACCGCGGCCGCGGGCGACACGATCGTCGGCGCGTTGGCGTTCAGCGCCGCGAGCCTCTTCGTCTTCCAGTTCGTGCTGAACCTGTTGCCGATCCTCGATCTCGACGGCTATCACATCCTCGTCGACGCGCTCGACGCGCCGCTGCTCCGGCAGCGCGCTCTCGCGTTCGTCCGCGGCACGGCGATGCGCAAGCTGCGCCGCCGGCAGCCCTGGACGC
This sequence comes from Thermoanaerobaculia bacterium, assembly GCA_046716885.1. Classification (GTDB taxonomy): domain Bacteria; phylum Acidobacteriota; class Thermoanaerobaculia; order UBA5066; family Gp7-AA6; genus DAHUXD01. Next base: position 1,649 of record JBKJWL010000137.1, on the reverse strand, counting down.
CGCGGGAGGTCGGCCTCGCGACCTTCGGCATCACCGCGATCACGACCTCCCTGCTCATGCTCGCGTTCGGCGTCTGGCTCTGGCAGACGCGCGTCTCCGTCGCCGCGGCCGAGCTCTTCGGGTTCGGCGTGGCGGGCGTCCTCGCGCTCGCGGCGATCCTCGTCGTGTTCGTCGGCCCGCTGCTCGTCGCGGTCGTCGCGCGGCTGCTCGGGCTCGTGCGTACCAGCTACCGGCTCTACGTCGCCAGGCGGGAGCGAAGCGCCGAGCGGGAGATGGAGGAGCGCATCCAGACCCTCGCGCGCGTCCGCTTCCTGCATGGGCTCCCGCGCGCCGCGCTCGCGGCGATCGCCGACCACCTGCGGATCGACAGCGTCGCGCCTGGCGACACGGTCGTCACCTACGGCGAGCCGGCCGACCGCTTCTACCTGGTGCGCGAAGGCGCGCTCGAGGCCGTCGGCCCGGAGGGGGAGCAGTTCGGCCGGATCATTCCCGGCGAGGGCTTCGGCGAGCTCGCGCTGCTCGACCGGACGACGCGGAGCGCGACGGTGCGGGCGCTCGATCCGAGCGTTCTCTGGTCGCTCGATCGCGGCCACTTCGAGCGCTGGGTGAAGGAGCGCTTCGAGGTCAGCGCGCGGATCCGCGCCTCCCGCGAGGAGAGGGCGGCGCTCGCTGCCCTGCCCTTCTTCAAGGGGCTGGCCAGCCAGGAGCTCGACCGCATCGCCGCCCGGATGCAAACGCGGCGGGTGCCTGCCGGCGACGACGCGGTGACCGCCGGAGAGCCGGGAGACCGTTACTACGTCATCCGGGAGGGGAAGGCGTCTGTGCGCCTGCCGGAGGGTGCCACCATCCGGACGCTCGGTCCGGGCGATGGCTTCGGCGAGCTCGCGCTCCTCTTCGGCGGCCCCCGGACGGCCACCGTTACAGCGGAGACGGAGCTGGTCCTTGCCGGCTTGACGCGCGACGACTTCGCGAGGCTCGTCCGCGGCTCCCGCGAGACGATTGGTGAATTCCGCGAGAGGACGGGCCATTATGTGGGGGCCGGACTCGGGGGAGCGGTGGCCTCCGGCTCCTAGCCCGCGGTCAGGGAGGGCGCGTGGACTGCTGGACCTGCGAGCGCACCGCCGTGGGCGCCTGCCGCTTCTGCGGACGGGGGGCGTGCCGCGATCACGCGCGGATACAGCCGTTCGTCATCGACGTCTTCCGGGGGAAGCGCCACGAGATGCTCCGGGCGCTCGTCGTCGAGGATGCGCTCCACTGTGGCGTCTGCAAGCCGAAAGGCGAACCGGTGGAGCTGCCGGAGCTCGAATAGGGCCAAAGAGGAGGCGTAACGTCATCGAGATCACAGAGGGGGCGTGACCGGGACTGTCCGGAAGCGGGGCGCTGGCGGGCATGCTGCCGTCAACACCAAATGCGGCGAAAGGAGCGGACCAGAAGATGTCTAAGGGACTCGGAGACGTAGTCAAGCGCGCGATCAGCGACGCCGCGTTCAGGCGGCAGCTGCAGTCAGACCCGAACGGAGCCTTGAAGGGCTTCCACCTCACCGGCGACGAGCGTGCCGCGCTGCGGAGCGGGGACGCCTCGAAGCTCAGCTCGCTCGGCATCGATCAGCGCATGAGCAAGGCGTTCGCGATGGGCGAGGGAGCGTCGGT
>JBKJWL010000136.1:0-17374 GCA_046716885.1 Thermoanaerobaculia bacterium | reverse complement strand
GGGCCCGTTGGCAGCCGGGGTCCGGGTGGTGGGCGGTGGGGTCTTGGTGCTTTTGGGTGCCGGGGTCCGGGTCGTGGGCGGGGGTGTCTTGGTGCTTTTCGAGGCCGGGGTCCCGGTCGTGGGCGGTCGCGTCTTGGTGCTTTTCGGGGCCGGCGTTCCGGGCGTGGGCGGGGGCGTCTTCGTGCTCTTGGGCTCCGGCGTACCCGTTTTCGGCGGCGGCGTCTTCGTGGGCTTGGTCGGAGGGGTTTTCGTCGGAGGAGGTGTCTTGCTGGGCGGAGTCTTGGTCGGACGCGGCGTCTTCGGTGGCTCGGGAGTCGGCGTCCCGGTGGGTGTGTGGGTGCTCGTGGGGGTGTTCGTCGGAGTCGGGGTAGCCCCGAACTCGGGACATTCGACGACGACGAGCTCGGGTGCCTTGTTGTCGAGCCACGGAGCGCCACGGAATCGGCCGAACTCGTCGTTGTAGGTCACGGTCTCGGTGATCTGGCCGCCCTCTGCGCCCTGGACGTCGTCGTGCGTCAGGTCGAGCGAGTAGTTGCCGTCCGCAAGCCTGGTGATTCCGGTGATCGCCGCGGTGTGATTGCCGATTCCCACCTCGACGTCGCACCCGCTGCAGATCGCGTTCAAAATCTGGTTAAAGGCGAAGCGGTCGATTGCCTCGCTGGTAACCGGGATCTCGTGCTCCTGTAAGTACGCGGCCTTCTTCTCGGGCCAGTTGTCGTCGCAACCCGGAAGGGCGGGGTCGAACCCCGTCGCTTCTTTCATCGCCTCGACCGTGATGAGATTGACCGAGATGCCGAGGCCATAGAGCTCGTTCATCCAGTTGAGGCTGTTGGACGTGGCCCCCGGCACGCACTCGTCCTTGCCCACGTCCACGTTGGGAAAGCCTTCATGCGAGCATGGGCCGCCACCGCCAACCGCGCCTCCCACCAGGGCCTCGGGGGGAGGCGCGAAGAGGATGGGCGTCCCGCCGTACCCGGTGTCGATGACGTACGCAGCTTGCTCGACCGCGGCCTCGACGAGCGGCAGGGGCATCTTGCTCAGCGGCGACGTGGTCAGCGCGAAGGCGTACTCGAGAGACGACACCTCGACTCCTGGCGTGTTGGCGAGGTTGAAGTCGAACGCGGCCAGCTGCACGACGCCCGGCCCTTCGCGGCTCACGACGGGGATGTTCTGGACCCTCCAGACGGGCCCCCCGGAGTTCCCCGACTGCACCGTGAGGTTGAAGTAGAGAGCCTGATCCGAACCGTTGTACTCCAGGTACACCTGGCCCCACTCGGAGTTCGCGTGGCTGTCGCCGTCGAAATTCACGTCGAGCTGAGAGAACGAGACCGCGGGAAACTCCGAGTCGTCGTCGGGAGGGCGGAATGCGGGGAGAGACGTGGCGAGCGCCGTCACCAGAACCGTGACGAAGAGGCGCTTTTTCGTCCTCGTGCCCATGCGCAGGCGGAACAGATGCTGAAACGCTGAGCCGTTCACCGCCGGATGACCTTCGCGAGGGACGATATCACTCTGCCGGGCGCGCCGGAACGTGCGATCATCCCGCCGAAATTCCGAAGGGAGCAGGATGCGCCGCGAATACATCGCCTGGGACTCGCCCACGCTCGGACGGAGGATGGACCTTCTCTGGTACGGCCACGCCGGCAAGCCCATGATCTGGTTCCCGACCTCCGCGGGACGCTTCTACCAGAACGAGGACTTCGGGCTCGTCGGCGCGGTCGGCGACCTGATCGACGCCGGCGCGATCCAGGTCTGTTGCGTGGACAGCGTTGATGCGGAGAGCTTTTACGCGAAGAACCGGCCGCCTCCGGAGCGCATCCGCCGGCACGACCAGTACGACCGGTATCTCGCGAGCGAGGTCGTTCCGTTCGCGCGGAGCCGGGCGCCGATGCACGGCCGCGTCGCCACACTGGGCGCCTCGTTCGGCGCGTACCACGCCGTCAACTTCGGCTTCCGGCACCCGGATCTCGTCGACAAGGTCGTGGGCTTTTCCGGCAAGTACGACATCTACTCCTTCCTCGACGGCTACTGGGACGAGCTCTGCTACTTCCACTGCCCGACCGCCAACGTGCCCAACATGGACGGCGAATGGGTGGGGAGGCTCAACTCGATGGACATCGCGATCGTCACCGGCGAGACCGACAACATCCTCGAGGGCTCGACGCAGATGATCGGGATCCTCGCGGCCAAGGGCATCCGCCACCGCGGGGACATCTGGGGGGCGCCATACGGCCACGACTGGCCGTGGTGGAAGGTCCAGATCCGGAGCTACGTGCCGTAAAAAAACGCGGCCGCCGGGAACGGACCGGCGGCCGCAAGCGCGCGCCCGAAAGTCAGCTACGGCATGTGGAAGGTCCTGACCAGGAACACCGCCATCTGCCCGCGTGTGTTTGGGCTGTCCGGGCAGTAGTTTCCGAATCCGCAGCCTGCCGTGATGCCCTCGGCGGCGAGCTGCTCGATCCAGTCGGTGAAGAGTCCGGGACAGGGCACGTCCAGGAACACGCCAGGCGGTATGCAGGCGGGCGGAACGTAGCCCGGGCCGTGCTCGGCCTTGAGAAGGAAGACGGCCATCTGCCCGCGAGTATTTGAGCTGGCCGGACAGTAGTTTCCGTCTCCGCAGCCTGCCGTGATGCCCTCGGCGGCGAGCTGCTCGATCCAGGCTGTAAAGACTCCGGGACAGGGCACGTCCAGGAACACGCCAGGCGGTATGCAGGCGGGCGGACCGTAGCCCAAGCCGTGCTCGGCCTTCAAAAGGAACACGGCCATCTGTTCGCGGCGGACGGCGTGGTTGCGACAGTAGTAGGGGCCGCCGCACCCGGCGGTGATCCCGTTGCGGAACACTCTCTCGACGTCGCCGTGGAAGATGTCGTCCTGCGGGACGTCCAGGAAGTCGGCCATCCATCCGCCCGGGAGTGAGGCGCTGACCGCCCATTGCGGAGGAATGCCGGGAACGGAAACGGTGTTCAGCGAGCCCGGAGACAACGCGGGTGTCGTCGCCGTGATTTCGGTCGAGCCCACCACGACGACGTTCTCGGCCAGAATTCCGCCGATCGTCATGGAGGCGCCGGGCAGGAAGCCGGTCCCCGTCACTGTCACCGCCGTCCCGCCCGAAGCGTCGCCGGAGGCGGGCGCGATGCCGAGGACCTGGAGGGGCGGCGTCGGCGTTGGGGTCGCCGTGAGGGTGGGCGTCGGCGTGCGCGTGGGTGTGAGAGTGGGCCCGGCGACGGTCGGCGTGCGCGTGGGCGTCCGGGTCGGGGTGGGCGTGAACGTCGGCGTGGCTGTCGCCGTCGGGGACAAGCCCGTGACGACCCGACAGGCGGAGAACCCCGAAGTACCGCCCTCGTAGCGGTAGCCGGGCGTTGCCGTCGCCGTGACGAACGAGCCGGGAGCTAGGGCGACGGGTACTACGACCGTGAAAAACCCGATGCCGCCGTCGCCGGACACGTGCCGCAAGGCGATCGGCGTCGCCCCTTCGCCGAAGCCGGAATCGTCGCAGGTGGCACTGGCGAAGAGCTCGACGTCCCTCGACAGCAAGAGAGCCCGGCTTCTTACCCATCCTGAGATCGTCGTGGTTCCTCCTGACGAGACGGCCGAGGTAAGGGTGGGATAGTCCTGGCGGCCCCGAATGCCGAGCCCCGTGTTTCCGTCGATCTGGTTCGAACGGATGAAGCCGGTGGCGCCCGAGGAGCTGGCCGAGACCCCGTCGCCGCCATTGAAGGCGATTACGTTCGCGGCGCCCGGCTCGGTTCCGCCGATCTTCGTCGTGGTCCCGACCCCGGGCTGGATGACGATGCCGTGGCCGAGGTTCGGGACTCCCGCCGTCCCGGTGGCGTTGGTGCCGATGAGGTTGCCTTGCACCTTGACTATTCCCGACGCGCCGATGTGAACCCCGGCGCCGAGCGATCCCGAGAGGACGTTGCCGGGCGGCGTTCCGGGCGTCAGCGCGAGCCCGCCGACGGTGGCCGCGCCGGCCAGGAGGCTCACATTAGAAGAAGAGTTCGGCAGCGCCGCGGTACCCGTCGCGTCGATTCCGATGAAATTGCTCTGAAGGACGAGGGTGCCCGAAAGCTGGTCGACGCCGCTGGAAGAGTTGCCCGAGATGACGTTGCGCTGCGCCGGCTCGGTTCCCCCGACGGTGACGAGTGCGGAAGCGGCCCCGACGGTCACTCCCGCAGCGGAATCCCGGCTGCGCATGATCGTGCCGCTCGGGTCGGTGCCGATGAAGCACCCCTCCACGCGAAGGTCGCCGCCGTTCAGAGAGATGTTGGCCCCACCGAACCGGTTGACGACCAGCCCTCGAACCGTGACGCCGGTGACACCCGGGGAGACGGCGAGGCCGGCCGTGGCCGGACCGGACGAGGCCCCGTTCAACTCGATCCGCAGGATGGCGTCGTCGCTCGTGAGCTGCGTGTTCGGGCTCGCACCCGGCTGCGTATACCCGTCGATGATCACGGTCTCCGTGATGGGCGGCAGCTCCGAGGTCGGAGTAATCGTGTGGACGCCCGCTCCCGGGATATTGAATTGAATCGAGTCGGCGCCGGAAGTGGCGTTGGCGTCGAGGATCGCCTGGCGGAGCGACCCCGCCCCGCCGTCGTTCGTGTTCGTGACGGTGAACGTGGCCGCGGAAAGCGTTGCTGTCGAAACGAGAAGCGCAATCGCAGCGCAAACATTCAGTCGGAAACAGGGCATCCGGAGGGTCTTGGCCATGGTCACACCCGTCCTTTCTTCATCACGCACTTTCGCTCGCGAAGACGACCCGGGTCCGGAGGCGGACATGAGACGTTCGTGAGATCGCGAAGCGAATGGCGTACCGGTTCGGCCCTTTTCCGTACGACCCCGTCCAGGCCAAGACGAACGCTTGGGCGCCGCTACGGCAGATTGAAGGTCCTGACCAGGAAGACGGCCATCTGCCCGCGAGTGTTTGAGCTGTCCGGGCAGTAGTTTCCGCCCCCGCAGCCTGCCGTGACCTGCTCGGCGGCGAGCTGCTCGATCCAGTTGGTGAAGAGTCCGGGGCAGGGCACGTCCAGGAACACGCCAGGCGGTATGCAGGCGGGCGGAACGTGGCCCGAGCCGTGCTCGGCCTTGAGCAGGAACACGGCCATCTGGTCGCGCCGAACGGGGCTATCCGGGCAGTAGTTATCCCCGCCGCACCCGCCCGTGATCCCTTCTGTCGAGAGCTGCTCGACCCAGTCGGTGAAAGGGCCCGGGCAGGCGACGTCGAGGAACAGACCCGGCGGCGTGCAGGTCGGCGGCGTGTAAGAAGAGCCGTGCATCGCCTTGAGGAGGAACACGGCCGTCTGGTCGCGCCGAACCGAGCTGTTGCGGCAGTAGTAGCCGCCGCCGCATCCGGCCGTGATCCCGTTGCGGAAGACCTTCTCGACGTCGGCGTGGAAGATGTCGCCCTGGGGCACGTCCAGAAAGTCGGCCATGAAGCCGGCGGGAAGCGTGGCGCTGGCCAGCGGGTCGGCCACGGAGACGTCATTGAGCGTGCCCGGGGAAAGTACCGGGCTCGTCGCGCTGATCGCGAAGGGGCCAGTGACGACGACGTTCTGGGCCAGGATCCCGCCGATCGTCAGGGAGGCGCCGGGCAGGAAGCCGGTTCCCGCGACCGTCACGGGAGTGCCGCCGGCGGCGTCGCCGGACCCCGGCGTAACGCCCAGGACCTGGAGCGGAAACACGTCCGTCACGAGCCGGCATGCGGAAAACTCAGAGCCTGAGGTCGTGCTCGTCACGACAGAGCCGAGCTCGACCGAAAGCGGAAGCACGACCGAAAAGCTGGCGTTGCCGCTGGCGTCGGTGTTCACCGTCGTCGAGCCAATCGGGGTCGCGCCCTCGCCGTAGCCCGACGCGTCGCACGTAGCATTGGAAAAAAACTCGATTTTGATTCCCACCGCGTTCGGTTGGCTGTTCAGAGTTCCCAGGATCGTCGTGGATCCTCCGGACGAAACGGCGGCGGTGAGAATCGGGTAGTTGCCACGGCTGCCGTCGGTATTTGGCGTCACGCCGTTGTCACCGCGGTCGATTCCCAGGCCCCCGTTCGAGTGGATGTTGTTCGAGCGGAAAACGGCGCTGAAGAACAAAGGCGTCGCGATGCCGTCCCCGAGATTGTATGCGATGACATTCCCGGCTTCGGGGTCGGCGCCGCCGACGTTCGTGTACCCGGGCGTCGGAAAGTCTATGTCTCTCCGAATCTTAAGGCCATGGCTTCCGTTTGGTATGGCCGCCGTGCCGCTGGCGTTGGTCCCGATGAGGTTGCCCTGGATCGTCACCGTACTGCCCCGGAACGACGTAGTCGAAACCCCATACGACGCACTGCCCGAGATGACGTTGCCTGGCGGCGCCCCCGCTGGCGTGGCCGGCCCTCCGATGACCGCCGAGCCGTAAACAACATCCACGTTGATCGAGTTGGGCAGTCCAATCGTCCCCGTCGCGTCGATTCCGATGAAATTGCCCTGAATGACGGACGGCCAACCGCCCGAGTGGTAGATCCCTGTGCCGTTGTTGCCCGATATGACGTTGCGCTGCGATGGCAGCGTACCGCCGATCGTGGAGCCTCCTGCGCTCACGCCCAGGGCGCTGGCGCGGCTCCGGGCGACGGCGCCCGTCGGGTCCGTGCCTATGAAGCAGCCTTCCAGGTGGTTGCCACCGCCCAGGACGATGTTGCTACTGAAGCGGTTGATGACGAGACCCCGAATGGTCACGCCGGTGACGCCCTCGACTATGAGTCCGTCGCTGTCGCCCGCGGATTCGCCGTTGATCTCGATCAGCAGGACGGCGTCGTCGCTCGCGAGCTGCGTGTTCGGGCTTGCGCCCGGCTGGGTGTACCCATCGATGGTCGCGGTGTCCGTGATGGGCGGCAGCTCGCTGGTCGGAGTGATCGTGTGGACGCCCGCTCCAGGGATGTTGAAGTCGATCAGGTCGGCTCCCGCGTTGGCGTTGGCGTCCAGGATCGCCTGACGCAGCGAGCCGGGCCCCGAATCGTTGGTGTTGGCGACGGTGAAGGTCGCCGCGGCCACGGGGACCGAGATCAGCCAGCCGAGTGCTACGGCGAGTCTTCGCATAGGACCTCCTCCTGGAATTTGACGTCTTGACAATGAACGCGGCCATCGATCGCGGTGGTCGGCCCCGTGGAGTGACTCATCAAGACGCACTCTTGCGCGCCAAGGGGGCACGCGTCCGGAGGCGGGCATAAGATGTTTGTGAGATCTCGACGATATGGCTTATCGTTTCGGGCCCTTCCTGTACGACTCCGTCAGCCACGGGCTGCTGAAGGACGGGGCGGAGATCCCGCTGACGCACAAGAGCCGGGAGCTGCTGCTGCTGTTCCTGCACAACCCGGGGCGGCTGCTGACGCGCGAGGAGATCGTCAAAAAGGTGTGGCCGGATGTCGCGGTCACCGACGACGCGCTCCGGTTCCAGGTCGGCGAATTGCGCAAGGCCTTCGGCGCCAAAGGCGAGACCTTCATTCGGACGATCCGACGCGAGGGCTACCGGTGGGAGGCGCCGGTGAAGGCGGCGGCCGACCGGCCCCTCCTGCCCGCGGCGGGCGATGAGTCAGCCCGGCCCCAGGCCCGCTTCCGGCTGGTGCTCGAGAAGCGCGAGGTCCAGCTTCTCGAGGGCGAAAACGTCATCGGCCGGGACCCCGACGGGGCCCTCTGGATCGACCACCCTTCCGTGTCGCGCCGGCACGCCCGCATCCTGGTCGGCGACGGGAAGGCGAGGCTCGAAGATCTCGGGAGCAAGAACGGGACGTACGTCGGCGGCAAGCGCGTCGAAAAGAAGGCCTTGCTCTCTGACGGCGACGAGATCCGCATCGGTCCCGAGACCATGGTCTTCCGCGCGGTGTCGCCGGCGACGACGCGTACGGAGAAAAGAGGCTAAGCCGTCGTTGCGCGGACCTTCGGGCGGGCGGAAGCGGTGCTTCAGAAGCTCACCTGGATTCCCAGGCGCACGATGCGCGGGCTCTGCACATCGATCGTCGCGTCGAAGTCGGCCCGCTTCTCGAACCTGCCGTTGTCCGCGAAGTACGTGCCCGCCAACGGCTCGCTGTTGAGCAGCGTGTTGGAGTTGGCGACGTTGAAGAGCTCGATGGCGGGTGTCACGGTCACCGGGCCAATCTGAACCGACTTCTGCAGGCGCAGGTCCAGCTGATAGACGTCGGGGTATCGGTACGTGTCGACCTGGTCGACCAGGAGCCCAAGGTCGCCCGTGACGATGTCGTCCGTGACTACCTCGACCCTGTAGGGTCTCGGGTATCCCTGGCGTCCGTAGAGATTCACGCCGAGCGTCAGGCCCCAGGGCCCCTGGTAGATACCGTTGAGGTTGAATTGCCAGGCCGCGTTCAGCCAGACGTTGGTCTTGGGGGACACGGCGGTCGCGAGCCCTCCGTCGTCGTTCTGGCCTCCGTCACTCCAGAGATTGTTGGGATTCAGGATCGACTCCGGCGTCAGATACTGCCGGAAGCTGCTCCACCCGACGTTGGCGCGGAGCATCCAGTTCTTCGAAAGCCGCTTCACAATCGAGACGTCGACGCCGAAGTAACGCTGTGTCGCACCGCGGCGGTTTTCCACCGACCCGCCCGCGGGCGGCTCGGGGAGCGTGAGCATGTAGTAGGGCTCGTCGAAGGACAGCGTGAAGCCGTCGAGCGAGGTGGCCGTTCCGGTCGCCCGTCCTCCGAGCTGCCAGGTCGTGGGGCCGGCGCCGATCGGCAGCAGCGTCTGGAGGCGAGTCGTGCTGCGGTACGCAAAGGTTCCCGACACCGCGAGGTTCCCGCCGAGATCCCGATCGACTCCCACCGTCACCTCGTCGGTCGAGGGAGTCTGGAGATCGGGTGCGACCTCGTTTGGAGGGTCGGGCAGACTCTGGGGGTCCAGACCGAAAAAGAAACCTTGGTAATCGTTCCAGTCGACTTCGTTGTCCTGGATCACGTGGTCGGAATTCAGATCGTTCCAGCCATAGACGTAGCCGTTCGAACCGGGCACGCCGCTGAGGAACCCCGGTAGCCAGCCGAGCTGGTCCACGTAGCGGGCGTACGTCGCACGCAGCAGCGTGGCCTCGTTCTTTCCGATCGCATACGTGGCCGAGATCCGCGGCTGCCAGTCGACGAACTGAATCTGCCAGTGGTCGGCGCCGGCGTACCGGACCTCGGGCAGACCCGGGAAGCCGAGCGGACCACAGGACGCGCACGGGGCTTCGAACATTACGTTCGCCATTGACCGTGCCTCGAGGCTGCGGCCGCGCTGAAGATCGAAACGCAGTCCTGCCGACAGCGTGAAGTCGCCGGCGGACAGCGTGTCTCCGAGGGTGGCGGTCCAGTACTCCGTCCGGAAGCTCAGTTCTACGCCGCGGGTCAGGTTCGCTTTGGCGAGTTCGGTGGAAAACTGCTCCCCGAAGTTCTGGCTGCCGGGAAGGCCGGAGCTCGAGTCGATGACCTGCGTGCGATAGTTGAAGCCGAGCTTGAGCTCGTGGCCGGCAGGCCCGATCTGGAAGAATTTCGAGACGTGGAGATTGGCCTGCCACTGAGGCTGCTGAGACGTCTTGTAGAAATACGTCTCGTGATACTGAAAGTCGTAATACTGGATGTCCCGGTCGAGCCCGCCGACCGGGAGCGACTTGAACCGGGGCTTCTGGTACGCGCCGAAGACGGAGGCGAAGAGATCCGACGCGAAAACGTGGGAGTCTTCGATCTTGTAGAAGTCGGACGGGACCAAAAGGTTCAGGCGGGTTTCCGGCGGTCGTTCCGGGGCGACGCCGATGCCGAACTCCCTCCGGTCGCTTCTCTGGTAGAAGAGCGTCAGCGAGTTCGGGCTCGTGATCTGGGCGCTCAGCTTCGCGCTCCAGGGCTCGAGTGTCGCGGACTGCGGGATGGGGATCTCATCGGGAGAGAAGGTCGTCGGGCTCAGGGAAATGTCCTGCCGCGCCCCCGCCGCCCAGAGCCACAGCCGGTCCTCGATGAGCGGTCCGCCGAGCTCGCCGCCGTACTCCCGTATGAAGCGGGTGCTGTTGGTCTGGAGCCCGCTGGCCGACGAGGATTCGGGCGTGTTGTCCGACTGCCAGTTTGCGGACGCGTAGAGGAACCGGGCCGAGCCCCTGAGCGTGTTCGTTCCTCTCTTGGTCACGACGTTGATCGTCACCCCGGAATTCTGCTGGTCGAGGGAGGAGCCGCCCGTGACGACCTCGACGTCCTCGAAGGTGCCGTAGTCGAAGAAGATGCTCGTTCCGCCGTTCTGCCGGTCTGTCGCAAAGCCGTAGAAGCTGTCGGTGATCGTCGCTCCCTCGATCGCGTACGCGACGTTGCCCGAGCCGCGGTTGGAGAGGCTCGGGCCGCCGAGCGTGGCACTCGCGTTGCCGGCGACGTTGACGGAGTCGAGCTGGATTCCCGGAACCTGCTGGATGAGAGACCAGATGTCCCGGGCGGTCGGGAGCTCGGTGAGCTGCTCGCGGGCGAAGGTCTGTCCGGTCGCGACCCGGCCCGGGTCGATGAGGGGTGTCTCGCCTGAAACCGTGAGCTCTTCGCTCACGTCCGAAACCCGCAGAGGGATTTCGAGCGCTGTCAGGCGGCCGACCGACACGAGGACGGCCTCCCGCGTGACAGTCGCGAAACCCGGAGCGGAGACGGTTACGGAGTATGCCCCGGGGGGCACCTGCAGGAAACGGAAATGTCCCTGCGCGTCGGCGCTGGTTCGTTGCGGCGCCGCCGATCCCTCGAGTGTCACCGTGCCCCCGGCGACCGGCGAGCCTTGCTCGTCGATGAGCCGGCCCTGAACAGTTCCGCTGTGCGTCTGAGCGGCGAGCGTCGCGGCGATGGCCAGCATCGCCGCCCCGGCCAGGGGCATCCTCCGATCGGGAAATGTCATCGCTCGGGTCGCTGCGCGGATCATACCCGGTCGCGGCTTTCCGCCGCGCCCGGCTACCGGATTCCGTCGACGACGAAGGTCGGACGCCTCGACGCGTTCGTAGATGTAGGCGTAGGAACGCCCGTCTGACGTGAGGTGGGGGCTGATATCTCGCAAAGATCTCACGCCCGCCTCCGTACCGGCGCCTCCTCTCTGCTTCAGATTACCCAAACGAAGCGGCGGGAGGCGCATCGAGGAATTCGCGTCACGAAACGAACCGATTCACGAAGGACTGCACGAGGAGGATTCCATGAACAACACCCACGTTACGCGACCGGAACCGAACGCCGCCCGGCTCGCGTATCTGCCGATGGCGCTCGCGGCCACCCTGTTCTCCCTGGGACTCGTCGTTCCCGCAGGGGCTCAGACCTTTACCCCCATCGACTGCCCGAACTACCTCGAATCGGAGGCTTTGGGCATGGATGACTTCGGGACGATCGTCGGCACCTGCAGCAATGATCTTTACGAAACCTACAGCGGTTTTCGGCTCCAGCGCGGCGCCTTTTCGATCATCGACGTGCCGGGCGCTGTCGGGACGACCGCATGGGACGTCAACAACCTCGGCACCATCGTGGGAGATTACTTTGGGGAGGATGGCCTCTTCCATGGCTTCCTCTTTCGGGGAGGCCGCTTTACGACAATTGACTTTCCCGGTGCGACCCAGACGTCCGCTCAAGGGATCGACGATCTCGGGCGCATCGTTGGTATCTTCATCGATGTCGACGAGGTCTTCGAAGCATTCCTGTACTCGGGCGGCCGCTATCAGGTCATCGAACATCCGGAAGCGGCGGAGATGAGTGCCGAAGGCATCAACGTCCTCAAGCAGATCGTCGGGCGCTGGTCGGGCGCCGACGGAATCTCGCGCGGCTACCTCCTGAAGAACGGCCGCTTCACGTCGATCGAATATCCGGGCGCGGCCTTCACTTCGGCAAACAAGATCAACCTCTTCGGCCAGATCGTCGGGACCTTTGGTGATGGTGTCGACTCCGCACACGGGTACGTCTTGACGCATCGCGGGTTCGAATCCATCGACTACCCGGGCGCCACGGACACGACCGCCCACGACATCAACAACCTGGGCCGGATCGTCGGAATCTTCATGGACGAGGCCGGCGTCAAGCATGGATATCTTCGTAACCGCGGCGCGCACGACCACGATGATGACGACGGCCGCGATGATGACGACGAACCCCGTACGGCTCCGACCCCGGTGCTCGCCCCGGCGCAGCGCTAAGCCTCTCTCCGTTTCGCGGGCGCGGCTTCACGCCGCGCCCGCCTCTTCGAGGTCGGCTTGTTATCGGAGTCCGTCCGCGACGAAGAGGTCGGAAGCCTCGACGCGTTCGTAAGTGTAGGCGTAGGAACGCCCGTCCGGCGTGATGATGGCGTTCCCGAGTGCGGTCACTCCGGTCAGGTCCGACGGCTGGAATTCGAGCCAGCGCGAGGTCTTGCCGGTCGAGATCTCGCGTCGGTGAAAGCTGCCGGGAATGCCGGGTCGGACCCGGACCAGGAAGAGGAAGCGGCCGTCGGCGCTCCAGGTCCCGAGCTGATCGTCCCGGTCCACGGGAGGACCCGGGAGCGGACGCCCGTCGCCGCCCGATAGGGAGGCCACCATCAGGCTTCCGTCCGTGGCGTCATACGCCATGAGCTCTCCGTCTTGCGAGTATGCGACTCCCTCACCGCGGTAGTTCGGTATGGGCACCGGCCGGGAGGAATGTCCGTCGAGTTCGGCGACCGACAACAGAGCCTCTCCACTCACCCCCGTGCGCCAGAGCGCGATCCGCTTGCCGCCGGGCACGAGATGTGGCCAGCCTTTGATCTCTCCGAGAGGGATCTTCTTCGGGGAGCCCGGTCCCGTGGGAAGCATCCAGAGATCCGGTCCCCGGCCGGCGAGGACCCATTGCCCGTCGGGCGAAAGGTAGGTAGCGGTTCCCTCGCCCAGCCGAATGGGCGGGGATCCGTCACAGTGACGCAGGTAGGCGACCTCGGCGTTCGTCCGGCCCTCGCCGTTGTCGCTGAAGAGAAGCGTTCGGCCGTCGTTGGCGATATCCCGAAGCTCCAAGCCGTCGCCCCAGGAGATGTCCCGCTCGCCGGGCTCACCGGCTCGGAAGCAGGACGATTCTCTGCGTCGCGAGGCTCGCTCGAGCAGGATTCGCCCGTCCGCGGAGACGTCGTGGAGAACCAGGCTCGATCCCACGGCCGGCATCAGCACCCGTTGTCGGCCGGAAAGGTCCACCGCGCGAAGCGCAACGGATTCGCTGGCCGCTCCCCCGACGAAGAAAACTTCGCGGGCGTCGGGGGACCAATCGTAGCCGTAGACGCTCCCCGGGAGGGTCGCGAGCGTCCGTTTGCTCCCGTTCCGGTCGAACGCCACGAGCTGGCTACCCTCGAGAGTCGCGACCCACGCGCCGTCCGGGGAAACGCGCACGGACCGCTCGAGAATGAACGACTCCATCAGGACGCGGCCGATCGGGTATTCCAACCTCTCCTTGCCTCCGACGACGCGAACGACCGCCACCTCCCGGCCGTCGGGCGCCCAATCCGCTGCGAGCACGTCCCGGAGCAATTCCTTCGGGGCCTGGCTGCCGAGAGGAAGTTGGGCCAGCGTCCCGATGCCATACGAGGTGCGAAGGTTGACGTTCTTCCTTAGGATCGCGAGATCCCCCTGGGAGGATACGGAAAGAACCATCGCTTTCTCGATTCCGAGCGGTGTCGACTCGACCGTGTCTGTCCGGACGGAGAAGAGCTCCGCCGGTTTGCCTTCCCAGGCGGCGCTGTACACGGCGGTCTTCCCGTCGGGTGTGAAACGGGCCGACAGGATATTTCCGCGGCGAAAGGTCAGGCGGCGAAACGTGGGCTCCGGCGTCTTCGACAGCGCGGGGCCGAGTCGGGCACCCGACCAGAAGAGAATGCCTGAAAGGCCCGCGGCAACGACCGCCGCCGCCACCCGGCGAGGCCATCGGCGGCGTGGAGAGATTGCGCGGCCGTCCGACGCGGACGTCACGGCCGAGAGCGACCCCAGGTCGAAGGCGAGGTCGCGGGCGGACTGGAAGCGGTCGCCGGGCGCCTTCTCGAGGCAGTGCGCGACGATCCGCTCGAGGGCCGGCGGAATGTGGCGTCCGCTCTGCGACAGGGCCGGGGGCTCCTCGTGCAGGATCGCGTTCATCGTCTCGACGGACGAGTCACCCTTGAACGTGCGCCTCCCCGAGAGCATCTCGTGGAGAACTGTTCCGAACGAAAAGATGTCGGAGCGGTGGTCGGCCGGCCCGCCGCGGACCTGCTCGGGGGACATGTAGCCGACGGTTCCCACGACCGCGCCGGCCTCGCTGTGGTCGGTGAGGGTGGGGCTGCCCGGGCCCCGGCTCGTGGGGACCTGGCTGGCGAGCCCGAAGTCGAGGATCTTGACGGCGCCGTCTCTGGTCAGGAACAGGTTCTCGGGCTTCAGATCGCGATGGACCAGGCCTTTCTCATGCGCGGCGGCGAGGCCGAGGGCGATGTCCCTCGCGATCTCGGCCGAGCGGCGTGGAGAGAGCGCGCCGTGGTCGAGTCTCTCCCGCAGCGTGTCCCCCTGGAGCAGCTCGGTGACGGCGTAGGTGATGCCGTCGAAGGATCCGAAGTCGTGAATCGCGAGGATGTTCGAATGCGACAGCGCGGCAACGGCCCTGGCCTCGCGCTCGAACCGCTTCAGTGCCCCCGGGTCCTGGGCCAGCTCGGCCGGCAGCACTTTGATCGCGACCTCGCGGGCGAGCTTCGTATCGCGCGCCCGGTAGACCTCTCCCATCCCACCCGCGCCGAGCGGCGCGAGAATCTCGTACGAGCCGAGGCGCGATCCGGCCGCCAGGGGCATAGAAGTGCCGGGGATTGTACTGCGCGCAGGCGTCGCCGCGCGGTTCTCGCCGGGCCGTTGTCCGGAGTCTAGTAATTCGTGCCGTAGCGTTGGAGGGGACGGCGGCCCTTCGACGTCACTTGACGGGAGTCATCGGTGGGAGTATTGAAAGGTCTCGGCCTCCGACCCGGAGGTCCGACGACTAGGAGGTATTCGAGATGGCGAAGAAGAGCAGAGGCGGCAGAATGACCGCAGCCAAGAAGCGAGCCGCGAAGAAACCTGGTGGAAAGGGTCCCGTCGCCAAGCGCAAGGCTGGCAAAGGGGTGATGTCGACCTGAGACGGCGATCCGCGAGGATTTCGTAGGACGGCGAGGAACGTCTAGGCCGGCCAGACACAACCCGACGACCCGACCCAGGTGCGGTCCTTGTTGTAGTTGACGCCCATCATCTTTCCCTGGGAGAGGCGGGCGAGGGTCGTGACCGGGAAGGGCTTCCCCTCCCTCCACACGAACATCACGCGCACCTCGACCTTGGAGAAGTTGCCGTCGGTCGTCTCGATCGCGGGCGCGTAGTCGACTTTCCGCATCAGGATCGTCTGGGCCCGCTCGGCCGGCGGCACGGCCGCGAGGTCCGCCGCGGTGACGTCGACCTTCACGCCCGCGCCGGCGAAGGAGAAGAGCGGCTTCAACACCCAGTTCTCCAGGTCCGGCGGAAGGTGCGAGAGGTCCGACAGAAAGACGGCCTCGGGCACGGCCGGGTGCTTCAAGTCCGGCAGGCAGTGCTTCGACCACCGGAAGTACCAGTTGGGGTGTCCGGCCCAGGACACATCGAGCCGAGAGGTGAGATCGAAGGGGAGCGCGACGCCCTTGGCCTGGAGCTCGTCGAAGATGAGCCGGTTGTAGATCCGGTGAATTCGCGTGGGCTTCCCGTCGCGCCGGTACCAGAGCTCGCGGCCCCGCTTCTCGATCTCCCCGGGATCGACCGCGCGCACGCCCCAGAACTGCTCGGTGAAAACGAAGTCGATCGCGGTCTTCTGGCGCGGCGGGTCCAGGTCGAGGAGCACCACGTTCTCGGCCGGCAGGCCCGCGAGGATCGCCTCGCCCACGATGCGCTTGTACCCGTCGGCGTCGAGGCCCGAGAGGTACCAGTCGAGCCGCGCGGGGTCCGGACAGATCGCCGCGAGCTCCTCGTTCTGGGCGACCTGGAACCCGTAGAGCGTCGGAAAGGCCTGGAGCTCGATGAGCTTCGGCGCGAGGCAGCCGCCCTCCCCGCGCGTGACCGCGAAGTCCGTGACGGCGAAGACCGGCCAGGGGCCGGCGCCCGGGATGTCGAACGCCTTCGGCACCGCCGCCTCCGAGCGCCGGAGCGCGTCGGGCGTCGAAAGCTGCCGGAAGATCTCGAGGGACGCGGCGACCATCTCGTCGCGCAGCTCCGGCGGCAGGAACACGGGGCTCTCCGCGAGGCGGAAGGGGATCGCCATGCCGCCGCGCTCCTCGAGGCGGCGCTGGTACGAGCGGAACTTCTCGTCGGAGAAGGCGGAGTTGTAGGCGCGGCGCAGATCCGGGATCATCGCGAGCCCTCGCGCGGGATGCTATCTCCGTGCGGGCGACGGCTGCGCGGTCAGATGAGAAACTTGCCGGCCTCCATCACCAGGTCCCCGTCGAACCAGATGCTGAAGCTGCGGCCGACGATGTCGATATGCGTGGTGCTCCGCCACGGCGCGCCGGTGTGCTCGGCGTACGGGTGGCCGAAGGCGATGTGCAGGGTCGGGAGCTTCTCGTCCTGGAGAATGTTGCCGATGACGTCGTGGACCGCGATGTTCGTCCCGATCGCGAACTCGCCGACGCGATTGGAGTTTTCGTCGGTCGCGGTGTAGGCGCGGAAGTCCTCGACGAGGTCCTGCCGCTTGCACCGGATGTCCACGATCCGGCTGTCCTCGATCTCGACGGTGAGGGGGTTCTCCTTCAGGTCTCCATACCGCGCGCAAAGGTAGTCGCCGACGACGCCGTCGGCTACGTAGACGCCGTCCACACGGGCGGGCGCGGTCAGCACCTCGCCGCCCGGCAGGTTGCCCCACTTGGAGGTTGAGATGATGCCGGAGGTCTTCAGCCACTTGATCGCAGGGTCGAACGTCGCTTCGACGCGCGAGCCGCTGGGGGAGGTCGCGAGGATGCGGGTCGCCTTCACGGCGCGGTCGAGGACGCGGCAGGAGATCGCGTCGACGTCGTCGAAGTTCGCGCGCATCGCCTCCACCATGATCCGGTGCGTGATGCAGACCATGTGCGCGTGGCGGATCTGCCGCCGGTCGATGATGGCGGTCAAGGCGCGGCGGAATGCGAGCTCGCCCTCCTTGGGCTGGCCCGCGTAGATCGACACGTCCGCGCGCTCGAGCGCGGCCTCGACCGGGGCCGGCAGCGCGAGCATCGGACGCGGCCCGTAGTCTTCCATGACGAGAACTTCGACCGTCGATCCGATCTCCCGCGCCTCTCCGGCGAGGCTCGCGGCGATCTCCTCGGTCTCGCGGTCGGTGATGATCGTCAGACGCTCGGAGGGACGCAGCCGCAGGCAGGTCTGGATGGCGTTGCGGGCGCCGGGGATCAGGTCTTCGGAGTAGGCCGTCTGCAGTCCGGTCTCGTTCGGCATCGTGGTGCTTCGCTCC
>JBKJWL010000135.1:0-3356 GCA_046716885.1 Thermoanaerobaculia bacterium | reverse complement strand
AGACGTCGATCCCCATGCGGTCGAACACGATCTTGAGCTCGTTGACGAGCGCGATGTTGACTGCCCGGAAGATGTTCTCGACGAGCTTTGCCGCCTCGGCCTCGCGGGCGTTGCCGACGCGGACGGTCCGCACCACGACCTGGTCGTAAAGGCCCTGTGCCAGATCCCCTCCGGTCTCGTCCACGCCGCCGACGATCTTCGGAATCGTCGCCGTGCTGAAGCTCGCGTTTCCCGGGTCCTCCCGTTCGGGGGAGAACGCGAGATAGAAATCCCGGCCGCACCGCAGACCGGACTCTTCGAGGAGCCCCCGCACGAGCTCGTCCGTCGTGCCCGGATAGGTGGTCGACTCGAGAACCACGAGCTGGCCTGCCCGCAACCGCGCCCGAATGTGCTGGACCGTGTTGATCACGTAGCTCATGTCGGGCTCCCGCTGCGGCGTCAGCGGGGTGGGCACGCAGATGATCAGGGCGTCCGGCTCCCCGAGCCGCTGAAAGTCGGAGGTCGCCTGGAAGAGGCGTCCGGACACGGCCCGCGCCAGCCGGTTCCCGTCGAGGTGCTTGATGTAGTTGCGTCCGGCGCTCAAGGCCTCGACTTTCGACGCGTCGACGTCGAAGCCGAGCACCGAGAAACCCTTCTCGACGAACGTGAGCGCCAGAGGGAGCCCGACGTAGCCAAGCCCGAGGATCCCGATGACCGCGGACCGGGCCTCGATCTTTCCGCGAAGATCCGCCGCCGACGCCTCCGAGCTCGCATCGATCGTCAAGTCCGACTCCTCTCTCTCAGGGAGCGATGGCCCCGCCCGGGCTTCGCCCCCTTCGGTGTACACACCGACATAGACCCTCCCTCACTTGTGGCGCCGCAGACTCAGGCGACGGCGCTTCGATCCTGTCCTGGCGCGGACGCCCGCGCCTCCCGGACCAAACACGATCTGTCGAACTCGACGGCAACGCTCTGCCGAAGCATCGAGATCGAGACGATGAAACGCAAACCGGACTGATCGCTCAGAACGCGCCCCTTGTAGCCGCGAAAGGGCCCGTCGGCGACCGTGACGAGGTCGCCGGGGAGGATTCGCGTGTACGGAACCAGGTTGGCTCCCGCCTCCTGGAGCGCCCGCAGCTGCCGCAACTCCCCGTGAAGAAGATCCTGATCCCGGACCTCGAGAACGCGCACGACGAGCTGGCTGCGGAACACGGCGGCTCGCGACGCGGGGCCGGCGCGCAGGAAGAGATAGCCCGGGAAAAGGGGGATGTGGGAAAGAAACTCCCGGCCGGAGCGGCGGATGCGGCGCTCATGCTGCGGAAGGTAGAAGGCGATTCCGAGAGGCTCGAGGTGGCGGGCGAGCGCCTTCTCCTGCCGGCTACGCGTCTGCGCGACCGTCCAGGGCAGGTCCTCGGAAGACAGATCGAAGAGGCCCTGAGGAAAGACCTCGGGCCCCCGTTTCAACAGAGGCACGCGTGCTGACCCTCTCTCCCTGAATCGCAGCTATCTTGCTCTAGCCACGAGGGTTTTTGTCTTGAAGGGCCAGTATAACATGCGTGGCGTCCCGTTCAGGGAAGGGACTGGGCGGACGTGGGGAGAGCGTTGAGGCGAACGGCGACCAGCTCGCCGGCCCGCCCGTCTGTGCTGCCCCGGAGGATCTGGGCTGCCGCTAGCAGCGCCGCCGCATCGTTCGGAAGGAGCCGCACGGCCGTTTCGGCTCCCGCGACGTCGACGGCCAGGACCAGGCTGCTGCGCAGGAAGGCCGGACCGCGGAACGCCCGGCCCAGAGCCGCCTCCCCTTTCGCTCGGTCGCCCGGAGGGAGGATCGGCCACGCCGCCAGATACCGTTGCGCGAGCGTCGCCGGGGGCGCTTCGAGACCGGGGGCTGCCACGGCGGCAAGCTCCAAAGGTCTGGCCCAGAGGCGCGAGGATCCGTTCGCCGGCGCCGACCGGCCAAGCAGCAACAGGACGTGGGCCGAGCCCGGCCTGCGCGCGACTGCCTCCAGAAGAAGACCTTGCAGCCGGTGGACAGAGTCCTTTTCCGGGTACCCTGGCGCCCCCGCCCATTCATCCAGCAGCCCCTCGGCGACGATCGTGGCCGCGTCGTCGCTTTGTTCCAGGACTCCCGCCGTTTCGACGACCGCGGGCTGCCGACGCGCAAGCCCCTGGTCCAGTGCCAACGCAGCGGCTGTTCGACGCCACAGGGAATCTCGAACCAGCGCCAGGAGGCACATCGCCGAGAGGAGCGTGCAGATGGCGGCGAGGGCGCGCCGCGGACCCGGCCGCAGGCTCACGACCCGAGCGGGCGCTTGCACGCTCAAGAACGCGCCTCCTTACTCCGGGCAATCGCCGATACCCGGCAGCAGTGGAAGCGAAGATCGATCACGCGGCGCGAGGGCTCAGGTGGTGTGGACCACGCGCGGGGCTGCCGGCTCCCCCGCGACCTCCGGCTTGCCTTCGCGGGGATACCCGTAGCCGTATTCGTATCGGTAATAAGTCGCGCTGTCCGGCGCAAGGGCATTGATCAGGACGCCGACGATGGGGACGCCGCTGCGCAGGATGCGGTCCCTCGCCCGGATCACGTGCTCCCGGGGGGTCACGCCGCCGCGGACACACAGAACGACGCCGTCGGTCTGCTGCGCGAAGACGAGCGTGTCGGAGACCGGGAGCACCGGGGGCGAATCGACGATCACGTGGTCGAAGTTGGTCGACGCGAGCTCCAGAAACTTGCGCATGGCGTCGGACGCGAGCAGCCCCGACGGATTGGGCGCGTCGGGTCCCGCGGGCACCACGAAGACTCCCGGGACGGCCGTTTTCACGATCGCCCTGGAGGGTTCGATCCCTTCGGCGAGGATGGAAACCAGGCCGACGCGGTTCGGGATTCGAAAGATCTCGTGCAGCCGGGACTGGTGCAGGTCGGCGTCGACGAGCAGGACGCGGCGCCCGAGCTGGCCGAGCACGACGGCAAGGTTGACCGCCGTCGTCGTCTTCCCCTCGTGCGGAAGGGCCGAGGTGAGGACGACACATTTCACGCCCCCGGCGCGCGAGAGCAGGAGCGCGGTACGGAACGCGCGGTAGGCCTCGGCGATGGGAGAACGCGGCTCGTCGTGGGGCGCGAGCTCCATCGCGTTTTCCCCGTCCGGCGGCGCTGCCGTCTTCCCGACGCCCCGGAAAATCCGGGACCGGGCCGCGCCCGGCGCCGGAAAGTCCGCCCGCGCCGGTATGACACCGAGCGGGGGAAGCTGCATGAGCCGCTCGACCTCTTCCGGCGTTCGGAGGGTGCGGTCGAGGTAGGACAGAAAGAAGGCCAGACCCACCCCGAGGGCGCCTCCCAGAAACAGCGCGACCAGGAGATTCTTCTGGAGCGACGGCTCGAA
>JBKJWL010000134.1:0-85775 GCA_046716885.1 Thermoanaerobaculia bacterium | reverse complement strand
GTCACCAGTGCCGCCTTCCGGCCCACCATGCAGCGTTTGTGCTCGACGTGGTAGACGTACTCGTCGCGAAACTTCGAGACTGAGGAGAGCGGCGGCGCGATCGCCGCGTCCGCGAAAACGCAGATCGTCATGCCGTTGGCCATCTGGCCGCAGATGCGGGCGAGCAGGTCGATGTCCTCCGGCCGCCCCTCGCCGTCTTCGATTCGCGTGAGAACCTTGTACAGCCACGGCGTGCCCTCGCGGCACGGAGTGCACTGGCCGCAGGACTCGTGCGAGAAGAACTTGGAGAGGTTCTGCGCCGCGTTGACGATGCAGGTGTCCTCGTTCATTACGATAATCGCCGCGGAGCCGAGCATGGATCCCTTGGCCGCGACGCCGTCGAAGTCGAGAGGGCAGTCCTCGATCTCGGCGGCGGTGAGCATGTTGGCCGACGCGCCCCCGGGGATGACGGCCTTGACCTTCTTCCCGCCCGTCATTCCCTGGGCGTAGTCCTGGCCGAAAATGAGCTCCTTCAACTGCAGCCCCATCGGCGCCTCGTAGACCCCCGGACGGTTGACCTGTCCCGAGATGCAGTAGAGCTTCGGGCCCGTGTTCTTCTCGTTGCGGCCGATCTTCGCGAACCAGTCGGGCCCGAGGTTGACGATGTGCGTCACGCAAGCGAGCGTCTCAACGTTGTTCACGATCGTCGGGCACCCGAAGACCCCGTGAACGGCCGGGAAGGGCGGTTTGATGCGAGGCTGGCCGCGCTTGCCCTCGAGGCTCTCGATGAGGCCGGTCTCCTCGCCGCAGATGTACGCGCCGGCGCCGCGGTGCACGTAGAGCTCGATCGAGGCGCCCGAACCGAGGATGTTCTCGCCGAGGAAGCCTTTGGCGCGGGCTTCGTCGATCGCCGCGTCCAGGATGCGGGCGCCCTCGTAGAACTCGCCCCGAATGTAGATGTACGCCGTGCGGCACCGGATCGCGTAGGCCGAGAGGATCACGCCCTCGATCACCTGGTGCGGATCCTGCTCCATCAGCAGGCGATCTTTGAACGTCCCTGGCTCCGACTCGTCCGCGTTGCAGAGAAGGTAGATCGGCTTGCCCTTCGTGTCCTTGGGAAGGAACCCCCATTTGACTCCCGTCGGGAAGCCCGCGCCGCCCCGGCCCCGGAGGCCGGACTTCTTGACCTGTTCGGTCACCTGCTCGGGGGTGATTCCCGACGTCAAGACCTTGCGCAGGGCCGCGTACCCGCCGTCCGACATGTAGGTCTCGATCGAGCGCGAGTTGGGCTTCCCGACGCGGCGCAGCAGGATGGGTTCCACGCTCAGGGCTCCCGGGAGAGCCGGCCGAGAAGAGAGTCGAGCGTCTTCTCGTTCATCGGCTCGTAGTACGTGTCGTTGACCATCATCGAGGGCGCGCGGTCGCATCCGGCGATGCACTCGACCTCGATCATCGTGAACCGGCCATCCGGTGTGGTCTCCTCGAGGCCGATGCCGAGCTTCTTGCGGCAGTGATCGATCAGCTCCCCGGCCCCGGCGAGGTGACACGAGATCGAGGTGCAGATCTGCAGGAGGTGCTTCCCGATCGGGTGCAGGTTGTACATCGTGTAAAACGTCAGCACGCCGTCGACGTGTGAGGGCGGCAACTCCAGAAGCCGCGCGACTTCCTCGGCCGCCTCCTTCGAGATCCAGCCCCAGGTCTCCTGGGCGACCCACAGCACCGGCAGGAGGGCAGCCTGCCGGGTCGGGTAACGTTTCAGGATCGTTTCGATCCGCGCCATCGCCTCCGGAGGGAACGTGCGGGCCTCGCCGGCCTGCGCGATGCGGTAACGGGTGTGGCTCACCAGTCGAAGGCTCCCTTCTTCCAGATGTACGCGTAGCCCACCGCCAGGACGAGGAGGAACGAGAACATCTCGACGAAGAGAGGTAAGCCGGCTGAGCGGAACACCAGCGCCCAGGGGTAGAGGAACGCGATTTCGACGTCGAACAGGATGAAGAGCATGGCGATCACGAAGAACTTGATCGACACGCGCTTGTGGGAGGCGTCGAGCAGCGGGACCCCGCTCTCGTAGGTCCCGAGCTTCCCCCTCGTGCGCAGCTTCGGGCCGAGCACCGAGTTCAAGAGCAGGATCGTCCCCGCCATCCCGCCGGCGAGACCGAGGAGGATCAAAATTGGGATGAAGCTCTGCGGCATGCGGCGGCTGACTTTTTCACAAGGCCCAGCGCGAGTCAACGCATGTGGAAGAGGGCAAAGGAGCTAGCCGCTTCCGCCGTGCGGCGCGCGGGGGTTAGGATCGCGCCGTGTTCAGCCCTTTTCTTTCGTGGGCTCTGGTGCCCGCCTACCAGGCCGAGGCAACCGTCGGTGAGGTCGTGCGCGGCCTCGCCGCGAGCGTGCGCCGGGTCCTCGTCGTCGACGACGGCTCCACGGATTCGACAGCCTCGGAAGCCGAACGGGCGGGGGCGGAGGTGCTTCGCCTCGCCGAGAACGGCGGGAAGGGCACCGCGATCCGCGCCGGGCTCAATCGGGCGCTCGACGGCGGGGCGACGCACGTGGCGTTCGTCGATGCCGACGGACAGCACGACCCGGCCGATCTCCCGGCGCTGCTCGCGGCGGCCGAGAGCGGAGAAGATTTCGTCATCGGCTCGCGGATGGCGGATCCCGACGCCATCCCCGGCTACCGCTTTCGCACCAACGAGATCGGCAGCCGCATCCTCTCGCGGATGACGGGCCTCGAGATCGAGGACGCGCAGTCCGGGTACCGCGTAGTTTCGGCCGCGCTCTTGAGAAAGCTCCGGCTGAACGCGCGCGGCTACATCATCGAGACCGAGATGCTGCTGAAGGCGGCCCGGCACCTGAAGCGCTTCCGCCACGTGCCCGTCAAGGCGATCTACGGCGGCGGGTCTCACTACCGGCCGTTTCGGGACACGTGGGTGATCTCCTGGGGGGCGGTGTACTACAAGGTGTTCGAAACGGATTAGGCGGCTGCTCGACGCGGCCGACGGGAGCAAGCGGCCGCAGACGCGCAATCCCCTGGCAGGAATCGGTCTTTTCGGCGATCAGCCGCTACAATCCCGTTCCCGTGCTCGAGCTCACCATCACGCCGCTGCGCGTCGCCGGGCGCGCTCCCCGCGTCCTGACCATCGACGCCGAGGACTGGTTCCACGTCTGCGGCGACGGGTACTACTCCGACCCGCGCCGCTGGGACTCTTTCGTGCCGCGCGTCGAGACGACGCTGGCGGCTCTGCTCGACGCGCTGGAGACGGGCCGGCACCGCGCGACGGTGTTCTTTCTCGGCTGGATTGCCCGGCGCTATCCGCATCTGGCGCGGGAAGCCGCCCGCCGCGGCCACGAGATCGGGGTCCACGGCGACCTGCACCGACGGGCTGACGAGATGGGGCCGGCGGAGTTCCGTGAGGACCTTCTGCGCTCGCGGGAGAGCGTCGAGGAGGCCGCGGGGGACCGCGCCGTTTCCTACCGCGCCGCCGAGTGGTCGATCCGGCATCCGGCCTCCCCGGAGCTGGCAACTCTGGCCGCCGCGGGATTCCAGTGCGACGCCTCGATGATGCCGGTGCCGCCGCTCGGCAGCGCGGACAACGCACCGGGGCCCAGCCGCATCGCGCGCGACGGCTGGTCGTTGACAGAGATACCGCCGCTGACAGGGACGTTCTGCGGGCGCCGTCTCCCCATGGGAGGCGCCTGGCCGTTCCGCGTCCTGCCGCCGCGGAGGCTCGCCGCCGCGGAGCGGAGCTTCCGCGACCGGGGCGAGCCGGCGGTCTTCACGTTCCACCCCTGGGAGCTCGACCCGGACCATCCGCGCATGGACGGATTGCCGCCCCTCGCGCGCACGGTGCACTTCCTCGGTCTGCGCCGGTTTCCGAATCGGTTCGCGCGGTGGCTTTCGGAGGATCGGTGTGTCGCGCTCGCCGACGTCCTGCCCCGGCTCGAGCCCGCATGACAACCGCTCTTGCCTTCCTCTTCCCGGGCCAGCTCTCCGAGTGGATCGGCATGGGGCGGGACTTCTACGACTCCGACCCGTCTGCGCGGGAGCTCTTCGCGCTGACGTCCGCGCGCTGCGGCCGCGATCTGCCCCGCGTCATGTTCGAAGGCCCCGAAGAGGCGTTGCGGGACAACCTCGCGGCGCAGGCCGGCGTCTATCTCGTCTCGACACTCGCCAGCCGCGCTCTCGCGCGCGAGGGCATCCGTCCGGGCTCCACGGCCGGCTACAGCCTCGGCAACTACGCCGCCATGGTCGCGGCGGGCGGAATCTCCTACGAGGAAGCGCTCGACGTGCTCGTGGCCGTCTGGAAGGAAACGGAGAAGCTGGGGATTCGAGGCGCGATGGGCGCGGTCATCGGAGCGCGTCGAGAAGCGGTCGATGCCGAGTGCGCGGCGCTGCGCGAACGGGGGCTCCCGGTGTGGATCGGGAACGTCAACGCCTCGACACAGTTCGTGCTGACCGGCTCCTCCGAGGGAGTGCGGGCGGCTTTGGAGGGCCTCCGGTCCCGCGCGCTCTCGGTCCTTCCACTGACGATGAACTGGCCGATTCACAGCGAGCTGATGGCGCCGGTGGCCGAGGCGATCGCGCCGATGATCGCGTCGCTCGAGACCATCCGCGACCCGGATGTGCCGTACTACGGGCCGGAGGGCCGCGCGGTGACCCGAGGCTCGGAGATCCGCCGCCTCCTCGGCACGGCGTTCTGTCATCCGACGCTGTGGAAAGACACGTTCGAGGCGATGGCCGGAGACGGTTTTCGTGTCTTCCTCGAGGTCGGCCCCGGGGAGATGCTCACGCGCATGGTCCGGTGGATCGACCGGACGACCCGCTGCCACCCCGCCGGCTCCGAGGCCGCGATCCGCGCCGCGGTGGATATAGTCCGGCCGGGATGAAAACCGCAGTCGTCACCGGCGGCTCTCGCGGCATCGGACGCGCCATCTCGCTCGAGCTTGCGGCCTCCGGCGCCCGGGTCGTCCTGACGTGCCGGAGCGATCTGGCGCGTGCCGAGGCGACGGCCGCCGAGATCCGGAGTCTCGGAGGCCAGGCTCTCGCGCTCGCCGCGGACGTCCGGAAGCTCGAGGAGATCAAGGTCCTCGCGGACCGGGTCACCTCCGACTTCGGGGGCGCCGACATCCTCGTCAACAACGCGGGCGTCATCAAGGACTCGCTCTTCGCCTTCATGAAGGAGGAGGACTGGGACTACGTGCTCGACGTCGACCTGAAGGGCGCGTTTCGCGTCACGAAGGCGTTCATCCGCGGAATGCTCCACAAGAGCTCGGGCCGGATCATCAACATCGTGTCCGTCAGCGGGATCTCCGGCCACGCGGGTCAGGCGAACTATTCGGCGGCCAAGGGAGGCCTGATCGCCATGACGAAGGCGCTGGCGCTCGAGCTCGCTCCACGCGCCATCACGGTCAACGCCGTCGCGCCGGGCCTCGTGGACACCGAGATCATCGCGCACTTGAAGGAGGAGGCCCGCCAGGAGTTCCTCTCCCGGATTCCGATGGCGCGTTTCGGCCGCGTCGAGGAGATCGCCGCTGTCGTCGGCTTCCTCGCATCGGAAAAGGCCTCCTACGTCACCGGGCAGGTCTGGCGCGCCGACGGGGGGATGGCCTGAGGACACGTCTATAATCTCCGGCTGAAGGAGACTTTGATGTCCCGGGAAGAACTGGCGCCGCGAGTCAAAGATCTCATCGTGCGGCGCCTCAAGCTGGAGATCGATCCCAAAACGATCGACGACGCGGCGCCGCTCTTCGGGGAGGGGCTGGGGCTCGACTCGATCGATGCGCTCGAGCTCGTCCTCGGGCTTGAGCAGGAGTTCCAGATCAAGGTCGAGGACGAAGAGGTCGGCGTGAAGGCGTTCGCCTCGGTCAACGCCCTCTGCGACTTCATCGAGCAGAAAAAGAAGACCTGATGGACCCGGCGGCGCTCCCGCACGCGTACCCGTTCCGTTTCGTAGATACGGTCCTGCGGCTTCCGGACGCGGGGTTTTCGGGGGGGCGCGTCCGTGTCCGGGTATCCGCCAATTCCCGCGGCGCGATGGGGGAGGGCTGGCAGAGCCCGCTCCTGCTCGCGGAAACGATCGCGCAGGCGGCTTTGCTGCTCGAGGGAGGGAACCCCGAGTCCGGGAAGCGGGGGTTCCTCGCGGGAATCCAGGAGCTCCAGATCGCGCGGGCGCCGCAAGCCGGGGAGACCCTCGAGGTGGAAGTGCTTCTCGCCGGCAGCTTCGGTCCCGTGTTCCGCTTCGACGGGCGCGTTCTCTCCGGCGACGAAGTGCTGGCCAGCGGCAGTATCCTTGTCAGGAAAGGACCGGCCGCGTGAGCGGCGTCGCCGTGAAGATCACCGAGGAAGTGCGGGGAAATCACACGATCCTGAAGATCGAGGGGACGCTCGCGCTCGGCGACACGACCCGCGCGCTGCAGGAGCACTTCGAGAAGGCCTCGGCCGAGCGGACGGGGACCGTCGTGCTCGACCTGTCGGACCTCGACCATCTCGACTCGACCGCGATCGGTGTTTTCGTCGGCGGGCTCAAGCGTTTCGAGGCCCAGGGGCGCCGCTTCTGCCTCGTGAACCCGCGCGATCGCGTGGCGGCCGTCTTCCGGATCACCAATCTCGACTCGGTTTTCCAGATTTTCCCCACGGTCGAAGGCGCGCTGCAGTCCGCGGACCTTTCCCAGGAGGAAGACACCACCAGTGAGCACTGAGGTGGCTGTCTCCTTCGCGTGCACGCGGGAGCCGCCGCACCGCTTCACGATCGCCGGGCGTTCCCGGGCGCGGGGCGGGATCCTGGTGACCCTTCAGCGCGTCGACGAGCCCTATCCGCCGCGAGACCTCTTCGTGACGGCCCGCGAGATGAAGATGGGGCAGGAGAACGTCTACAAGAGTTGCTTCGTGTGCGTGGATCGGGGCTTCAAGGAGACCGCGATCATATTGCCCAAGGCCGAAATCGAGCTCGGCCTGCCTCCCGCCTGAACCGCAGCGCCGTCTCCCCGAGACAGGAGAAACGTTCATGACGGCTCCCGCACTCCGGCTCATCGACCGGCCGAGCTGGAAGGCCCTCGAGGCGCACCATGCCTCGATGCGCGATGTCCACCTGCGGCAGCTCTTCGACGATGACCCCGGCCGGGGCGAGCGCTGGAATGCGGAGGGCGCCGGGATCTTTCTCGACTACTCCAAGCACCGCGCGACCGACGAGACGCTGCGCCTGCTTCTCGCCCTCGCGCGCGACTGCGGCCTGCGCGAGCGAATCGACGCGATGTTCCGGGGCGAGAAGATCAACGTCACGGAGAATCGCGCCGTTCTCCACGTCGCGCTGCGGGCTCCCAGGGAGACCTCGATCGTCGTGGACGGCGAGGACGTCGTCCCGGGCGTGCACGCGGTCCTCGACCGGATGTCGGCCTTCGCAAACCGCGTGCGCTCCGGCGACTGGAAAGGCCACACGGGCAAGCGTATTCGGAACGTCGTCAACGTCGGCATCGGCGGTTCGGACCTCGGACCCGTCATGGCGTACGAGGCGCTCGCGCACTTCAGCGATCGCTCGATGCGGTTCGGTTTCGTCTCGAACGTGGACGGAACGGATTTCGCGGAGTGCACGCTCGAGATGGACCCCGCCGAGACGCTCTTCATCATCTCGTCGAAGACCTTCACCACGCTCGAGACCATGACGAACGCGCGCACCGCCCGCGCCTGGTCCCTCTCGAGCCTGAACGACGAGAAGGCTGTGGCGAAGCACTTCGCCGCCGTCTCGACCAACGCCGCCGAGGTGTCGAAGTTTGGCATCGACACCGCCAACATGTTCGAGTTCTGGGACTGGGTCGGGGGGCGTTATTCGATGGACTCGGCGATCGGTCTTTCCACGATGCTCGCCGTCGGGCCCGAGAACTTCAGAGCGATGCTCGCGGGCTTCCACGAGATGGACGAGCACTTCCGGACGACCCCCTTCGAGAAGAACCTGCCCGTGCTCATGGGCCTCCTCGCGGTCTGGTACAACGACTTCTTCGGGGCGCAGACGGTCGGCGTGATGCCCTACAACCAGTACCTGAAACGCTTTCCCGCGTATCTGCAGCAGCTCACCATGGAATCCAACGGCAAGTCCGCGACACTCCAGTCCGAGCGCGTCGGCTGGGAAACCGGCCCCATCTTCTGGGGCGAGCCGGGCACCAACGGGCAACACTCCTTCTATCAACTGATCCACCAGGGAACGAAACTCATCCCCTGCGACTTCCTCGGCTTCTTACACACGGCGAATCCGCTCGGCGAGCACCACGACATCCTCATGGCGAACCTGTTTGCGCAAACCGAGGCGCTTGCCTTTGGAAAGACGCCCGAGCAGGTCAAGGCGGAAGGCACACCCGACTGGCTCGTGCCCCACCGGGTGTTCGAGGGGAACCGGCCAACCTCGACGGTCCTCGCCGACGCGCTTACCCCGGCGACTCTCGGCCGGCTCGTGGCGCTCTACGAACATAGTGTCTTCACCCAGGGGACGATCTGGGGCATAGACTCCTTCGACCAGTGGGGTGTCGAGCTCGGCAAGAAGCTCGCGGTGAACATCATTCCGGAGCTACAGAGCCCGGGCGAGCCCGGCCTGAAACACGACAGCTCGACCAACGCGCTCATCCGGCGGTACCGGAAGGCGCGCGCGGGACGCCCTTCGTGACGGACTCCCGCGGAGCAGATCGCCACGCCGCGCTCAAGCAAGAAGCCGGAGAGCGCGCCGCGGGCCTGATCGAGTCGGGGATGATCGTCGGCCTCGGCACGGGCTCGACCGCGATTTTTGCCACGCGACGGCTCGGTGAACGGCTGCGCGCGGGCGAGCTGAGCGGCGTTGCCGGCGTGCCGACCTCTCGAGCCACGGAGGAGGAGGCGCGGCGCGTGGGAATCCCTCTTATCGGAGACGAGATCCCTCGCGTCATCGACCTGACGATCGACGGCGCCGACGAAGTCGACCCGGCTTTGAACCTGATCAAGGGCGGCGGCGGGGCGCTTTTCCGCGAGAAAATCGTGGCGCAGGCGAGCCGGCGAGTCGTCATCGTCGTCGACGAATCGAAGCTCTCTGCGTCCCTCGGGACGAAACACGCCCTGCCGGTCGAAGTGGCGTCGTTCGGCTGGAAGTCTCAGGAGCGCTTTCTGGAGTCGCTCGGCGGGAAGCCGACCCTGCGCCGCGACTCGGAGGCCGAGCCCTACCGGACCGACCAGGGCAACTGGATCTTCGACTGCGCCTTCGGCCCGATTGCCGATCCAGCGGCGCTTGCCGCTCTTCTCGCGGGCCGCGCCGGGATCGTCGAGCACGGCCTCTTCTGCGGGATCGCTACGCAGGTGATCGTGGCGGGGGGGTCGGGGATCCGGGAACTCCGGCGGGCGGGTTGATCCCCGCTATTCGAACAGAAAGATGTAGACGGCGTATGAGGCTCCCGCCGCGACGAGAGCTGCCGACGCGAGGATCGCGGCACGCACCGCGGCGGAGGCCCTCTTCCAGAAGGCGAAGACTCCCCGCTGGAGCTTGCTCAGAAAAAGCTCCAATTGGTCGAACGCCTTGGCGACGAAAAGGAATTGCTCGGCCAGGAGAGCCCCGCCGAAGGCGATCACCAGGATTCCCGGCCCGGGAATGGCGAGCAGGACCACGCCCCCGGCGATCAGGAGGATTCCCGCGACGATCATTCCTACCAGGACAGCAGGGCTGCCCGCCCTCCGGCGACGGTACATCCCCTGGAACCGTTCACCGGGAGGAGCCTTCTTGAACTCCTTCCAGTTCTTCTTCCATTTTTCCAACATCGGACGGGAGGTCATGCCAGAAGCGCGCCAGATGGGTCGGCGGTGATCAAGGGAGGGTTCCTCGATTCGTTTGGCCCGCGTCAGAGATCGCCAAGACGGCGCAGCTTCTCTTCGACCTCGCGCATCAGACTTCGGGGCAGAGCGTGCAGAGCTCGAACCAGGCGCCTGTTGTCTATGGCGCGGGTCTGGTCGATCATGACTTCGCAGTCCTCTCGATTGCCGGCGATTCCGCGGGGAAGGGGCACCCGGAGGAGATTCTGCCCGGAGAGCCGCGTCGTGCAGGGGAGAACCCACGTCGAGGGATGTCCGGCCTCGTTGAGCAGGTCCGTCTGGATGATCAGCACGGGTCGGACTTTTCCGGGCTCGGTGCCGAGCCGTGGATTGAGATCCGCAAGATAGAGCGACCCTCGCCAGGCCCTCACGATTCCTCGAGGCCATCAGCGGCGAGGTTGTCGAGCTCCTTCAGCTCGTTGCTCAGAGACTCCCGCGTGGCGAGGGAAGCGCGTCGATAGCCTTCACGAAGGCCCTCCCGATCGGTCAGCTCTTTGAGCAGTTTGAGGCCGCGCCTGACCACCTCGACCTTGCTTCGGGCCTTCAGCTTCGCCTGAAGCGCCACCACGAGCTTGAGCTCCGCGGCCGGCAGCGTGATGCTCGACTTAGTACGCGTTTTCATACCGAGATGATACCTCGCCTCGGCTCAAGCGCGTGCGACGTTTTCAAACTGGATGCTCGACTGCGCCTTCGGCCCATCCCGGACCCGGTGGTCCTCGCCGCCCGCGCCGGGGTCGTGGAGCATTGCCTCGTCTGCAGGATCGCTTCGCAGGTTATCGTGACGGAGGAGTCAGCTCGAGTGACTGACGGCCCGGCCTAAGCCGGAATGACCTCGAGGTGCCCTGGGCCCGCGCCGGCGACCGCGGCCGCCGGAATCGCTCGGTCGAAAGTCGCGAGTCTTCCGCCCCGGTGAACCGCGAGGCCCAGGAGATAGACGTCCGTCACCTGCCGGTGTGCCGCGGAGGGCGTCCAGGGGAATAGCCGCCGATTCCGCAGCGACACGTCGTCCGGCCAGAAGACGTGCTGGCCGCTGTCGCAGAAGGCGCTGAGCCGCTGCACGATCGACGCGGGCGGCTCGGCGATGCCGGCGTAGGCGACGTTCGAGAGGATTCGCACCAGGCCGTTCTCCGTGACGGGGCAGGTGGCCCAGCCGGTACGGCGAGTCGCGGCAAGCCACTGGTGAGCCGGCTCGTGATGGACGTGATCCGGGTCGAACAGGGCGACGAGAACGTTGACATCCAGCAGGGCAGGATGCTTCATGGCTCGTCCCGGAGCCGGTTCACCAGCTCCATCGTCGGGTGCGCGCCTCGCTTGGTGCGGCGCGGCATCAGCGGGATGCCGTTGCGTAGGCGTGGCGCGCGCTTGGGCGTCAGCGCGTGCCGGGCGAGGTCCGAGATCACGCGGCCTGCCGTCGTAGAGCGGTTCAATGCAAGCTCCCGGGCGGCTTGAAGCACGTCGTCGTCGATGTCGAGCGTGGTCCGCATGGGCGATAAGCATCTCGCATCACGCATCAGATGTCAAACCGGCGCCGCATAGACCGCCTTCCGTCGACAGAGGGAGAAGGTGCTCGCGGAGAGATAGCCGGTGAACTAACGACGGAAGTAGTAGGTGATGCGGCGGTTCGTCGTGCTGGTGCCGTACGAGATCACCGTGGATTCGTCACCGTCCCCGTATCCCAGTTGCGCGGATCCCGTGGCCCAGCCCGCGTCGTCATAGGTGGTGGTCCGCCAGGCCGTGCCCAGGTTTGTCCCCGAGTCGTAGCGCCAGGTGGGCCCGCTCGGGAGCAGGAGCTGATCCGCGGCCAGGCCGGTGACGAGGAGCGCGACAAGCACGGAGCCGGGCGAGGAGGCTGAACTTCAGACGTGGTGTGCGAGACGTTCGTCGAGCCCGAGAACACTCTGGTGTACCGTTCGGTGCACCCATCGGAGTCGCGGTCTGTATGGCCAAAGAGCCTAGGGACGTGGCGAGGCAGCAGTACCCGGACATTTCTTGAGGGGTATGGCGTTCAGTGGGAAGCGTTTCGCGAGGTTGAGCTTCGCGTAGCGTGCGTTGAGGGCGGCGACGGCGGCGTTAGACGCTCGACCCGGCGTGGGCGACGCGAAATCCAGCTGGGCGACGCCCCTCTTCTCTTGCACATTGAAGTTGGCGATCACCGGCTGGTCGCCGCTGAACTCGGCGAAGGCTACGGCCATGATGCCTGTGTAGCCGGGCTGGAAGTACGCCGGTCCAGCCATCTCGATGCCGGCGAACGATTCGCGGTCCACGCCATTGGCCAGCGTGATTTTCGCGATCTCGAATCGGACGCGCGTCGGCGAGCTGCACTGCGCCGCGGACGGAACCCAGTCTCCCAGGAACTCGGCCGGGATCTGCGCGGAGGCGGAGCGTGCCGCGAGAATACACAGAAAGAAGGTGCCCAGCCGAAGGGCGACAGAGAGGTTGACAGGCGTCGTATGTGAGCTCATGGTGACGGAGATTATCTCTCGCTGTGCCCGCAGCGCAACACCTGATCGCTGAGTGCAGGCGTGATGGGGCGCCTGGCTCCTGGAAGAGTTCGGAGAATGAGACCGCGCAGTTAGAGTGCTCCCTCGGTGACGCGGTTGCAGACCTGTCTTTGTGACATCGCCATCTCCGTTTGCGCAATGCGGCAAAGGGCCGTAGGATCGCCCCACCCAAAAGGGGGCAGGTCAATGGCAGCAGTTGGCGGTGTCAGCATCGGGTCGAAGAAGATCGACCTCCACGCGTTCACGGGTGAAGTCGTCAGCTCCACACGAAGTTCAGTTAAGGAAACCACGCGTGATGAAGATGGTCACGTGGTGAAGTGGCGGCGGTGGAACTACAACAAGTTCGTCGTGCGCGCACCTGACGGTTCGACGCGCGGGGCCGAAGTCGACACCCGCCAAGCGACCGTCACCGAGGGCGAGCAGGTCACGCTCTTCTGGGGAGTCGTTGGAACGAAGGAGAGCGACTACCTGGCCGTCTACAAACGTTCCAGCGATAAGCTGGGCGTCGTGTGGGAGACGCGCAACCAATTGGCGACTCCCGCAATTCTGCGCAGCCAAGTAGTGCTCGCCATCTTGTTCCTGGTGTTCATGGTGGCCTTCATCGCCACGTCCGGGCTGATGTCATACATCGTTCTCGGGCTCGTCGGCGCGTTGTGGTACTGGCTCTACCGTCGCCGGCAGACGTTGATCCAAGCCGTCGAGGCGGCGGTTCCGGGCGTGAAGGCCCAGCTCGCCGCCGGCGCGTGAGTCGGATTGGACCGCCGGTTTCGTACGCCATTCGCACACACACAACAAAGGCGCCCTCGCGGGCGCCCCGGCTGAGCCATCGAACTTCGACGTGGATAAGGTGGTCCGCCTTGGCGGCTACGCCGCTACAACGGGACATCCTTCGCGTGGTGGCTTGCCCAGCCGGAGCTCGCGTTGCGTCAGGCAAGCGGTACCTCGATGGCGAGAAACCCACTGGCGTTATTGAGTTTCCTGTCGCGAATGGCACGCTGGATGGCACGGAGCCTGTTTCGGTATCGGTGAGTGTTAGCTGATGGACTCGCACCACGACGGCAACCCATTGATTCTTGAGGCGCTTGCGGCTACTCTTCCGCTCCCTGCGAAAGTGGCGGAACTGGTAGACGCGCAGGTTTCAGGAACCTGTGGGTAACACCGTGGGGGTTCGAGTCCCCCCTTTCGCACCAGTCCCCTCGTCTCGTCGCGCGAGAGTCGTCAGGAGGGCGTCGTGGGCCTGTGGAGTCGGCTATTCGTCCTGCTCTTGATGTCCGGCATCGCCGCTAGCTCGCCGGCCGCTCCGTCGTCGGGTGAGACGGCTTTCGAGAAGCTGAGCGCGATCGCCGGGGACTGGGAAGCCAGCACTCCGAGCGGAAGGACGCTGCGCCTGTCCTACCGACTCGTCTCGGCGGGGAGCGTGCTCGTCGAAACCTATGGGGCGGGATCGGGCCGGGAAACGCTGACGGTCTACCACCTCGATGGGCCCGACCTGATCCTGACGCATTACTGCGTCCAGGGGAACCAGCCGCGGCTGCGGATGGCCCCCGCGAGCGGAAAATCGGCCGTCGCCTTTGACTTCTTCGACGCGACGAATCTCGCGAGCCCGACGGATTCTCATTTGCAACGGCTCGAGGTCCGTCTGATCGACGCCGATCACTTCGAGCGGGCTGAAACGTACCGCGCCGACGGGAAGGACGACACCTCCGTCCTCAAGCTGTCGCGCGTGAAGTCGCAGTAGGGGGCGCTCCATGCACGCTTGGCACGATGTCGAGCTCGGCGCCGAGGCTCCGAACCTGATTCGGGCGATCATCGAGATTCCGCGCGGCTCGAAGGTCAAATACGAGCTCGATAAGGCGAGCGGCCTGATCCGCGTGGACCGGGTGCTGTTCTCGGCCGTTCGCTATCCCGCCAACTACGGGTTCCTCCCACAGACCTACGGCGAGGACCACGATCCTCTCGACATTCTCGTGCTCGGCCAGGAGGAGGTCGTGCCCCTGTCGATCGTCCGAGCGCGGCCGATCGGGGTCATGAAGATGAGCGACCAGGGGGAGAAGGACGACAAGATCGTGGCCGTGCACGTGGACGATCCGGAGTACGCGGGCTACATGTCGATCGCCGAGCTGCCGCCCCACCGGATGGCGGAGATGCGGCGGTTCTTTCAGGACTACAAGGCCCTGGAGAACAAGACCGTGATTGTCGACGAGTTCCTCGGCCGCGAAGAGGCCCTCGCAGTCATCCGCGACGCGATTGCCCTCTACGCCGTCCACCGGGACGCCCTGCGCGCCGGAGCGCGCCTCTGAACGAGAGGGACGAGCTCCTCGAGCGCGGGCGCACGCTCTTCGACGGCGGACGCTACTTCGAGGCGCACGAGGTGTGGGAGGAGGCCTGGCGGCTCGAGGAGGGACTTGCCCGGACGAGGCTCCAGGGTCTCATCCAGGTGGCCGCGGGACTACACAAGGCGAGTATCGGGCAGCCGAAAGGCTGCGTCCGACTTCTCGAAGCGGGCCTTTCCAGGCTCGCCGGGGCCGACCGCGACCCCTCGCTCGACCGTTTCGCCCGCGCCCTGGAGAAGACCCTGAAGCGCGCCCGCCGCTGGGAGCGGGGCGAGACCGAGGGGCCGGGCGAAGTCCCGCCCCTGGGCCCACTGGAAGGCGCCCGATTCGTGCGAAAATCGTGAGGCCATGGTCGTCCCGAACCTTCCCTGGAACTGTCCGAACCCTTACTGCGAGGAGCCTCACAATCCGTCTTCGATCCCGGTCGACGGTGTGATTCGCTGTCACTCCTGCGGGTGGGAGCGCAAGGTCGCCACCCGGGAGCCCGAGTCCGTGGACGACCTGCCGGGGCTCTTCTCCCCGAGGAGCCCCGAAAAGGCCGAGCCCTAGCCGGCCCTTCCGTCCGTTGCGGGACCGCGGGGTAGACTCCGCCGCGTGTTGCCGCGCGACGCTGAAATCCTCGATCGCCTTCGCCAGAAGGGGTCGCGGACCCTCTCATTCAAGGAGCTTGCGAAGGCCTTCCAACTCCGCGAGGCAGACGACGAAGGGCTACGCGAGCGGCTGGACGCCCTCGAGACGCGGGGGGAGATCGCGAAGGTCCGCGGCGAGAAATATTCCGCGATCGAGTACTCGAATCTCGTCGCCGGCCGCCTGACAGTTCGACCGGAGGGCTTCGGGTTCGTCCTGGCGGAAGAAGGCGAGGACCTCTTCGTTCCCCGCTCCGGGATGCACGGAGCGATGGACGGCGACACGGTCCTGGCCCGGGAGGAGCGCGCCCGGGCAGCGACCGGCCGGCGAGGGAAGGACGCGGGCCGCCGGTCCGGGACGGTCGTCAAGGTTCTCGTTCGCTCCCGCGACCGCGTGGTCGGCCGCTTCGAGACGCACGAGGGGAGCCACATCGTCCTGCCCTACGACCCCAAGATCGACGCGACGGTCCGGATCGCGGACGGGAAGACCCACGGCGCGCGGGAAGGGGAGATCGTCGAGGCCCGCCTGACCACGTTCCCCGACTCCCGCCGGGTCGCCTACGGCGAGGTCGAGGAGCGACTCGGGTTTCTGGGGGAGCCGGGCGTCGACATCGAGATCGTCCTGCGCTCGCACCGCCTGCCGCCGCGCTTTCCGGAGCCGGTCGTCGAGGAGGCCGAGCGGTACCCCGAGGAAGTCCGGCGCGAGGACCTCGCCGGCCGGCGCGACTTTCGCGACCACCGCATCGTGACGATCGACGGCGAAACGGCGAAGGACTTCGACGACGCGATCGAGGTGGAAAAGACGGCGGGGGGATATCGGGTCGGCGTCCACATCGCGGATGTTTCGCACTACGTGTCGGAGGGCACGCTTCTCGACGACGAGGGCCTGTCGCGCGGCACCTCCGTTTACTTCCCGGGGCGTGTCCTGCCGATGCTTCCGGAGCGCCTCTCCAACGGGCTCTGCTCGCTGAACCCGGGGGTCGACCGGCTCGTGCTGTCGGCGATCCTCGAGCTCGACCCGAAGGGCCGCGTCACGGCGGCGGAGTTCGGCAAGGGCGTAATCCGCAGCGCGCACCGGATGACCTACACCGAGGTGGCGCGGCTGCTGGAAACCCCCGCCACGCCTGAGGATGAGCGCCGGTACGGGCCATTCCTGCAAGACTTCCGGATGATGGGCGAAGTCGCGGCGCTGCTTCGCGAGCGGCGCGAGGCGCGGGGCTCGATCGACTTCGACCTCCCGGATGCCGACATCGTGCTCGACGACGCGGGGCTCGTCGTGGGCATCGTCCCCGAATCCCGCAACGTAGCGCACCGCCTGATTGAGGAGTTCATGCTGGCCGCCAACGAGGCGGTCGCCAACAAGCTCCTGTTCGCCAGGCAATCCGCCATCTACCGCGTCCACGACCGTCCCGATCCGGACAGGCTCGCGGACTTGCGCGACGTGCTCCAGAGCTTCGGCTACGAGCTGAAGGGGGACCTCGAGGAAGTGCCTCCCTCGGCTTTCCAGAAGCTCCTCAAAGAGATCGAAGGGAAGCCCGAGGAACGGCTTCTCCACGACCTGCTCCTGCGGGCTCAGCGCAAGGCGCTCTACAGCGAGGAGTGCCGCGGCCACTATGCGCTCGCGGCGCCCTACTACTGCCACTTCACCTCGCCGATCCGGCGGTATCCGGACCTGATCGTGCACCGCCAGCTCTCCCGGCTTCTCGCCGAGGGCCGTCCCGTCCCGGCGAAGGACTTCGACTCCGTCAACGCCCGGCTCCGCGAGATCGCGAGCCACTGCTCCTCGCGCGAACGCCGCGCGGAGCAGGCCGAGCGCGAGAGCCTGCTGTGGAAGAAGATCGTGTTCATGAAGGACAAGCTCGGCCGCGAGTTCGACGCCTGGGTCACCGGGGTGACGTCTTTCGGCTGTTTCGTGGTCCTCAAGGAGTACTTCGTGGAAGGTCTCGTGCCGGTCTCCGCTATGGGAAACGACTTCTTCGTCTACGAGGAAAAGCAGCACCGTTTGCGGGGGCGCTCCGCGGGCAAGACATACCGGCTGGGCGACGCCCTGCGCGTCAAGCTGGTGGCCATCGACGAGGTGCGGCGGCGGCTCGACTTCCGCCTTGCGGGCGAGCCCGAGCGTCCCCGCGCCGCGAGGGCTCCGGCGGAGGCGGTCGCGGCGAAGACGTACGGGCGCAAGCCCCGCCGGAGGGCATCGTGAGGCGCGTAGCCGCGTTTGCCTGCGGCCTGGCGCTGCTTGCGGCCTGCCGGGAAAAGGGACGGCCCGATCCCGACATCCGCATGGCGATCTCGCACGAGCGTATGTCCGAGGGCACTTCCACGGAGGCGAGTCCGGGTGAAGCCGCGGTCCCGACCCGGCTCGTAGTTCCGCCCGAAGTGACGGAGGCGTATACGGGCATCCGTCTGCGCTGGAAAGACGCGTCCAACGGAAAGGAAGGCGTGATCGACGTGCCCCTCGGAGGCGGCGCGCCGCTCCCGGATCCTTCGATTGTGGTCCGCGGGGACGTGTTCCTGCCGGCTTTCTCGATGGGGGGCGGGGCCATCACCTCCGACGGTGTGGAGCCGCAGAATCCGGCGGCGCGGATCACCGTGGTCGAGAAGGGCAAGGAGATTTTCGGGGGCTGGATCTTCACCCGTTTCCCGGATGTCCATCCGTTCACCCATCCCCGCTTCCAGCTCTTGCTCGAAGGAGGAGTTCCGAAGGCCGCCCCGTGACCCGCAAGAAGCTCTTCCGGGTCGTGATCGCCGGCCGCCCCAACGTCGGCAAGTCCTCGCTCTTCAATCGTCTGGTGCGTCGGCGGAGCTCGATCGTCCACGACCGGCCGGGGATGACCCGAGACGTGCTCGAGGTCGAGGCACGGCTGCCGGACGACCGCCTTTTCCGCCTGGTGGACACGGGGGGCTACGACCCGGCGGGGAAGGAGAAGATCCCCGCGGCGGTGCGCCAGAAGGCCGTCGCCGCGATCCGGAGCGCAGACCTCGTCCTTCTCGTCACGGACGCTTCGGCCGGCGTCCTCCCGGGGGACCGCGCCGCCGCGCGTCTGATCCGCGAGTCCGGCCGCGAATGCGTCGTCGTCGCCAACAAGATCGACCGCCGCGAGGGCAGCGAAGGCGAGGTCGAGGCGTGGGCCCTCGGGTTCCCGGAGATGTACGGCGTTTCGGCCGAGCACGGGATCGGAGTGGACGACATCCAGACTCTCATCGGAGATCGCATCGGCGGGGGCTTGGCCGGGGAGGTTGGGGAATCGGTCGAGCCGGGCGAGCCGGGCGAGATCGCCCCGACCGAGGCCGAGCGCAGGCCCGAGATCGCACTGGCGGTCGTGGGCCGGCCCAACGTCGGGAAGTCCTCCCTCCTGAACGCGCTCCTTGGAGAGGAACGTGCGATCGTCTCGGAGGTTGCTGGCACGACGCGCGATTCGGTCGACGCCGAGATCGAGGCGGCCGGCCGGAGGTTCCGGCTCGTGGACACCGCCGGCATCCGGCGGCGCGGCCGCACCGAGCAGGGGCCGGAGGTTCTCTCCGTCGTTCAGGCGCGCAAGCGCATCGAGGAGTGCGACGTGGCGCTGCTCGTCGTAGACGCCAGCTTGGGCCCGACGGGTCAGGACGCCAGCGTCGCCTCTTATGCCGACGAGGCCGGCAAGGGCCTCGTCCTGCTCGCCAACAAATGGGATCTGGCGGGGCAGCGCGAGGACGGAACGGCAGAAGACTTCCGCATCGCCCTGGCCGATCAGATCCCGTTTGCCCGCCAGGCCCCGATCCTCCTCGTCTCGGCCCTGACCGGTCGGGGGATTTCAAAGGTCCTGGCGGCCGCGGCCCAGGTGGCCGAGAACCGGTACCGCCGGATCTCGACGGGCGAGCTCAATCGCGTTCTCGGGCGCGCTCTTCGCGACAAGGCGCCTCGGGCCGCCTCCGGGCGGACCCTCAAGGTCTTCTACGCCGCCCAGACCGGCGTCGCGCCTCCTACGTTCGCGCTCGTCGTCAACCGCGCCGAGCCCCTGCACTTCTCGGAAGAGCGCCGCATCGAGAACCTCCTGCGCGAGTCGGTCGATTTCACGGGCACGCCCATCCGAATCCTGGTCCGTCCCCGGTCGGGGCGGGACGCCGAGCCGCGTGGTCGCGGACGCGCAAAGACGTCGCGCCGGAAGCCCCGTTCGGGGTAGATTACCGCCGTGGCGAAGGGGGAAGCCGAGGTCTACAGGCCCGCCGAGGCCTGCCGTATCGCGGAAGTGGCGCCCTACGTGTTGCGCTACTGGGAAACCGAGTTCGCGGCGCTTTCCGAGGGCAAGGACAAAGGCACGACGAAGCTCTATACCGCCCGGGACGTCAAGATCATCTCGCGGATCCGTGAGCTTCTGTACGACGAGGGGTTCACGGTCGCCGGGGCTAAGAAGAGGCTCGAAGCCGAGATCGTCGAAGGCCGTTTCGACGAAGGGCGGCCTCCGGCTCCGCCGCTGGCCGGGCGGCGCGGAGCCGAGCCCGCGGCGTCTCCCCGTCAAGACGGAGCTCCGGCCCCGACGCCGAAGGCGGAGGCGGGGTCCTTGTTCAAGGCCCCGCAGGAAGCGCC
This sequence comes from Thermoanaerobaculia bacterium, assembly GCA_046716885.1. Taxonomy (GTDB): domain Bacteria; phylum Acidobacteriota; class Thermoanaerobaculia; order UBA5066; family Gp7-AA6; genus DAHUXD01. The sequence goes on along the minus strand of JBKJWL010000134.1, from coordinate 65,955 downwards.
GGCCGCGAAGGCCCCCGCTCGGGCCGAGGCGCTCGTTCCGGATTTCGACCGCAAGACCGTCCTCCGGGAACTGAAGGAGATCGCCCGGCTGCTCGAGCGCGGCAGGAAGAAGTAACTGCGCTCGACGGCCACTGACGCGCGCCCTGACCGCGGGTCAGCTTGACATGGGAAACGGAGCGACCATAGCGTACTGGTCCAATCTCCTGAGAAAACAAGGAGCCCGCGCCATGAACAAGTCCGCGGTCCGCCTGCTCGTCGCCGTAACCCCGTTCTTACTCACGCTCCCTCTCTGCGCCCAGACCACCGGAAGCATTCGCGGTGTCGTGGAAACGGGGCAGGCGGCGCTCCCCGGAGTCACCGTCGAGGCGAAGAGCCCGAACCTGCAGGGCTCGCGCATCTCCGTCACCGACGCGGAGGGGCGCTTCAACCTGCCGTCGCTCCCGCCGGGCGCCTACACGATCGCCGCCACCCTCGACGGATTCGGGCCGAAGAGCCAGACGGTCTCGCTCGGCCTGAACCAGGCCGCCAACATCCGCATCGAGCTTCTGCCCGCCCAGGCGGAGACCGTCGTCGTCACGGCCGAGGCGGCACAGGTCGCGACGGACTCGACGACCGTCGGTCGCAACATCGACGCGAAGGTCTTCCAGGCGCTCCCGACGGGCCGCAACTATTCCTCGGTCGCTCAGCTGGCGAGCGGGGTCAATACGGACGGCTCGGATGACCGGAACACGTCGATCACGGTGTACGGCTCCACCGGCCTCGAGAACAGCTACCTCGTGGACGGGTCCAACACGACGGGCGTTGAGATCGGCAACCAGGGCAAGGTGCTCAACTTCGAGTTCATTCAGGAGGTCGAGTTCAAGTCGGGCGGTTACGAGGCGGAGTACGGCGGCGCGCAGGGCGGCATCCTGAACGTCGTCACGAAGTCGGGGGGCAACGAATTCCACGGTGACGTCTTCGGGTACTTCGACGACGACGCACTCCAGGCCAATAACAAGCATCTCGACGAGCTCACGGCCGAGGGTATCCCGGTGGGATTCCGCAAGTCCGACTTCGGGCTGGATCTCGGCGGGTACTTCGTGAAGGACCGGCTCTGGTTTTTCGCGGCCTACGACCGCGTGAGCAACACGCTCCAACGCCAGGTGACGACCGAGCCCTTTACGGGAACGCTGACCGACCTCGACACGAAAAGCAATCTCTATGCCGGAAAGCTCACCGCGCGTCTGACGGACCAGCACACGCTCATCGGCACGGTGTTCGGCGACCCGACGGACGACACCGGCGCGATCGGACTGGTCCAGGGCCCGCCCTCGACGTACCAAGGCACCGCCTCGATCGGCGGCACGGACTTCGGCATTCGCTACGAGGGCATCCTGTCGAGCCAGTGGATCCTGACCGGCCAGTTCGGCCTCCACCAGGAGGACTCCTCGCACCTGCCGGCGCCCGGCGGAAACCAAATCGCCTATCAGGACAACACGGGGGACTTCGTCCTGGCGTCGGGAGGGTTCGGCGGCGCCGAGGGCAACGGCCAGTTCGACACCAAAAAATTCAAGCGGTACGACTACCGTCTAAACGCCAACTACTTCGTTTCCAACCACGACATCAAGGTCGGGGGCTCCTTCGAGCGGATCAACGCGGATGTCCTGCGTGACTACAGCGGCGGCCAGCTCGTCCTGATCCTCCCGCCCTTCGAAGACGATCCGCTCCAGCGGCTGGTCTACGGGCACCAGTTCTTCGCCAGCGAGGACTCGACGATCGAAAATCCCTCCACGGCGCCGGTCATCGCGACGCCGCAGCACGACGTGTTCGCTGTGTTCCTGCAGGATCGCTGGCAGGTCCTGAGCAACCTGACCGTGATGGCCGGTCTGCGGTGGGAAAAGCAGCTCATCCGGGGCCTCGACAACATCACGTATCTCGATCTCGACCACGTCTCTCCCCGCGTCGGCTTCGCGTGGGACTTCCTGAACGACGGGAAATCCAAGGCCTACGGCTCTTACAGCCACTTCGGCCAGATGATCCCGCTCGACATGAACATCCGTTCCCTGAACGGGGAGCGCGACGGCTCGACGTTCAACTTCGATCCGGTCGATCTGGCGTGCGACCCGGAGGCGGACACCGAGGACACTCCCTGCGAGATCCGGGGCACGGCCGTCGACGACGTCGACCCGAACATCAGGGCGCCCTATGCGGACGAGATCATCGTCGGGGTCGAGCGCCAGTTTGGCACGACCTGGTCGATCGGGCTGCGCGGCATCTACCGGAGCCTCCGGCGCGTCCTCGAGGACACCTATCTGGAGGACGTCGACAACTACGCCTTCATCAATCCCGGGGAAAGCGTCCTGGCCCCCGACCTCCCGTTCGCAAAGCGTTACTTCCGCGGGATCGAGCTGACGGCCCAGAAACGGCTGTCGGACAACTGGATGCTCTACGCGAGCTACCTCTACAGCAGCCTGCGGGGCAACTTCGACGGCTCGTTCCGGGCGATCGGCGGTTTTTTCGCCAAGAATCCGAACATCACCGACGACTTTGACTACCCGGAGTTCCAGGTCAACGCCGGCGGCCGGCTGACCCTCGACCGGCCGCACCAGCTCAAGCTCCAGACGGCGTACGTTTTCCCCTTCGGCCTGACGACGTCGCTCGCCGGCTTCTACCAGAGCGGCACGCCGCTGTCCCGGATCGGCTGGTGGAACGGATACGCCGGCCCCGAGATCTTCATCACACCGCGCGGCAGCGAGGGGCGCTCGCCGGACACCTACGAAATCGACATGCATTTCGACTACGGTCTGAGGCTGGGTCCGGTGACGGTGCACGTGCTGGCCGACGTCTTCAACGTGCTCAACCGGCAGGAGGTCCTGCTCGTGGACCAAGTCTGGGCCTTCGATCAGGCGGACAACGACCTGCCCGAGCCGACGAACGCGCACTACGGCCTGGGGAACACCTTTCAACAGCCGCGCACGCTGCGCGTGGGAATGCGGGTCAGCTTCTAGGGGGCCAGGTCTTCATTCTTCGGCTTTTAGCCCGAAATCCGAAATTTGAAGACCTGACCCCATGACCGACACGAGCGTCGAGATCCGCGGCCTGACCAAGCGCTTCGGCGGTATGGCCGCCGTCGACGCCGTCTCCCTCGACATCCGCAAAGGCGAGTTCTTCTCCCTGCTCGGCCCTTCCGGCTGCGGCAAGACGACGCTCTTGCGGATGATCGGCGGCTTCGAGCTCCCGACCGAGGGAAGCCTGCGGATCGACGGCCAGGACATGACCGCGATGCCGCCGTACCGACGCCCCGTCAACATGGTCTTCCAGCACTATGCGCTTTTTCCCCACCTGACCGTCGAGGAAAACGTGGCCTTCGGTCTCCGCTACCAGGGCGTGGAGCGTTCCGCCGAGAAGGCGCGGGTGGCCGAGGTCCTCGCCCTCGTCCAGCTGTCGGGCTTCGAGAAGCGGCAGCCCCACCAGCTCTCGGGCGGCCAGCGGCAGCGGGTCGCGCTCGCCCGAGCCCTCGCGTTGAAGCCCCGGGTGCTCCTGCTCGACGAGCCGCTCGGGGCTCTCGACCAGAAGCTCCGCAAGGAAGTGCAGGTTCAGCTCAAGCACCTCCAGCGCTCTCTCGGCATCACGTTCATCTTCGTCACGCACGACCAGGAGGAGGCGCTCACGATGAGCGACCGGATCGCCGTGATGAACCGGGGCCGCGTCGAGCAGGTGGACGAGGCGGCCCGGGTCTTCGAGAGGCCGGCGACGGAGTTCGTGGCGAACTTCATGGGCGCCTCGAACTTCTTTCTGGCGCGCGTGCGGGAGGCGGGGGAGGGCGCGGTCGTGCTGGCGCTCGCGGCCGGCGGGGAGATGCGGCTGCTGGTCAACGGAACGCGGTACCGCCCGAACGAGGAGGTCCGGTTCGTCGTGAGGCCCGAGAAGCTCGACCTGCGCGCCCGCGACCTCGCGCGGCATGGCGTTCCGTCGGTCGCCGTGACCGTGGAAGAGCGCGTGTACCAGGGCGTCAGCACCGTCTGGACCGTGCGGGACGGGGTCGACGAGCGCTTCGTCGTCTACGAGCAGAACGAGCGGCCGTTCGATCAGGAGGCCAGGTTCGACGTCGGCAGCCACGCCTTTCTGAGCTGGAACCCGAAGCACGCCGTGGTCATCCGGCGGGAGACGTCCGCGGCGTGAAGGCGCCCGAGTCCGCGAAGCCGGCCCGGGCGGCCTACGCTCTCGTCCTGCCCGCGTGGGTCACGCTCGGCGTGTTCTTCCTCCTGCCCCTCGCGATTCTTTTCGTCGTCAGCTTCGGGCAGCGGGCGACCTACGGGGGCCTCAAGCCCATCGAGGATTTCGTCGCCTACCTGACCTCGGGGAAGTTCCTCGCCAACTATGCCCGCTCGTTCCATCCGATCTATCTCCAGATCCTCTGGCGCTCGATCTGGATGGCCGTCGTGACGACCGCCGTCTGCCTCGTCATCAGCTATCCGGTCGCGTACTTCATCGCGATCGCGGCCCCGGCGCGGCGCCGCAACCTCCTTCTCGGCCTCGTGGTCGTCCCCTTCTGGACGAGCTTCCTGATCCGGACGTACGCGTGGATGTTCATCCTGCGGACCGAGGGCCTCGTGAACAGGCTCCTCATGGCGGCCGGGCTGACCTCGCAGCCGCTGGAGCTCCTGTACAACGATTTCTCGGTCCTCCTGGGCCTGGTCTACGGCGAGCTGCCGTTCATGATCCTGCCCCTCTACGCCTCTCTCGAGAAGCTCGACCTGTCGCTTCTGGAAGCCTCGGCGGACCTCGGTGCCCCCGCGGGATCCACGTTCTGGCGCGTGACGGTCCCCCTGACCATGCCGGGGATCGTGGCCGGCATCATCCTCGTGTTCGTGCCGAGCCTCGGGCAGTTCGTCGTCTCCGACCTCCTCGGCGGCGCGAAGACGATGCTCGCCGGGAACCTCATCCAGAACCAGTTCGCCGTCGCGCGCAACAAGCCCTTCGGCGCGGCGGTGGCCTTCGAACTGACGGCCGCTGTTCTCGCCCTGCTCTTCGTCTACGCGCTCTACACGAAACGCAAGGGCCAGGACGTGCTGCTGTGAGGCGCGGCTCGCGCCTCCTGGCGGCGCATGCGGGGGCCGTCTACTTTTTTCTCTACGCGCCGATCGCGATTCTCGTGCTCTTCTCCTTCAACCGGACGAGCCAGACGGCGGTCTGGCAGGGCTTCACGCTCGAGTGGTACCGGCGCCTCTTTTCCAACGAGCTCATCCTGGCGAGTGTGCGCAACAGCCTGATCGTCGGCGCCGCCACGACGGCAATCGCCACGGTCCTCGGGACGCTCGTCGCGCTCGCGCTCGGGCGCTACGAGTTTCGAGGCAAAGACGCCACCCGGAGCCTCCTCTACCTGCCGATCATCATTCCCGAGATCGTCGTGGGGGCTGCCCTGGTGACCTTCTTCGGCGTCGTCGGCTTGCGGCTTTCGCTCACGACCGTCGTGATCGCCCACGTCGTCTTCAGCGTCTCGTACGTCGCGATCGTGGTCAAGGCGCGCCTCTCGGGCTTCGACCGGTCGCTCGAGGAGGCGGCGCTCGATCTCGGCGCCCGGCCCCTGCAGACTTTCTGGCGGGTGACCCTCCCGGTGATCCTGCCGGGGGTCGTCTCGGGGGCGCTCCTCGTCTTTACGGTCTCGATCGACGACTACGTCATCACGTCGTTCGTCGCCGGAGTCGGCGCGACGACGCTGCCCCTCCAGATCTACTCGATGCTGAAGGTCAGCGTCACACCGGAGGTCAATGCGGTCTCGACGCTGCTCCTCGCGGTGACGGTCGTGCTGATTCTCGTCGCGCAGCGGCTCCAGCAGCCCCCCTCGGAGCGAGCGGAGTCGTGAGACAGAAGTTGTGGCCGGCGGTTCTCCTGCTCGCGGCCGGGGTGGGGCTCGCGGCATGCCAGCGGCGCGGCGACGAGCCGCTGCCTCCGGGGCCCGGCGAGAAGAAACTCAATGTCTACATCTGGTCCGAGTACCTCCCCCAGGAGGTCATCGAGGAGTTCGAACGACGCACCGGCATCGCCGTCCGCTACGACCTTTACGACTCGAACGAGCCCGTCTTGGAGAAGCTCCAGTCCGGCGTCGCGGACTACGACATCGTCGTACCGTCCGACTACATGGTGCGGATCCTCGTTCACCTGAAGCTCCTGAGGCCTCTGGACAAGTCCCGGCTCCGGAACCTCGGAAACCTCGACCCCCGGTTTCTCGACAAGCAGTTCGATCCGGGCAACGCCTACTCGCTTCCGTACCTCTGGGGAACGACCGGTTACGGCTATAACAAACCGAGGGCGGGGCGGGAGCTCGAGGGGTGGGCGCCGCTGTTCGATCCGGCCAACAAGGGCCAGATCCTGATGCTCGACGACATGCGGGAGTGCTTCGCGGTCGCGCTCAAGTTTCTCGGGCATTCCTTGAACAGCACGGACCCGGCCGTCCTGAAGCAGGCCGCCGACCTCCTGAAGAAGCAGAAGCCGCTGGTCAAGACCTACAACAGCGGCGACTACGAGAACATCCTAGGGTCGGGAGACGTGAGCTACGCGCACGGCTACAACGGCCAGCTCGCGAAGCTCGTCGCCCGGGAGCCGGCGAGGTTCGCCTACGTCCTGCCGAAGGAGGGCGCGACGATCTGGATGGACAGCGTCTGCATCCCGCGCCGGGGGCGCAACGTGGATGCGATCTACGCCTTCCTCGACTACATTCTGGAGCCCGAGGTGAACGCCCGGATCGTCAACGGCATCAGCTATGCCAGCGCCAACGTCCCGGCGCGGCGTTGGATCCGGCCCGAGATCCTAAACGACCCGGCGATCTATCCTTCCGAGGCCGCCCTGGCCCGGTGCGAGTTCCTGGAGGACATCGGAGAGGCGACGACGATCCTCGACGAGTACTGGACCGAGATAAAGTCGCAGTAGACGACGGGCCGGGCGGCGTCGCGACGCGAAACCCATTTCCGAAGCCACAGGAGGCCGCTATGAGGAGACAGGTCATTGGGCTGGTGCTCGGCCTCGTGGCGACGGCGGGCTGGGCGCAGACTGCGACGCGCACGACGGTGATCCTCGGCGCCGGTCGCGCGGGGACCTGGGATACCGAGATTTCGGTGACGAATACGGACTTCCGCGCCCTCGACGTTCTCATCACCGGTCAGTTCGACCGGTCGCCGTGTGGATTGCAGGCCTGCAACGACTTTGCGGAGGCGACCGTCGCGCCTTTCGGCACGCTCGTCGTGCCATCCCTCTCGCGTCCCGACGCCCCCGCGCTCTCCGACGTGCCGCAGGCGCTCTACGTTTTCTCCGCTTCCAACCAGAAGCCCCCCGCCGTCAGCGCAACGGCGTACGACACCACGTCGTCCTGCGGGCGGATCGTCACCCTCCAGGTCCTTCCCCTCGATGAGGCGTTCAACGCCGGCGACCTCTATTTCCCGGGAGCCTCGCGGAGCACCGGGCGGTACGCGAACCTCATCGTGACGCTCGACCCACGGGCATCGGCGCCGCAAGACGTTGGTGTCGCCGTCGCGGACGGTCAGGGGAACATGCTCTTCGTGAACCGCTACGAGATCGCTCCGGGCGCGACCCTGTTCGTAAAAGACGTGATCGCTGCTCTGGGAGTCGACAGCGTCGAAAACGGATCGATCCACCTATCGCGATTCTTTCTCCCGCACTCCTTCGACTTCACGCCGTATGCGGCCACCGTGACTCTCCTCGAGCCCGGGCGCGTGCATGTAGTGACGGGCAGGCGCGACCGTATCGCGCTCCCTGGGTTGCATTAGGATGGCGGCGCCTCAGAAAGGAATCTCCATGAAAGCCTACAAGAACTTCGTCAACGGCCAGATGGTCGCCTCGGTCGAGGGCCAGGAGGAGACGATCATCAGCCCGGTGGACGAGCAGCCGCTCGGCACCGTGCCGAAGAGCACGGAAAAGGACGTGGACCGCGCCGTCGAGGCGGCCAGCGCCGCGTTTGTGAAGTGGCAGGATTCGACACCCGGAGAGCGGAGCCTCATGCTGCTGAAGCTCGCCGACCGGATCGAGCAGAACGCCGAGGAGCTGGCGATACTCGAGGCCGAGAACGTCGGGAAGCCGATCGGCCTGGCGCGCTCGGAGATCCCGTTCCTGGTCGACAACCTGCGCTTCTTCGCCGGGGCGTGCCGGTGTCTCGAGGGCAAGGCGGCGGGCGAGTACCTCGCCGGCTACACGAGCATGATCCGCCGCGAGCCGATCGGGGTCGTCGGCTCGATCGCCCCGTGGAACTACCCGCTGATGATGGCGATCTGGAAGATTGGCCCCGCTCTGGCGGCGGGGAACACCGTGGTCCTGAAACCCTCGGAACAGACGCCCCTGACCTCCCTGCGCCTGGCGGAGCTCTCGGCCGACATCTTCCCGGAGGGCGTGTTCAACGTGATCACGGGCCACGGCGAGCCGGTCGGCGCGGGCCTCGTGCGGCACCCGAAGGTCGGAATGGTCTCCCTGACCGGCGACGTGGCGACGGGCAAGGAGATTGCGAGGGCGGCCGCCGCGACGCTCAAAAAGGTCCACCTCGAGCTCGGCGGCAAGGCTCCGGTCGTGATCTTCGACGACGCGGACATGGAGCTCGTCATCCCGGGCATCAAGATGGGGGGGTTCGTCAACAGCGGACAGGACTGCACGGCGGCGTGCCGTCTCTATGCGAGCGACCGCGTCTACGACAAGCTTCTCTCCGAGCTCGTCCCCGCCGTGGAGTCTCTCCAGGTGGGGGACATCAAGGACGAGAACACCAACATGGGCCCCGTCATCTCCGCAGAGCACCGCCAGCGCGTCTCAGGGTTTCTCGAGCGGGCGAAGGCGACCGGGCACGTGCGCATCCTGACGGGAGGCGGCCCCGGAGACGGCAAAGGCTTCTGGTGGCAGCCCACGATCGTGGCGGACGCGAGACAGAACGACGAGATCGTGAAGAAAGAGGTCTTCGGGCCCGTCATCACCGTCACGCGATTCCAGGCCGACGAGGAGGCTATCGCGTGGGCCAACGACGTGGACTACGGCCTGTCGGCCTCGGTCTGGACGACCAACGTTAACCGCGCTTTGAACGCCGCGCGCAAGCTCCGGTTCGGCACCGTCTGGATCAACGACCACCTCCCGCTCGTCTCCGAGATGCCGCACGGGGGCTACAAGCAGTCGGGCTACGGCAAGGATCTGTCGATGTACGCCCTCGAGGACTACACCCAGGTCAAGCACGTCATGGCGCGCATCTCGCAGACGGTCGGGGCGAGCTTTTTGCCGGCGTGAAAGACGAAGGTTGACAGTTGACAGTCGAAAGAGGCCGATACGCTCGTTTTGCCTCACAGGCCACGTCAGTCACTGACGTCTACGACCAACTGTGAGATCGGCCGACGTCAGCGGGTCTTAGCGGCTCGAGCCTGCCTAGCCTATAGGCTAGAATCAAAATCCATAGACTCTAGAGGGAGGTAGGCTCATGACGTACCGCAAGATGACGCGCATCGGCTTGTTGAGTGTCGGCTGTCTGCTGGTCTCGCTCGTGGCCGCACCACAAACGCAGCCCGCCCAACATGCCTTTTTCGCGCCGGATCAACTCCAGTGGCGAGACGCGCCGCCGGCTTTACTGCCAGGAGCGAAGGCAGCTGTTCTCGAAGGCGATCCCAGCCAGGAAGGGCTGTTCACGATGAGACTCCGGCTACCCAAAGGATACCGTATCTCCCCACACTGGCATCCGGCCTTTGAGCACGTCACCGTGATCTCCGGGGCCTTCAACATGGGCCAGGGCGACACCTTCGATGCCTCGAACGGCCATCGAATCGGTGCCGGTGGCTTTGCATGGATGGCCCCCGGGGTGCGGCACTTCGCCTGGGTCGAGGAAGAAACCGTCGTACAAGTCCACGGCATGGGTCCCTGGCAGCTCTACTACGTCAACCTAGCCGACGACCCGCGCAGTGCTGTTTCCAAGCCCGCAGCCAAATAAGCTTCGGGCCGCGGTTTGCTAGGCTACAGCCCCGAGGGGTGCTCGTTTCTGCGCGTCGTCACGGCCCCACTGGCGGCCTAGCAAGCGCGTGCTGCGGGCTCGCGCCCGCAGTTTCGTTTTCTGTTGGGTGGTCGGTCCTGGCGGCAGGCGGCGGCGTCCGGTATCGGGAGTGAGAAGGATGGGCTGTTCCAGTTCGCACTGCGCTGCCACGGCGCGGCACTTTGACAACGCGATAGCCGAGAGGGATCTCGAGCGCTACCTGCGAGAGGGTCCCGATCTCACCGCGCGCCTCCTCCTCAGCGCGTTGCGCAGCTCGGCTGTGCCGGCATCTACCCTTCTCGATGTAGGGGGTGGTATTGGCACCGTGAGTTTCGAACTGCTGGCCGCTGGCATCGGGAGCGCAACGTTGGTGGAAGCATCGCCCTCCTACCTCGCGAAGGCCGTCGTTGAGGCTCAACGTCGGCAAGTGGACGCGCGGCTGAATCTGGTGCTTGGCGACTTTGTCGCAGTCGTCGACCGTCTGAGCGTGGCTGACATCGTCGTCCTCGATCGGGTGGTGTGCTGTTACCCAGACTACGTTGCACTGTTACAGAACGCGCTGGCGCGCTGTCGCGGTCTACTTGCGCTTTCCTACCCTCGGGATAGGTGGTACGTACGGGCCATGATCTGGTTTGAGAACCTGGCACGGCGGGTGAGAGGCGATGAGTTCCGAGCCTTTGTGCATCCGGTGGCCGCCCTGGAGGCGATCGTGCAGGAGGCTGGCTTTCGGCGCCTGAGTCGCGCTGGCACCTGGGTCTGGTGTGCTGATGTCTATAGCGATGCTCGCGCCGCCTAACATGCGCGTGCGGCGGACTTGGTCATCTTCAGTTTTTCGCTCGCCGCTGATGCGCCGCCCGTTGTCGACTGTGAAGTGTCGACTGTCGACTTCCTACTTCCCGATCCAAACGCTCTTGACGTTCACGAACTCCCGGATGCCGTGGGCCGCGAGTTCGCGGCCGAACCCGGACCGCTTGATGCCGCCGAAGGGGAGGCGGGGATCGCTCTTGACCATGCCGTTGATGAAGACGGCTCCGGCCTCGATCCCGGCGATGAGCCGGTCGCGCTCGGCGTCGTCGCGTGTCCAGGCCGACGCGGCCAGGCCGAAACGGGTTCGGTTGGCGACGGCGATCGCTTCGTCGAGGCTCTTGACGCGGAAGAGGCTCGCGACGGGTCCGAAGATCTCCTCCTGGTCGGCAGGGCTGCCCGGCGGAATGTCCGCGAACACTGTCGGCGGGTAGAAGTTCCCGGGACCGGGCCGGGGCTTGCCACCCAGAAGCAGGCGGGCCCCCGCGGCGACCGTCTTCTGCACGAGCCCGTCCACCTCGTCTCGGATCGCCGCCGTCGCCAGGGGGCCGATCTCGACGGAGGGATCCATGGGATCACCGACCTTCAGGGCCGCCATCTTCTCGACAAAACGGCGCTCGAAGACGTCGGCCACGTCGTCGTGGACGATGAACCGCTTGGCTGCGATGCAGGACTGGCCGTTGTTGATCGTCCGCGCCTTGACGGCGGTCGACGCGGCCGCTTCGACGTCGGCACTCGGGAGGACGAGGAAGGGGTCGCTGCCGCCGAGCTCCAGCACCGCCTTCTTGATCTGGGCTCCAGCTTTGCCGCCGACGCTGACCCCCGCGCCCTCGCTTCCGGTCAGCGTGACGGCGGCGACGCGCGGGTCCTCGATGAGCGCCGCAACAGCGTCGGATCCGACGAGGAGGGTTTGAAAGGCGCCTTCCGGGAAACCGGCTTTCCGGAAGATCTCTTCGATCGCCAGCGCGCACTGCGGGACGTTCGAGGCGTGCTTCAGAAGCCCGACGTTGCCGGCCATCAGCGCAGGGGCGGCGAAGCGGAACACCTGCCAGAAGGGGAAGTTCCAGGGCATGACGGCGAGCACCGGCCCGAGCGGCTCGTAACGCACGAAGCTCGAGCCGGCGTCCGTGGCGGCTGGCTCGTCGGACAAAAACCGCTCGGCGTTCTCGGCGTAGTAGCGGCAGGCCCAGGCGCACTTCTCCGCCTCGGCCACGCCGGCGTTGATGGGCTTGCCCATCTCGAGCGTCATGAGCCGCGCCCAGTCCTGCTTGCGGGACTCGAGAAGCCCGGCGGCGCGCGTCATCAGACCGGCCCGTTCGGCAAACGGCGTGGCACGCCAGCGCGGGAAGGTCCGCGCGGCCAGTGCCACACGGTGCTCGACTTCCGCGTCGGCGAGCGGCGGGAAAGTCTCGAGAGTCTCTCCGGTCGCGGGGTTGATTGACGCTATGGGCACGGCGGGTCCTTTCGTTGGTCGGCTTCAACTCCAGCGCACGCGCATCTCGCGGCGCTCGAGCATCTGGAAGAAGACTTCGGGGGAGACAGCGGTCTCGGGGCAGAGGACCCCCGGCGCGCGGATCGCGCGGCTTCCCAGAAGCTGCGCCGCGATCGAGAGGGGCACGCCGGTGTCGAGGGAGCCCGCGGGCACCTTCCAGACGGTGTGGGGGAGGACCGTCATCTCCGCTCGCCGCTCGACCCGCTCGCCTCCCTTGAGGCCCGTCAGGTCGACGCGGAGAGCGTCGCAGTCCAGGGGGTCTCCCGACGGGACGGCCTGCCGCCCGGCCAGCGCGAGCAGCATCTGGCGCGGGGAGGCGTCGCCGGCGACTTTCTCTCGCGACGCGAATCCGAGCTCGGCTAAGAACTGCATCTTCTCGGTGAAGGCCGGCTCGAAGGCGACCTTGAAGCTCGCCTCCCGAAGGCCCGGGAAGGAGCGCGGGAACATCGCGACCTCCGAGTGGAGCGTGTACAGCGCCTCCGCGCGCCCAACTGGGGCAGGAAAATCGATCCTCTCCCGCCCGCTCATCGGGGCAACAGCCTGGGGCCTTCCGTCCCGGAACACGATCGGCTCGAGCGAGAACTCGTCGAGGACGGTGTCGAGAGCGTAGGGGATGGGGAGCGGTCCCGAGTCGGAACGGTCGATGCACCCGACGCGCACGTGAATGGCTTCGACCGCGTCGAGACCGCGCGCGAGCGCGCCCGCCATCACGTTGGTGATGCCCGGGGTCGAGCCCATTCCGAGGAGCGCCGTCACGCCCGCGCGCACGAAGACCTCGTGCAGGCCGAACTGCTGCAGCGAGCCGTGGTACAGCCCGCCGAGGTCCGTGTAGGGAACGCGGGCGGCGAGGGCAGCGCGCATGATGGGAACGTTCAGGTAGTAGGTGACGCAGTTCGCGACGGCGTCGTGTCCTTCGAGGAGGCGCGCCGTCGCCCCTTCGTCGCGCGCGTCGAGGGTGGCCGGCCGGACTCGAGGGTCGGTCGGGCGCGGCGGGTTCAAATCCGCGGCCGTGATCGCCACATCCGGCACGAACTCCAGCAGATCGCGCAGGACGACCTGCGCCATCGCCCCCGCCGCCCCCAGCACGGCGATCTTCACTCTTCGTCCACCTGGATGTCGGGCGTGCTGTCGTCGACCTCCCGCAGGGTGTCCTCCAGGGCCCCGAGGACTTCCTCGATGAGCTTGTCCGGGATGTTGAGGGCGGGCTCGAGGCGTACGACCTTGGAGTTGGTCAGAGTGCCGGCCACGAGCACTCCGCGCCGGAAGAGGCCGGCGACGACCTTGTAGCCGACCTCGGTGTTGGCAAACTCGAGGCCGAGCAGGAGCCCCTTGCCGCCCGCCCTCCGGATGATCCGGTCGTAACGCAGCTTCAGCCGGATGAGCTGGCCTAACAGGTACTTGCCCTTGCGTGCCGCCTGTCCCGCGAGGTCCTCTTCGAGGGTGACGTTGATGGCGGCGATGCCGGCCGCGCACGCGAGCGGGTTGCCGCCGAACGTGGAGGAGTGGATGAAGGGATTCGTTTCCAGCACGCCCCAGATCTTGGGAGTCGAGATGAAGGCGGAGAGTGGCATGACGCCGCCGCCGATCGCCTTGCCGAGGCACATGATGTCGGGGACCACGCCCCAGTGATCGACGCCGAAAAGTTTGCCGGTCCGCCCGAGGCCCGTCTGGACTTCGTCGGCGATCAGGAGCGTGCCGTACTCGTCGCAGGCCTTGCGGATGCGGGGCCAGAAGTCGTCGGGCGGCACGATCGCGCCCGCCTCGCCCTGCACCGGCTCCATGATGACGCCGGCGATGCCCTTTCCGGTCTGGTCGGCCTTGTAGAGCTCGTCCTCGACGGCCTCGGCGTCGCCAAACTCCACGAAGTGGATTCCGGGAAGGAGCGGCAGGAAGGGCTCGCGGTACTCCCACTTTCCCAGAAGCGACAGGGACCCGCAGCTCTTGCCGTGAAAGCCGCGCAGCGAGCTGATGAAGTTGGTCTTTCCCGTGTAGAGGCGCGCGAGCTTGATCGCGCCCTCCACGGCGTCGGTGCCATTGTTGATGAAGAAGGAGTACTGAAGGTCTCCCGGCGTGATCTCGCCGAGCAACTCCGCCAGCGCGCCGCGGAGCGGGTCGAGCAGCTCCTGGCTCGAGAGGGGCATACGCGCGAGCTGGTCGGCGACCGCCTGGACGATCTTGGGATGGCGGATGCCCGCGCTGTAGATGCCGTATCCGCCGAGACAGTCGATGTAGGTGCGGCCCGCCAGGTCCTGGAACGTCGAGCCCTGTCCCGCCCACTCCAGCGCGGGGCTATCCCGCATCTCGACGACGGACTTCCGGTACTCGAGATAGCCGCGATTGTAATAGAAGGAGAAGTTGTCGACCGTGTCGGTCGAGATCTTCTCCTTCTGCTCGGGCGTGAGCTCTTTGGCGGAGATGATGTCCAGCCACCGCTGCGATTCCTGAATCAGTTCCTGCGTGTTCATGTGAGTCCCCATTCGTGGTTGCGAAGCCCCGCTCGGCCGCTGGGGACGGCGGCTAAGAGTCCGCGACGCAGAACCGGTGCTTAGGCCTGTGCAAGCGCATGGTCGAGAACGTCCAGACCTTCCTCGAGCTCCTCGTCCGTGATCACGAGCGGCATGAGGGTGCGGATGACGTTTCCGGAGGTTCCGGCGCCGACGAGGAGAAGGCCGCTCGCATACGCGGCCTGTATCACGCGGTCCGTGCGGTCCTTGTCGGGCTCTTTGGTCGTCTTGTCTTTCACGAGCTCCAACGCCCGCATCGCGCCGAGGCCGCGCGCGTCGCCGACGAAGGCGAAGCGCTCGACGAAGGCGCGGAACCGGACCTCCACGGTGCGGCCGATCTCGACGGCGCGCTCGGGAAGCCTGTTTCTCTCGATGAACTCGATCGCGGCCAGTGCGGCTGCGCAGGCGACCGGGTTTCCGGCGTAGGTCCCGCCGAGCCCGCCCACCTGGGCGCTGTCCATGATCGCGGCGCGCCCCGTGACTGCGCTGATAGGCAGGCCCCCACCGAGCGACTTGGCCATCGCGATGAGGTCGGGCTGGAGATCGTAGTGCTCGCAGGCGAACATCCGGCCGGTTCGAGCGAAGCCGGTTTGGACCTCGTCGACCACCAGAAGGATCCCGTGCTCGCGGCAGATGCGGGCGAGCGCGTCCACATATTCGCGCGGCGCCACGACGAAGCCGCCCTCGCCGAGGACGAGCTCGAGGACGACGCACGCGACCTCCTCGGCCGCGACCTGGGTACGGAAGAACTCCTCGAGATCGGCGGCGGCGGCCGCGGGCCCGGCGTAATGGCCGCGGTACTCGTACGGAAAGGGCAGGCGGTAGACCTCGGGCGCGAATGGCCCGAAACCGAGCTTGTAGGGCCGGACCTTGCTCGTCATGCTCAGGGTCAGAAGCGTTCGTCCGTGGAAGGCGTGCTCGAACACCACGACGGCCTCGCGTCTGGTCGCGTGTCGGGCGATTTTCACGGCGTTCTCCAGAGCCTCCGCGCCGCTGTTGGCGAGCATCGTCTTCTTCGGGAAGGCCCCGGGTGTGATGGCGTTGAGCTTTTCGGCCAGCGCCACGTAGCCCTCGTACGGCGCCACGGAGAAGCAGGAGTGGGTGAACTTTTCGAGGGCGGCGGCGGCGGCTTGCACCACCTCCGGGTTGGCGTGGCCGGCGTTCAATGTGCCGATTCCCCCGGCGAAGTCGATGAGCACGTTTCCGTCCACGTCGGTCAGCAGTGCCCCCCGTGCGCTTTCGGCGTAAACGGGGGTGGAATGCCCGATTCCGAGGGGCACCGCAGCCAGTCGCCGGGCTGCCAGCGCCAGCGAGCGCGGCCCGGGGACGGCAGTCTTCAAACGAATCGAGAGGGGCATGATGAGTGAGATGGCGTGACTGACGAAGGAGGCGCCAGCCTATCACGAGGCCTCCGGAGGGCGGGCTGTCGCGCCCGGAAGTCATGCAGGCTGCGTGGTTTGCGATAAGATGGCCGCACCCGAAGCTCTATGACGCAGACCGAGACCGGCACCCTCGCGGCGAACCCGCAGTCCCCGGCCCTGGAACGGGTTCTGGGGCGCTGGGATCTCGTCCTTTTCACCGTCTGCGCCATTCTGACGATCGACACCCTGGCCTCGTCCGCCGCTATGGGCGCCGCCTGGTTCTCGTGGTGGGCCATCACGATGGTGGTCTTCTTCATCCCCTACGGCCTGATCACGGCCGAGCTGGGATCGGCCTGGCCGGGGGAAGGCGGCGTCTACATCTGGGTCCGTGAGGCGTTCGGGCCGCGCTGGGGCTCGATGGTGGCCTGGCTCTACTGGATCAACAACGCGTATTGGATCCCGTCGGTCTACCTGATCTTCGCCGGGACTTTCGGCCAGATCTTCCTCAAGACCCATTCGCCCTGGCAGGAAGCCGGGATCGCCATCGTCCTGACGTGGCTCACGGTCGCCATCGGGATCGTCCGGCTCGAAGTCTCGAAGTGGGTGCCCAACCTCGGCGCTGTAGTCAAGGCCTTGATCTTCCTGGCGCTCGGCGTTCTGGGACTCTCGGCGCTCTTCCGCGGGCGGTCGCCCGCCAACGACTTCTCGCTGTCGGCGTTCGTTCCCAAGTGGAACGACAGCCTGGCATACCTTCCGGCCCTGCTCTACTCGACGTTCGGTTTCGAGCTGATGAGCTCCGCCGGAGGAGAGATGCGGGACCCGAAGCGCGACGTCCCGCGAGTCATCTTCTGGTCCGGGGTGCTGATCGCGATCCTCTACTCGTTCGCGATCGGCGGGATCCTCTTCGCGGTTCCGATCGAGAAGCTCTCGATCGTGACCGGGACCTGGGACGCGCTTGCCGTTCTCGGGAAGGAGTGGGGCCCCGCCGGTGACACGGTGGTGTTTTTGCTCGGGATCGGGTTCCTCTACGCCTGCGTGGCCAACGTCGTGACGTGGAGCCTCGGCGCCAACCGCGTTGCCGCCGTCGCGGCGGAGGAGGGAGTGCTTCCTGCGGCGCTCGGCCGGTTGCACCCCCGTTTCAAGACGCCGTATCTCGCCTTCGTCGCCATGGGTTTCGTCTCCACGGGTCTCCTCGTCGGAGGCGCGCTCCTCTCCAGCAGTCAATCGAACATCTTCTGGATGACCTTCCGACTGACAGCGCTGTGCCTGCTCCTGTGCTACCTGCTGGTCTTCCCGGCCTTCCTGGTGCTGCGAAAGCGGAAGCCGGATCAGCCTCGTCCTTACCGGCTCCCGGGCGGCCCGGCGGCGGCGGCCGTCGCGTCCTGGGCCTGCACGCTCTACATCTTCGGAGCGTGCGTGCTGTTCTTCGCGCCGTCGCCGACGAGCCAGGAGCCCCTGAAGGAAGCGCTCATCCTCGGCGCGGAGACCATCGCGACCGTCGTCGCCGGCTGGCTCCTGATCCCGAGACGGCGGGCGATATGATTCCGTTCCCGGAGATCCTCTCCACGCCCAAACGACAGGAGACGACTCGATGGCCCAGAACCTGACGGGCGCGCGCGAGGAATCCGCGTACGTCCTCGACCTCATCGGCAAGAAGACGCTTTCTCCTCCCGAGCAGGAGAAGGTGATTGAGGACTCGGTGAAGTACTGGACCGACTACGTCAACCCGGGCTTTCTCGAGTACCGCAAGTCCGTGTCGACGGACTACACGGCCGTCGAATGGCAGGACGAGGGCGCAGTCTTTCGCGACGTGCAGGGCAAAGAGTTCATCGACATCCTCGGCGGGTTCGGCATCTACGTGACCGGGCACCGGCACCCGAAGGTCCTCAAGGCGGTACGGGAGCAGCTCGAGCGTCAGGCGATCCACTCCCAGGAGCTGATCGACCCGTTGCGGACGTACCTGGCCCGGCTCGTGGCGATGATCACGCCCGGCGATCTCCAGTACTCCTTTTTCACCAACTCCGGCACGGAATCGGTCGAGGCGTGTCTGAAGATGTCGATCCTGACGACCGGCCGGCATCACTTCGTGGGAACGCTCGGCGCATTTCACGGCAAGACGCTCGGCTCCCTGGGGGGGACCTCGAAGGCGATGTTCCGTGAGCCGTTCCTGCCGCTGAAGCGGTGGACCCACGTGCCGTTCGGCGACGTCGACGCATTGCGGATGGTTGTGGCGAGCGGGGACTTCTCGGGCGACCGGGTGGCGGCCGTCGTCATCGAGCCCATCCAGGGCGAGGGCGGGATCAACGTGGCGCCGCCGGGATACCTCGCCGCCGCGCGCGAGATCTGCGACAAGTACGGCGCGATGCTGGTCTTCGATGAGGTCCAGAGCGGCATGGGGCGCAGCGGGAAGATGTTCTCCTGCGAGCACGACGGAGTCGTCCCGGATCTGATGGCTCTCGGCAAGGGCTTCGGCGGCGGCGTGATGCCCATCGGAGCGTGCGTCGGGACGCCGAAGACCTGGGAGAAGTACATCGACAACCCCTTCCTGCACACGACGACCTTCGGCGGCAACCCGGTCTGCTGCGCGGCGGCGATCGCCACGATCCACGTGCTCCTCGAGGAAGACCTGCCCAGGCAGGCGGCCGAGAAGGGCGAGTTCCTGCTCCCGCGCTTGAACGAGCTCGCGGGGAAGTTCCCGAAGGTGATGGCGGGGGCGCGGGGCCGCGGACTGATGCTCGGCATGGAATTCACCAGCCACGAACTGGGGTACGCCGTGGCCAAGGCGCTCTTTGGCCGGGGCATCCTGATCTCCGGCACCTATATCAACGCCCAGGTGCTCCGGGTCGAGCCGCCGCTCGTGATCTCTTACCCGGAGCTGGAGAAGTTCCTGGCGGCGCTCGAAGGCGCGCTGCAGGACGTGTCCAAGACCTTGTAGGGGAGGGGCTTTCTGCTCCCGCGGGCGAAATCGTGAGCCACCCGTTTCCCCCGATCGAACAGGCCTGCTTCTGGATGGCCGGCCGGCCGCTGCGCCCCGTCGAGCCGCTCGAGGGTCCGGTCGACGTGGACGTCGTGGTCATCGGGGCGGGGTTCACGGGACTCTGGACGGCGCTCTTCCTCATCGAGCTCGAGCCGGGTCTTTCGGTGGCCGTCGTCGAGAAGGACGTCGCCGGCTACGGGGCGAGCGGGCGAAACGCGGGAATCGTGGGGGAGACGATCGACCACTCACACGACCTCGCGATCGCGCACTTCGGCCTCGACGAGGCGCGAACGCTCGCGCGCTTTGGCCGGGAGAACCTCGACGAGATGGAGGCCTTCCTTCGCGAGCGCGGGATCGACGCGGGATTCGATCGGACCGGAGGGCTGCTGGTAGCCCTGGCGCCGGAGCATCTCGGCGCCCTCGATGCCGGCCTTGCCGCGGCCGAACGCGTCGGCGCGTCCGGCTGGCGGCGGCTTTCCGGCGGGGAGACCCGGGCGGAGCTCGACAGCCCGCTTTATCTCGGCTCGGTCCTGGCGCCGAGAAACGCGCTTCTGGACCCGGTCGCGCTCGTCGAGGGGCTTCGCCGCGAGGCCGTCCGCCGGGGCGTCCAGGTCTTCGAGCGCACTTCCGTGAAGGGGTTTACATTCCCGCGCGATCGCGTGGTCGTCGCGACGGAGTTGGGGCGCGTGAATGCCCGGCGCGCGGTCCTCGCGACCAACGCCTACTCGCACCACCTCTTCCCCCGGCTTGCCGCGCGGTTCCTCCCGCTCTACGACTACATCCTCGTCAGCGACCCGCTGACTCCGGCGCAGCTCGGGCGAATCGGCTGGGGCTCCCGGCGCGGCGTGATCGACGCCCGAACGTTCTTCAACTATTACCGGCTCACACCCGACGGCCGGGTTCTCTGGGGCACGAGCGAGGCCGCCTACTATCCGGGCAATCGGGTCGACGCCTCCTGCGATCACTCGCCCTCGCATTACGCGGCTCTCCGCGCGAGCTTCCGACGCCATTTTCCGCAGCTGCCGGAGCTCGAGTTTCCGTACGCCTGGGGCGGGCCAATCGCCTCGACAACCCGGCTGACGCCGTTCTTCGGAACGATCGCCGGGAGACTCTCGTATGGTCTCGGCTACACGGGCCACGGCGTGGGCTCGACGCGCCTGGCGGGCAGGATCCTCGCGCATCTCGCACTGGAGAAGGCGAGCCCGCTCCTGGAGCTCGCCCTGGTGCGGCGCAAACCCTTTCCGTATCCTCCGGAGCCGCTGCGGCGGCTGGCCGTTTCGGCGGTCACGCGCTCCCTGCGCCGCGTGGATGCCGGCCGGAAGCCCGGTCCGCTGCTCCGAATCCTCGACGCCATCGGGATCAGCTTCTCGAGCTGAGCGGGGTCAGGTCTGGACTTTGTCCGGACAAACCTGACCCCAACTGGACAAAGTCCAGACCTGACCCCAACTACCGGACGGGGGCCGCAACGATCTCGACGGGGGCCTGGGGCCCGCCCTCAAAGACGGGGACGGGCGATTCCGTGACGAACGCGAGCTGCCCGCGGTCCGCGATGCGGGCCGAGACCGCGTACGTGCGGCCCTCCTCGATCGCCTCGGGATCGTACTCGAGCGCGAACGCGATCGGCGCCTGGCCGGGCCTCCGGATGACCTGCCGGGCGAGGAGCGTTGGCTCCGCGTCCGGCTCCGAGACGTCGCGCAAATCTACCTGGACGGTGGCCTCGGGGGTCAGCGCAACGGGCTGCAGGTAAATTACCGTGCCCGTCAGGATCGCGAAGTCGCGGCGCTCCCAGACCCCGGCAAGCGGGTCGCCCTCGGCGAGGACGAGCCGAAAGGGTGCCGCCTCTTCGACGCGCAGGTGCGCGTCCTGCACCTCCGGGTAGGGCTCGCTCAACGTGGTGAGGACGAGCTCTCCGCCGTCCAGACGCCAGGCGACCCCGTCCCGGCCAAAGATGCCCGGCAGCCCCAGAGTGCCGTCCGGCCGGAGGAGGAGGCCCTCGCGGGCTCCGCTCTCCCGGTTCGCGCGGCTCCAGCCTCCGCTGAGCTGTTCCGGCGTGAGGACGGGGGTCGGAGTCGGCGTCGGCGGAGGAACGGCCGTGGGCGTGGGCGCCGCGAGAACGGGCGCCGGCGGCTCCGCCGGCTTCCTGCCGACGGCACAGGCAACCAGCGTTACGACGAGCAGCAAACCCGGGGCGCGCCGCACGGACGCCTCAGCCCTTCGCGAGAAGGTCGCGGATCTCCTTGAGGTAGACCTCGGAAGGAGTTGGCGGAGCCGGCGGAGCGGGGGGCTTCTGCTTCGCGAGCCGGGCGTAGGGAACGATCAGGAAGAAATACAGGCCAGCCGCCTTGATCAGGAACGCGATCAGGGCGTTGACGAAGTTCCCGATTGCGATCGGCCCGAGCTTCAGCGCCGAGAAGTCGGGCGCACCCCCCAGCAGCCCGATTGTCGGCGTGATCACGTCTTTGACGAGGGAGTCGACGACCGCGCTGAAGGCAATCCCGATGATGACGCCGACGGCCAGGTCGAGCACGTTGCCCCTTGCGATGAAGTCGCGGAACCCTTTCAACATTAATTCTCCCCTTTCCGGATCATTCGTCGGTCTCGTCCACGTCGACCTGGCCCGTGAGCCGCCGGCGCACGATCGAAAAGACCGAGCCCGTCGACAGCACGGCGGCCAGCCCGAGCAGGATCAGATACGTCAATCCCTTGGAAGTCTGCGGCTCCAGGTGGAGCCACGAGACGATGAGCCAGATCAGGGTGCCGAAGAACGCCGCGACGAGGAGCGTCCCGAGGGCGCCGAGCGACCGCAACGTCGAGCGCAGCAAAAAAACCCAGCCGGCCAGCAGGCAAACGCCGGCGAAGGCCTTCAGCGGCGTGATCGCCCAGCCGTCCTCGGCCATCCAGTGAAAATATGAGAGCCCCTCGGGATTGTAAGTCGCGAAGAGCAACACCGCGGCCGCGAGGAAACGCAGGAGGAAGCCCTTACCCATCGTCGTGGCTGGGTTCAATTCGGGCGCGCCGGAGGTCTGGTAAAGCGAAGGAGCCTGGGCAT
Organism: Thermoanaerobaculia bacterium; assembly: GCA_046716885.1. GTDB lineage: Bacteria > Acidobacteriota > Thermoanaerobaculia > UBA5066 > Gp7-AA6 > DAHUXD01. The sequence goes on along the minus strand of JBKJWL010000134.1, from coordinate 43,786 downwards.
GGGAGAACCTCCGTTTCGAGCCCGTGTGTATCACGGGCGGGGGCCCCGGCGGGAGGGGTCTCCCGTATGATCCGGCGGCGAGGAGGATGAAATGCGTCGCACGATTCTCGCGGTCGCGGTGGTCCTGGCGAACCTCAACGCCGGGCCCCCGAAGGCGGAGGAGAAGCCGGTCTCCCGGATCGCGTTCGGGTCCTGCCTCGGGCAGGATCTCCCGCAGCCCATCTGGGCGAGGGTCCTCGCCGTCCGGCCGGACCTCTTCGTGTTCCTCGGCGACAACGTGTACGCGGACACGGACGACCCGAAGCTGCTGCGCGCGGCCTACGCGAAGCTTGCGTCGCAGCCGGGGTTCCAGCGTCTCAAGAGGACCGTTCCGATCCTTGCCACCTGGGACGACCACGACTACGGCACCAACGACTCCGGAGGCGACTTTCCCGCGAAGGAAGCGTCGAGAAAGGTCTTCCTCGACTTCTTCGAGGTCGCGAAGGACTCACCGCGCCGCCAGCGTCAGGGCGTCTACCACGCGGAGACCTTCGGACCACCGGGAAGGCGCGTCCAGATCATCGCTCTCGATACCCGCTACAACCGCAGCGCTCTCGTCTTTCGGGAGGATCCGGGCGATCCCTCGGAAGGAGGGGGCTATGTTCCCAGCTCGGATCCGGGGTCGACACTCCTCGGCGCCGAGCAGTGGGCGTGGCTCGAGGAGGTCCTGCGCGAGCCCGCGCAGATCCGCATCATCGGATCCAGCATTCTGGTCGTCAACGAGACCTACCCGGGCGAGAAGTGGGCGAACTTCCCGCTCGAGCGCAAGCGGCTGTTCGAGCTGCTCTGGAAAAATCGGGTGACGGGCGCGATCTTCATCAGCGGGGACCGCCATCTCGCGGAGCTCTCCATGATGGACGGGGATTTCGGCTATCCCGCGTACGACCTCACGTCGAGCTCGCTGAACTGGGGCGAGCATCGCTGGCGGCACATCGAGTCCAACCGACACCGCATCGGCCTCGTGACCCGGGGGGACAACTTCGGACTGATCGAGATCGACTGGGACCGCGCCGACCCTCTCATCCGGCTGAAGGTCATCGACGTCGACGGCGACCTCGTTCTCCACCACAAGGTCGACCTCAGCACGCTGCGCGAGGGCAACCTGGAGTGGTGGCTGGGAGAGAAGTAACTCCGACTCGACGTGTCCGGACGCCCGGAGTGGGAGACGGGCCGCTTCCTGTCGAGCAATTCCTCGGCGACGTATACTTCGGCTGTATCGACGCGCCCTCCTCACCGCGCTTCCAGGATCTGGGTAGCCCCCTCTGCCCGAACTGCACCCAGTCTGGAAGCCGCAAGATCCTCATGAGGGGACCGGTACCAGATCCGGTGGGAAAATCTACCGATCTCTTCTTCGTCTGCGAGCGGTGCAGGACGAAGATGAAGGATCGGAGAAGCCGGAGCGAGACGTCCGGCGACGCGTAGGCCCGACGCTTACGGGCGTGCGCGATTCCCTGTCGGTAGAGCAGGACGATCCGGGCTCGACAACGTACGGTAGGTCGTTTCACGGGTGCGAACTTGTGTCCGAATTCTGACCCACAGAAACCCTCACGAACGCCGGCGGCCAGAAGAGCGAACGAGGGGGACTCTTCGTAAACTCGCGAGAGTTCCCGACTTCGCATCGAGGGGGATTGGGTTTTGCAGGTTGAATTTGGTCGGGACGCCGGGATTCGAACCCGGGACCCCCTGAACCCCATTCAGGTACGCTACCAGACTGCGCCACGTCCCGACCGGTTGGCGCATTTGAACAGGCTGGGCGTACGCTGTCAATGACGCCGGCGCGTTAGAATCCGGCCGATGCGCGTCCGGCTCGTCTCCGTCTCGCACTTCGCAGCCGCCCACCGGCTCTCCCGTGAGGACTGGGACGAGGAGCGCAACCAGCAGGTCTTCGACAAGTGCAACAACCCGAACGGCCACGGTCACACCTACGGCCTCGAAGTCACCGTGGAGGGAGAAATCGACCCGGAGACCGGCTACGTGATGGACTTCGGGGAGTTGAAGCGCGTCGTCAAGGAGGCCGTGATCCGGCGGGTAAATCGCCGGCACCTCAACTTCGACGTGGATTTCCTTGCCGGCGTGAACCCGACGGCCGAGAACATCGCGGTCGGCATCTGGCGGCAGCTCGAGAAGCGCGTCGTCCCGGCGAGGCTCGTGCGCGTGACGCTGCACGAGACCGAGCGCAACAGTGTTGTCTACGAAGGAGGCCAGCCATGAGCTCGGAGCCGCACCGTAAGTTGACCCGGTCCCGGGACAAGAAGATCGCCGGAGTCTGCGGGGGCCTCGCGGAGTACTTCCATCTCGATCCGACGATCGTGCGCGTGGCCTACGTGCTCGTTTCGATCCTGTCGGCGGCGTTTCCGGGGGTCCTCGCCTACATCATCCTGATGTTCGTGATGCCCGCTCCGGACCCGGCAGACACTCCGGTCGGATGAGCCGTCCGCGCATCCTCGTCACCAACGACGACGGCGTCTTTTCGGAGGGAATCGAGCGGCTCGCGACGGCACTCTCCGGCGTCGGAGACGTGTTCACCGTCGCTCCCGACCAGGAGCGAAGCGCCGCCGGCCACTCGCTGACCCTCCACCATCCGCTGCGCGCGAAGCTCATCGGCCCGCAGCGCTGGTCGGTGGACGGCACACCCACCGACTGTGTGAACTGGGGCGTCCTGCACCTTCTGCGCGACTTGCGGCCGGCCCTGCTTTTCTCGGGTATCAATCTCGGCTTGAATCTCGGCGACGACGTGACCTACTCGGGCACGGTCTCCGCGGCCTTCGAGGGGACGCTGATCGGGATCCCGTCCGTCGCGATCTCGCAGGAGATCGAAACGGGCTTCACCTTCGACGCGGCCGCGGACTTCGCGGCGCGGCTGGCGGGACACCTTCTGGAGCGGTCGCTGCCGCCGGGTACGCTCATCAACGTCAACGTCCCCGCCGGTGCGCCGCGGGGCGTGCGCGTCGTCCGGCAGGGGAGGCGTTTATACGGCGAAGCGGTGATCGAGAAGCTGGATCCGCGGGGCAGACCGTACTACTGGATCGGCGCGACGCCGCCGAAGGGCGAGCTCGAGCAGGGGACGGATCTCGCGGCGGTCGCCGAGAAGTACATCTCGATGACGCCACTCCACCTCGACCTGACCGATTTTCGCTCGCTCGACCTCCTTGAGGGAATCCGGGGACGGCTCGAGAGTGTTGAGAGCCAAAAGCCATGAGTCGTTTCTTCCGCCAGGCCGCCGTTCTCCTCGCCGTCGCTGTTCTGGCCGCGGCGATCTCGAACGCGCTGGCGAGCCCCGAGCGCAAGCTCAAGTGGGGGGGGACGTACACGGACGCCGGCGGGACGGCCTCCGCCGGGACGGTCGCGACACCGGCGCCTCCTGCGGCCGGAGCAGCCGCCGCTCCCGCCCCCGACTCGGGCAAGGCGTTTCCGCCGCACCCCGACACGGCCTGGGTCGAGGTCTCCGGCGATGACGCCGCGGCCCTTCACGCACGAAAGACGGTCCTCTTTCTGGACGCCCGGCGCACCAGCGTGTACCGGGACGGCCACATCGCCGGAGCGCGTCCCTTCTCGGTTTGGGAGGCAGACGCCGACGACAAGGTCAAGGCGCTTTTCGCCGAGGGGCTCGATCAAAGCGCGCCGATCGTCATCTACTGCAGCGGCGGCGACTGCGAGGACTCCCACATGCTCGGCCAGAAGCTCTACATGGTCGGGTTCGATAATGTATTGGTCTACAAGGACGGCTTCCCGGACTGGGTCAAGCGCGGGCTGCCCGTCACGAAAGGGGACCAGCCGTGAGGGAGAAGTTCCTCTCTCCCTGGCTCTCGGTCCGCGTTCAATTCGTGCTGGCGGCGCTCTTCGTCGTGGCCGGCTTCACAAAGATCGCCGACCCTCCGGGCTTCGCGCACGAGATCCACAACTACCGGCTTCTCCCCGCCGCCGCGGTTAACGTCGTGGCGCTCGTCCTGCCCTGGCTGGAGGTCGTGACTGGCGTGGCCCTCTTCCTCGGGATCTTCCGGCGGACGGCCGCGCAGATCTTCGGCGTGTTGCTCGTGGTCTTCATCGTCGCGCTGGGCGTCAATCTCGCTCGCGGGCGACCGGTCGACTGCGGCTGCTTCGGGACGGCGAAGGTGCAGAAGACTGACGCCGAGCGGCTGGCCGACATGAAGTGGGTCATCGTCCGAGATGTCGGGATGCTGCTGCTGGTGGCCCAGATCCTGGCCGCGACGCGCATGGGGTCAGATCTGAATTCTTCGGAATTTCAGCCGCGGTGACCCAGTGAGGGAACTCTCTCTGAAATTCAGAAGACTTCAGACCTGACCCCATCTCAGTACGCGAGCACCTTCCGGGCCGACGCAAGCACCTTGTCGCTCGAGGGCAGGATCGCGCGCTCGAGGACCCGGGAGAAGCCGACCGGCGTGAACTCGGCGCCGACGCGCGCGATCGGGGCGTCGAGGAACGGGAAGACCTGCTCCTGGATCTGCGCGGCGATCTCGCCCCCGAATCCCCCGTGCACCTTGTCCTCGTGGGCCACGAGCACGCGGCCGGTCTTGCGGACCGAGCGGAGCACGGCCTCGAGATCCAGCGGGACGAGCGAGCGCAGGTCGAGGATCTCCGCGGACTTGCCTTCGGTCTCCAGGACTTTCGCGGCCTCGAGGGCGAAGTGGACCGGCGTGCCGTAGGCGACGATCGTGAGGTCCGAGCCTTCCCGCCGTACGCGGGCCTTGCCGAAAGGCACGGCGAACTCCACCGGCACCTTCGCCCGGGCCATCGGGGCGTTGTAGAGGAACTTGGGCTCGAGGTACAGGGTGATCCCGCGCGAGCGGATCGCCGTGCGCAGAAGGCCCGCGGCATCGTCGGCGAAGGACGGGACGACGATCCGGATGCCCGGAAGCGTCGCGAGCCAGCCCTCGATGTTCTGTGAGTGGTAGAGGCCGCCTCCGATGTATCCGCCCGAGGGGAGGCGCACGGTCACGTTGGGCACGAACTGGCCGTTGGTGCGCCAGTATTCGTGCGACATCTCGATCATCTGCTCGGCCGCGGGCCAGAAATAGTCGGCGAACTCGGAGCCCTCGACGACGACGCGGATGTCGTCGGAGAGTCGGCTGAAGCCGTCGGCCGTGCCCATGATGTGGTCCTCGGCGATCGGCGCGTTGAAGACGCGCGCCGCGCCGAACTCCTGCTGCATGCCCTTGGTGACGTTGAAGACGCCCCCCTTGTCCCGGTAGGCGACGTCCTGTCCCCAGATGTAGGTGTTCGGGTTGTGCCGGAACTCCTCCTTGAGCGTCGCGTTTAAGGCCTGGACGAGCGTCGTCTCGTCCCCGGAGCCGTCGGGCAGGCCCTCCGTCCACTTCTCGGACGTCCAGGACTCGGGCATCACGAACTCGTGGATCGTCGCGGGATCGGGCTCCGGCGCTGCCTTCGCGCGGTCCGCGGCTTCCTCGTACTCCATGGCGTTCTGCTGCTCGATCGTGCGTAGCTCCTCTTCGACGACGAGTCCCGTGTCGAGCAGGAGCTTCCGAAACCGCGGTACCGGGTCGGCGGCCCGCGCGGCCTCGAGCTCCTCGGGCGTGCGATAAAGCTCCTGGCGGTCGGAGTTGGAGTGGGAGTGGATGCGCACGCAGCGCGCATGCACCATGGCGCAGCCGGCCCCGCTGCGAGCGAACGCGACGGCCTCGCGCAGCGCGCGGAACGAGTCGAAGACGTCCAGTCCGTCGCAGTGAATGATCTTGAGGTTCAAGAAGCCCGCGAAGTTATCGGATGCGTAAGGGTTGGCGGTCTGGTCGCTCTTCGGCACCGAGATGCCGTAGGCGTTGTCCTGTATGACGAAGACGACCGGCAGCTTCTCGCGCGAGGCGCCGTTGACCGCTTCGTAGAAGTAGCCCTCGGAGGTCGACGACTCCCCGACGGAGCAGAAGACGATGGCGTCCTTCTTGTACGTTTTGACGGCCCGGGCGAGCCCGGCGGCGTGCTGCGCGTGGTTGGAGACGCAGGAGGAGACGTTCTGGATCCCGATGGAGGGCTTTGCGAAGTGATTCGACATGTGCCGGCCGCCGGAGGCGACATCGGTCGCTTTCGACAGGCCGTTCAAGAGGATCTCCTCGGCCGAGAGGCCCGCCGCGACACAGGTCGCGAGGTCGCGGTAGTAGGGAAAGAGATAGTCCCTTCCGGGGCGAAAGGTCATTCCCAGGGCGAGCTGGATGGCGTCGTGGCCCGCAGACGGCGCATGGTAGCTCCAGCCCAGGCCCTGCTTGAGATAGTTCGGCGCCTTGTCGTCGAGAACGCGCGCCAGGTGCATGAGCGCGTACCACTTCTTGACCTCTTCCCGCGAGACGCCCGCGACCCGCTGCTCACGCCCGATCTCCGCGATGTCCTGGGTGCCCGTCAATCCGTCCTCCGTGTCTGTTGCATTTTACTGACTTCCCTCCAACGCGCCGCGGCCGGTGCGGATTCCGATTCCCCTGCTATCATGGGTGCAATGTCGCCGCGCGACGCCCGCGCCCCGGTAGCCGGCCGGGAGGAGAACTCGCGCCGCGAGATGGTTTTGCGCTTTGTCGCGCCGCGCGGCGTCGACGATCCCCGGGTCCTCGAGGCGATGCGCGAGGTTCCGCGACACCTCTTCGTCCCCGAGCCCCTGCGCTCCCGCGCCTATGGCGACCACTCGCTGCCGATCGGCTTCGGGCAGACCATCTCGCAGCCCTACGTCGTGGGCGTCATGACCCAGCGGCTGGGCGTCGAGCGCGACCACAAGGTCCTCGAGATCGGTTCCGGCTCCGGATATCAAACGGCCGTGCTCGCCAGACTCGCCCGCAGTGTGTACTCGCTCGAGCGGATCGACGAGCTCGCGCGCGGGGCGGCGGCGCAGCTGGCCGCGCTCGGGTTCCACAACGTCTCCGTGAAGGCCTTCGACGGCACCTACGGCTATCCCGCCGCGGCGCCCTACGACCGGATTCTCGTGACGGCCGGAACCGAGTCGGTGCCCGAGCCGCTTCTGGCGCAACTGGCCGTCGGCGGCCGGCTCGTCGTGCCGATCGGTCCTCCCGGCAGGCAGCGGCTTCGGGTCATCCGCCGCCGCAAGACCGACTACGCACAGGAGGAGGGGGAAGACGTGACGTTCGTCCCGCTCCTTGGCCGCTTCGCGGGAAGCCCGGCGTGACGGCCCGGCGGGCGGTCGTGTCGGGGCGCGTCCAGGGCGTGGGTTTCCGGTTCTTCGCCGAGCGCGCCGCCCGCGAGCTCGGCGTCCTTGGCTGGGTGCGAAATCTCCCTGACGGTTCCGTCGAGACGGTCGCCGAGGGCGAGGAGCACGCGGTGTCCCGGTACCTCACCCGGCTCTCCGCGGGTCCGCGCGCCTCGCGGGTCGATGCCGTCGCCGTGGACGATCTTTCTCCCCAGGGCTTCTCGGCGTTCGAGATCAAGGGATGATGGACTTCCGCCACTACATCACCGACGTTCCCGACTTTCCCTCGGCGGGGATCCTCTTTCGCGACGTGACACCGCTGCTCGCGGCGCCCGACGTCTTTGCCGCGGCGGTCCGGGCGATGGCCGAGCCGTTTCGCGCGAATCCTCCCTCCAAGATCCTCGGCATCGAGGCGCGCGGCTTCCTCTTTGGCTCGGCGCTCGCCCGGGAGCTCCACGTCGGCATCGTGCCGGCTCGAAAGCCGGGCAAGCTCCCGCGCAAGACCGAGAGCATCGCCTACGGCCTCGAGTACGGCAAGGATAGCCTCGAGGTCCACGCCGACGCCTTTGCGCCGGGGGAGCGGGTGCTTGTGGTGGACGACGTGCTCGCCACGGGCGGCACCGCCAGGGCAGCTGCGGACCTGGCGGAACGTCTCGGGGCCGAGGTGGTCGGGGTTTCTGTCTTCATCGAGCTCGCCGCGCTCGGGGGGCGCGCGCGCCTGGGCGAAAGAACCACGCACGCGGTCGTGGTGCTATAATTTCGGGTTCCCCCGATCACGATGGCCGCCGAAAAAATACTCATCGTCGATGACGACGAGGACGTCCTCCTCATCATCCAGACCATCCTGGACAACGCCGGGTACACCGCGCTCGTGGCGCGCAACGGGCGCGAGGGCGTCGAGAAGGCGCTCGAGGGGAAGCCCGATCTGATCCTGCTCGACGTCATGATGCCGGAGCTCTCGGGTTGGGAAGTCTGCACGACCCTGAAGAGCGCGCCCGAGACCCGCCAGATCCCGATCGTGATGCTGACGGTCAAGAGCGCGATCCGCGACCTGATCACAGGCATGCAGGTCGGCGCCGACGACTACATCACCAAGCCCTTCACCCGCAAGAAACTGCTCTCGACCGTACGGCGACTGCTCGACGAAAAGCGCGACCCGCGGCCGACGTTCATCCCCATGGAGAACCAGGGGGTCCGCTTTCAGAACCTTCTCTTCGACGCCGTCACGGAGCTGCCCACGGTGCCCGTGATCATCGACGCCTTGCGGGACCGCCTCCTCGACAACCGCGACATGGGCGTGCTGTACATCGACGTCGAGCAGTACAGCCACATCGAGGAAACCTACGGCTGGGAGGTGTTCGACAGCCTCCTCAAGCACACCGCCCGGGCGCTGCGGCGGATGGTCGGGACGGTCTTCGCGACCGAGGACTTCGTGGCCGTCAATCGGGCGGGCGGCTCTGACTTCTACGTCTTCGCGACACTCGAGGCGGGCGAGGAGGCCATGGTCCGCCTGCAACGCAAGGCGCGGCAGGTCGAGGAGGCGCTCCGCGGATCGCTCGACGAAGCCTTCGGGGCCCGGATCCACAAGCGGATCGGCGTCTTCGTCGGTCACGCCCTCCTGCGGCCGAACCCGCAGATGCGGATCGAGCGCCTGGTCTATCGAGCGCTCGCTCAGGCGATCGCCGTGGCGACGACCAAGGAGGAGGAGCGGCAGGCCATCCTGCGGGAGGCCTTCCGCGAGATCCTGCGCAAAGGGCGGATCCGGACGGTTTACCAGCCGATCTTCCAGCTCGAGACGCTCGACGTCTTCGGCCACGAGGCGCTGACGCGCGGACCGTCGGACACGCCGTTCGAGAGCCCCGAGCTGCTCTTCCAGTTTGCCGGCGAGAATGAGTCGATCTGGGAGCTCGAGCGGCTCTGCCTCGCCTCCTCGGCTTCGCACTACACGCTCGGAGGCGCGAGCCACCTCTTCCTCAACGTCGAGGCCGACAGCGTGACGGCCCTGGCCCGGGGCGGGCCGGAGGGCATCCCGCCCCTCTTTGAGCGTACGCACCCGGTGGTCCTGGAGGTCACCGAGCGCTCCGCCATCCGCGACGTCCCGGTCTTCCGCAGCGCGCTCACGCGCCTTCGCGAGCTCGGCTTTCTCGTGGCCATCGACGACGCCGGGTCGGGGTACGCCTCCCTCCAGGCGATCGCGGAGCTCCGGCCCAACTTCATCAAGGTGGCCAACACCCTGATCACGGGCCTCCGCAGCGACCCGATCAAGCGGGACGTCGTCGAGATGCTCGTCAATCTCTCTCGCCGCATCGACGCCGTCTGCGTCGCCGAGGGCATCGAGACTCCCGAGGATCTCGAGGAGTGCCGCCGCCTGGGGATCCCGTACGGGCAGGGCTTCTACCTCGGCGTCCCTTCTGAACGCGCCGCCAGCGAGCCGGCGCGCGAGTTCACCGGCCGGATCCGCACGGTGCGGTAGCGGTCGGGCCGCGGGCCCCGACGGGAGAGGCAACGCGGAACGTGAAATCATGGCCGGAGGGGCCGTAGCTCAGGCGGATAGAGCGAGAGTTTCCTAAACTCTAGGTCGGCGGTTCGAGTCCGCCCGGCCCCACCAGCTCAGGGCCCGGACGGGACCTTCAGGCTGCGGCGCATGATCGCGTCGAACCATGGGTCGGGGAGCACGCGCTTCAAGGAGACGAGCGTTTTCGCCAGGCTCCCGACCGGGTAGCGGGGACGCGGGCGGCGCGATTCGATCGCGTCGACGACGACCCGGGCGACGGCCTCGGGAGGCAGCTTGCCCTTCTGAAAGTCGCTGTCCATGGCGCGCTCGGCGCCGGCATAGAGCTCGCGATACGGGCCCGGGCGGGACAGAAACGGGGCGACCTGGGAGCGGGCCCGTTCGCCGAATCGTGTCTCGATCGGACCGGGCTCGACGAGCACCGTCCGTACGCCGAACGGCGCCACCTCGACGCGGAGCGCGTCGGCGACGGCCTCGAGGGCGTGCTTGGCGGCGCAGTAGGGACCGGCGAAGGGGATCGGGATTTTCCCCGCGACCGAGGAAACCATGACGACCGTGCCGCGTCGTGCCGCGCGCATGGCGGGAAGCACCGCCCGCGTCATCTCGATTGCCCCGAAGAAGTTGACCTCGAACTGTGCGTGCCACTGCTCGGCGGAGACCTCCTCGACGGCCCCGTACTGCCCGTAGCCCGCGTTGTTGACGAGGGCGTCGATCCTTCCTGCCTGAGACAGCACCGCCTCGACGCCGGACTGGATCGAGGCGGCGTCGGTGACGTCGAGCGCGAGCCCCGTAACGTTCTCGCGGCGCTCGAGCTCCGCCAGATCGTTGCGGTTGCGGGCAGAGGCGAAGACGTGGTGCCCGCGCAGCGCGGCCTCGAGCGCGGTCGACCAGCCGATGCCCGACGAGCATCCCGTGACGAGGATCACCTGTCCATCGGCCACGCCCGGATGTTACCCTTGGCGGCGGGAGGCAGGGACGACGAAGGTCCGGGATCCCGATCGGGCAGGCGGCCCGCGCCCGGGGACGAGCGGCGCGGGGAGAGAGACCGGAGCCCGTAAACCCCGGCCGCTCTGGCTCGTCTATCTCCCGTGTCCGCTCTCGCGATGATTCCACGCCACACGCCTGACCCGGTCGACGAGGGACGCCTGATCCAGGAGATCCGGGGCGGAAAGACGGAGCTCTTCGAGCACTTCGTCCGGCAATACCAGAAGAAGATCACCCGGGTCGCTTACCGGTTTCTCCGGGACGCCGGGGAGGCCGACTGCGCTGCCCAGGAGAGCTTCCTGCGCGCGTACCAGAGCCTCGGGGACTTCCGCGAGGGTTCGACCTTCGAGACCTGGTTGACGCGCATCTGCATCAACTGGTGCAAGGACCGGCTGAAGCGGCGCCGGCTGGTGCTCTACTTCCACCAGGCTCCGTCCCGCGAGGATGAGGAGGGGGAGGGCCCGCAGGCCACCGCGGCGCACCCGGACCCCTCGCCGGAGCGCCGCGCCGTCGGGCGCGAGATCCGGGAGCGCCTGGGCGCCGCCATCGAAAACCTGTCGCCCCGGCAGAGGTCGATCTTCGTGATGAAACACTTCGAGGAAATGTCGATCCCGGAGATTGCGGACTGCACGGGTCTGGACTCGGGAACGGTCAAATCGCATCTGTTCCGGGCCGCTCACAAGATCCGCGAGCGGCTCGCCGACTTTCAGGGACCGAGGTAGCCATGGACGAACCGATTTCCGATCGTCACCTGACCGACGCCGAGCTCTTCTCGCTCGCCGCGCCGGCGGCCGGCGAGCCCGAAGCGCTCCCGGGTCACCTCTCGAGGTGCCAGAGCTGCAGCCGCGCCCTCCAGGAATGGAAGGGGGCCATGCGCACCCTGGCCGATGAGGACATCGCCGAGCTCGACCGCCGTTCCCCCGAGGAGTGGAGGGCGGCCGAGGAGGTCACGCTCGCCGCCGTGCGGCGCACCGGCCGGCCCGCGGGAGCCCGGCATCCGCTGCGGTGGGTCGTGGGCATCGCAGCGTCCCTGCTGATCGTCGCGCTCGCCATGCCTCGCCGGAGCGAGGACGCGGCGGCCGCGCCGCCGCCGGCCGGCCAGAGCGCCGAGCTTTCGCCGGCGGACGAGGCAGACGACGCCCTCCTGCGCGAAGCGGCGTATCTCGCCCGGGGAGGCGACGACAACTCCGACCTCGCCGCGGAGGAAAGCCTGTGAGGAACGCCTCAGCGGCGTTGCTCGGCTTGCTGCTCGCCTCTGCCGCCCTGGCGCAGGGGATCGACGGGAAGTGGTGGAAGCGTCCGCGCATTGCCCAGGAGCTGCGGATCTCGGCGGAGCAGACCGCGGAGCTCGAGAAGATCTTCGCGCGCTCGAAGCCGAAGCTGATCGACCTTCGCGCGGACCTCGAGAAGAAGCAGTTCGACTACGACCAGGCCATGCTCGAGGAGACAGTCGACCGGAATGCGATCGAGACGAAGATCGAAGCGCGCGAGGGTGCCCGTGCGGCCCTGCAGAAGGAGCTCGCGCTCATGGAGCTCGACATGAAACAGGTGCTGAAGCCCGAGCAGCGGGAGCGGCTCCTGCGCATGCGCGAGGACGCGAGGATGCGGCAGCAGGAGCGGCGCAGGCGCATGCGCGACGAGGCGATGGACGAGGACGCCGCCCGGGAGGCGCCGCGGCCGCGCCGCCAGAGGCCCTAGGGGACTCCTGACGAAATACTCGCCTACACGCCTTCCCGAAAGCGCTCTTCCTTCCACGGGTCGCCGCGCATGTGGTACCCGTTGACCTCCCAGAAGCCCGCCTGATCCTCGCGGGTCAGCTCGATGCCGCTCGCCCACTTGGCTCCCTTCCAGAAGTACAGGTGCGGGATCACGATGCGCATCGGCGCCCCGTGCTCCGCCGAAAGGGGCTGGCCGCCGTGGTGCGTCGCGAAGAGGTTCTCTTCGCGGTCGAAATCCGACAGGGGCACGTTGGTGGTCCAGCCCCCGAAGCCGTGCTCGACGACAAACCGGGCCTCGGGCTTCGGGCGCACGATCTTCAGGACCTCGGTCACCGGGACTCCGTCCCATTCGTTGTCGAGGCGCGTCCAATGGGTGACGCAGTGGACGTCGTTCGTGCGCGTCCCGCGAGGAAGCTTCCGGAATTCCTCCCAGGTCCACTCGGTCGGGTTCTCGACCTCTCCGCGCACCGTGAACGTCCAGGTTGCCAGATCCACCGCCGGAACCGAGCCGGCGTGGAGCACGGGCCACTCCCGGGTCACGAACTGGCCGGGCGGCACGCGCGAAGGGTCCGGGTTCGGGAAGCGGATGTTCGGATTCTTCCGGATGATCATGCGTTTAGTATCCCTTCATGGACGAGGCGGCGCGCCGGCAGATCGAGGGGTACGCGCGCCCCCTCGCCGTGGGCCTGGATGGCATGACGAACTACGGCGACATCCAGCGGATGGTTTCCGCCTCCGAGAGAATCGCGGCCGACCAGACCGGCATCGACGCCGACCTGCTGTTCCTGCTCGCCGTGTTCTCCGGCCAGGAGAAGTGGGTGTCGCGGATGGGCCACCGGAGCCGCACCGAGCTCTTCCTCTCCTCCCTCGGGGTTCCCCCGAAGACGGTCCAGCGGCTCTTCCGGGGCCTCGCCCGCTTCGAGACTGCGCCCGCCACGCTCGAGGAAGAGATCGTGCACGACGCCGTGAAGCTCGATGCGATGGGCGCCTACGGGATCGCCCGCGGCCTCGCCGACGCCTATCGGGAGCGGATGGACGTCCTGGAGATGGCCGACGCGATCGAGGCCGCGGCGGGCGCCGGGCTGCTGACGGAAAAGGGGCGGGCGCTCGCCGAGGGGAGACGGGCCCTGATGCACGAGTTCGCGCGGCGGATGCGGGAGGAGCGGGCCGAGTTTTCCCGCGGCTAAAAACGAAGCGGCCCCCGGTTATCCGGGGCCGCGCGAATCGAGCCAGGAGATCCGGTTACGGCCGGTACAGCAGCAGATCGAAGGTCTTCGTTATGAAAACCGCCATCTGGCCGCGGGTCACCGGGTTCTCGGGGCAGAAGGAGATCGGGGCTGGCGGCGGACCGCCGGCGCAGCCGCCCGTGATGCCGCGGCCGTAAAGGTCCTCGATCCACGGTCGGAACCCGTCTGCGGGGACGTCGTTGAAGATGCCGGTCGGCGCCGGCGGCGTGTAGGCGGACCCGAGAAGGGTCTTCAGGAGGAAGACGGCCATCTGCTTGCGCTTGACGAGATCCTCGGGGCAGAAGATCCCCGTACCGCATCCTCCGGTGATCCCGCGATCCGCGAGGTCCTCGATCCAGGGAGCGAAGGGATCGGTGGCGGGGACGTCGGTGAACACACCGGTGGCCGCCGGAGGCACATAACAGGCGCCCAGTAGGGCCTTGAGAAGGAAGACGGCCATTTGCTTGCGTCGCGTGGTGTCGGCGGGGCAGTACGAGTTGGGCGTGGCGCAACCGCCGGTGACCTGGTTGTGGAGGAGCGTCTCGATGAACCGATAGAACGAGTGAGACGTCGGCACGTCGGCGAAGCTCTCGCCGATGTGCATGGTACGGAGCCGCACCAGGTCCGGTTGGCCGGTGGGTGCGCCGACGGTCAGCGTCTCGAGGGCCTCGGTCAATGTCCCGTCGCGGTGCCCGAAGCCGGCGCCGTCATACTTGATCGCGTAACAGTCCAGGCCGTCCTCGCAGCTGAGGGTCTGGCCGGCGGGAATGTTGCCGAAGCTCGCGTTCGCGTCGAGGATCGTCCCGGTGTACCCGGCAGGGGCGGTGATCCCCGTGAGCGTGCCGACGAGGTCGAATCCCCCTGCCGTCAGGTTCTTGTAGAACGTCTCGATGCTGGCCGTCTCGCCGAGCTCGATGACGCCGTTACCCGCGCCGTCGGCGTCGATGCCCTTCGGACCCAGCGGGCCCTGAGTCCCGTAGACCTTCATGATCAGGTGGATGTCCGGGAAACCGATCGCCGCGAGATCCGTCGGTTCCAGGATGCCGCAGTCCGGGGAGGAAATGTAGTTTGGCGCCGTTTGGCCCGCCCCGTTCCCCCCCGGGAAAAAGATGTCCTGGGTCGGCACTCCGTCGGGGACGGCGATCTCGACGACGAGCTCCGAGAGCGCCGGGAGGAAGCCCGTGACGGGAATCGTGAGGTTCGAGAGGCTCTGATCCGCCACGCTGATCGTCATCGTCCCGACGAGGGTCCGCGTGCCGCCGGGAAACGGACACTCCTCGGAGTTCTGGTAGAGGTTGATCGTGAGCGGCTGGCCGGTTCCGTCGCCGTCATTGGCGAGCTCGACTCCGATCTCGACGGCGCAGACCGTAAAGTCTCCCTCCACGCCGTGATCGCCGAGCTGAAAGGCGCGCCACCAGTGGTTCTCGAGGTGATACTGGGTTCCTGTCTGGTTGCACGCAATCGAACCTGCAGAGGCGGGGGTCAGGCTGGTGCTCTGCGTGAAGTTGAGGATTCCGCAGTCGCCGACCGGCCCATGGGCTTCGGTAGGCAGAACGGCATAGGACGAGCGCGTGAGCTGCTGGGCCGGGAGCGCGACAGCGGCGAATGACACGAGCGCGAACACGAGCGCCCGGCGGACGAGAACCGTGGACATTGGGCAACCCTCCTTATTTGGTTGCTGGGATCCTATTACCGAACCTGTCCCTTCGGTCAGGGTATTGTGGAGAACGGGGGAGGACGAGGGAGGGTGTGCGAAGGCTGGCTACGGCCCGTACAGCTCGAGCCCGAAGGTCTTCGTCAGGAACACCGCCATCTGCGCGCGGGTGTTCGGCGTGTTCGGGCAGAAGTTGTCGTTGCCGCAGCCGGCCGCGATGCCGCGATTGTAGAGATCCTCGATCCAGGGCGCGAAGAGGTTGGAGGGGTGGACGTCGCGAAAGATCCCGGCGGCCGGCGGCGGCGTGTAGGAGGAGCCGAGGAGCATCTTCAGGAGAAAAACGGCCATCTGCTGGCGCGGCACCCCGGTCGTCGGACAGTAGCGGGGTCCCGAGCCGCAGCCCGCCGCGACTCCGCGGTTGTAGAGCTCTTCGATCCAGGGAGCGAAGGGGTCGCTGGCCGGCACGTCGGTGAAGATCCCGGTGGCGGGCGGCGGGACATAGTTCGGCCCGTCCTTCGCCTTCAGCAGGAAGACGGCCATCTGTTTGCGCAGCGCCGAATCCTGAGGACAGAAGCCGCCGCAGGATCCGCCTCCCGTGACCCCCGTATGGAAGATCGTCTCGATGAACCGGTAGAACGGATCGCTCGACGGCACATCCGCGAAGCTCCCTCCGACATGGAGAATCCAGGTGCTGTAGTAGGGCTCGGGCGCCTGGAGCGCGATGGGCGCGGTGATCTCATCGAAACCGGCGTCCCAGTGCGTCGCGGGCCGCGCCCCGGAGATCTTGACTCGATAGCAGTCCCCCGTCGCGTCGTAACAGTTGCTGGTCGAGAGCGGCGCGACTGTCCCGTAGGCTGCGCCCGCGTCGACGAAGCTGTAGGTGGGCCCGGCGGGGCCCCCGAAGTTACTGGCGTACGTGACGAGGGTGAAGGGCGTCCCCCCGGCATTCGTCCAGGAGGGTTCGACCTGCGCCGATTCGCCGACTTCCAGGACGCCGTTGAGATTGGAGAATGGCGCCCCTCCGCCGTGCTCATCCACCCGGAGCGGCGACCCGGCGAAGGATTCCGCGCAACTGCAGGTCATCACGTGAAGCGCCCAGCCGTTGAGCGTGCCGGTCCCTCCGGAGGTGTCGTCGCCGATCGAGAGGGTCCACGTGCCCGCGGGGTTCTCGCCCAGGAAGGCGGCGAGCGCCTCTTCGGGCGCGAGCGGAGTGGCGGTGACATTGTTGACGTATGGGTGGTCCGTCGCGAGACCGTCGTTGGTGACGTAGGGAACCTGGCCGCCTGGATCGGCCCGGTCGTTCCAACGCGTGCCGTTGAAGACGTTCGCGTTGGCGCCGCCGTTGTCGGTCGTGAGCGTGACGACGGTACCGGTCGGAGACGTCAGCGTGATGTCGAGATGTCCGCTGGAGGGGTGGGTCATGGCCGTGTCGAGCGTCAGCTCGCAGATGCGCGAGCCGATGCCGCCGGGAACGGCGATCGAGGAGTTCACGGTGGCGTTGTCGAGGATGGGCGCCGGGGTCGTGTTTTCGAGGGTCAGCCGTGCCAGGACGCTCGGAGGGCGGGGCAGGGCCGCGATCGTGAGCGACCAGCCGTTCAGGACGCCGGTGTTGCCCGCCGCGTCGTCGCTGATCCGGAGCGTCCACGTACCGTTCGGGTCTTCGTCGGTGAAGGCGCCGAGGGCTTCCTCGGGGGCCAGCGGCGAGGCGAGAACTCCGTTGACGTAAGTCCGGTCCGTCACGAGTCCAACGTTGCTCGCGTACGGGATCTGCCCGCTGGGGTTGGCCTGGTCGTCCCAGACGGTGCCGTTGAAGACGTTGGCGTTCGAGCCGCCGTTCTTGCTCGTGAGCGTGACGACCGTCCCGGAGGGAGAGGTCAGCGTGACCGTGAGCTGGGCGTTGGACGAGTGGACGAGGTTCGTGACCACGCCCACGTCCCAGAGGTAGGGTCCCTCGCCGAAGACGGAGATCGAAGACGCGGCGACGGCGTTGTCGGCGATGGCGAATTGCGCGCCGGTCGAGAACACGACGGGCGCGGCGCCTCCGCACTCGGGCGGGCTAGCGGGCACGGCCGCGAAGACCCCGGGTCCGGCCAGCGCGATCGCCATAACGAGAAGGCAGAGCTTGGCCGGGCGGATCGTAATTCCTCCTGTCGCGGTCGTCGAAAGTCGAGAGACCTCCGTAGTTTACGCCCGCTTCGCGCCGACCCCGGTGACGTAGAGCACATGGGAGGAGGCGGACCGATGCGTCTCGAACGAAACGGCCCGGTTTCCCCGAGGCCGCGGACCCGGTCTCAACCCAGGGATTTTCCGCCGTCCACCCGCAGGATCTGCCCCGTCACGAAGGAAGGTCCGGCACAGAAGAAGAGGACCGCGGCGGCGACGTCGGAAGGATCGCCGTTTCGGCGCAGGGGAGCCTCCATCGCCCACCGCGCCGCCTGCTCGGGCGATGTACCCTCGGGAACCAGGACTGTTCCGGGCGCGACGCCGTTAACGGACACTTCCGGGGCGAGCTCGACCGCGAGCGCGCGGACGAGGCCTTCGACCGCAGCCTTGGAAACCGAGTGGGCGAGGTAGTGCCTGACCGGCTGCATGGCGAGAAAGTCGGAGACGAGGACGACGCGGCCGGCTCTTGCGCGCAGTGTCGGCGCCGCCTCGCGGGCCAGCAGGAATCCCGCCCGGGCGTTGACGTCCATGGCCTCCGCCCAGACGGCCTCGTCGGTCTCCTCGAGCGAGACGCGGTGAAAGTTGGCGGCCGAATGCACGAGGAGGTGGAGGCCGCCAAGCGCGTCGAGCGTCGCCCGCACGAGCCCCCGGCACGCGTCTGCATCGGAGAGGTCCGCGCGCAACGCGACGGCGCGCCGGCCCTCCGAGCGCATTGTCGAAACGACCTCCTCCGCGGGCCCGGCCGAGCCGCGGTAGTGGACCGCGACGTCGGCTCCCGCATCCGCCAGCGCCAGGGCGATCGCGCGTCCGACGCGTACTCCTGCGCCGGTCACGAGAGCGATGCGGCCGGAAAGGGGCGCTGCGGTCATGGGCGGGAGAGGTCGCGCACGTAGACTTTCGGGTCCGCCATCAGCCGGCCGTTGTCGATGAAGGCGCGCCACTCGGCGAGAAGGGCCCACACGTGCGTGGCGACCGCGACGAGGGAGGCCGCGAGGTGCATCCACGAGGAGAGGTACCTCGTGTGCACGGCGCCCCCGAGGACGAAGACGGCGATTGCCGACAGCAGCGCAAAGGTAGCCGGCGCAGAGGTCTTCGCCTTGAAG
Organism: Thermoanaerobaculia bacterium; assembly: GCA_046716885.1. GTDB lineage: Bacteria > Acidobacteriota > Thermoanaerobaculia > UBA5066 > Gp7-AA6 > DAHUXD01. The sequence goes on along the minus strand of JBKJWL010000134.1, from coordinate 25,228 downwards.
CCGCGGAGAACCCCGAGGATCGCGCGACGGTCGGGCTCCGGCAACCCGGAGATCTCGTCCTTGACCAGCCGCCCGGTGCCGATGAAGAAAAAGATCACCATGGATTGCGAGAAGAGCGAGAGCAGCACGGTGGGTATGGCATAAGCGACGTGGCGGGTGACCAGCATCCGGACTTCTGGATGCGCCGCCTCCAGATGCGCCGCGAGGGCGAACCCCTGGACCGAGGTCAGAAGAAAACCTGCCAGAGCGAGCAGGGTGCCCGCGAGAAGCGCGATCGCCATCGGCGCAAAGCCTAACAGGCTGTTAGCGCGAAACACGCGCATGAAGCTGACGGGCGCCCTGGCATAGCGGCTTCCGTCTCAGCAAGGCAAGGCGAACGGATCTGCCTCTGCGGGGCGCCCGCAGCTTATGCGCGGAGTTGAGGTAAGGACGCGGGGCGCCCGCAGCTTATTCGCCGACCTCGAAGCCGGTGATCCTTGACCGGCCCCCGGGGGCGCGACACAATCGCGCGCGAGGGGGAGCCAACATGAGCAGCGCGCCTCGGACACTCTGCGACATCTTCGTTGCCGCCGCCTCCAGCGGAAAGCCGAACCTTCTCATCTCCAAGGTGCACGGGATCTGGACGCCGATCTCCGCCGCGGATTTCGGCTTCACCGTCCGGGCGTTGTCGCTGGGGTTGAACGGCCTCGGCGTGCAGCCGGGCGACCGGGTGGCGATTCTCTCCGAGAACCGGCCCGAGTGGGCGATGGCCGATTACGCGATCCTCTGCGCGGGAGCCTGGTCGGTGCCGATCTACCCGACGCTCCCGGCGGGTCAGATCGCGCCGCTTCTGAACGACTGCGGCGCCAAGGCCATCTTCGTGTCGACGCTCGAGCAGCTCGGCAAGGTCCTCACGATCAAGGCGCAGTGCCCGGCGCTCGACCACGTGATCCTCGTCGAAGGCAACCCTCCCGGCGAGCCGGGGTATACGACGTTCCACGCGGTCGTGGATCGCGGACGTCCCACGCTCGAGATGAGCCCGGCCGTCTTCGACCAGCGTGCGAGCCGGGTCAAGCCGGAGGACATCGCGACCATCATCTACACCTCCGGGACCACGGGGGAGCCGAAGGGCGCGATGCTCCGGCACTCCAACCTCGTGTCCAACGCGGTGACCGGCTGCGAGGTGATTCCCTTCACGTCGGACGCGGTGGCGCTGTCGTTTCTCCCGCTGTCGCACGTATTCGAGCGGATGCTCGACTACGCATACCTCCACAAGGGCGCGTCCATCGCCTACGCCGAGTCGATCGACAAGCTCGCGGCGAACTTCCTCGAGGTCAACCCGCATTGTTTCGGCGCGGTGCCCCGGGTCTACGAGAAGGTGCACGCGAAGATCATGGCGAAGGCGGACGCGGGAAGCTCGATCAAGAAGAAGCTGTTCCACTGGGCCGTCTCCGCGGGGCGGGCGCGGGTGCCGTACCTGGAGAAGGGAGAGGCGGTCCCGGGAGCACTGGCGCGCAAGCTCAAGATCGCCGACGCGCTCGTCTTCAAGAAGATCCGGGCGGCCCTCGGGACGAACTTTCGGTTCGCAGTGTCCGGAGGGGCCCCGCTCTCACGCGATCTCGCCGAGTTTTTCATCGGCGCCGGCGTCATGATCTACGAGGGCTACGGCTTGACGGAGACCTCGCCCGTGATCACCGTCAACGGGCCGGGGCGCTGGCGCCTGGGAACAGTGGGCAAGGCCCTGCGCGGCGTGGAGGTCAGGATCGCCGGGGACGGCGAGATCCTGACCCGCGGCCCCCACATCATGAAGGGCTACTTCAACAAGCCGGAGGCGACCGCCGAGGCGATCGACAAGGATGGCTGGTTCCAAACGGGCGACATCGGCCACCTGACCGCGGACGGCTTTCTCGCGATCACCGACCGCAAGAAGGACCTCATCGTCCTCGCCGGCGGCAAGAAGGCCGCTCCGCAGCCGATCGAGGGCGAGTTAAAGAAGTCGCCGTTCGTGGCGGTCCCGATCGTGATCGGGGACCGTCAGAGGTTCCTCGCCGTGCTGATCGTGCCCAACTTCGACAAGCTCAAGGAGTGGGCGGCGGCCGGCAAGCACGACGTGCGCTGGGAGGCGCTCGACTCTCACCCCGAGATTCGCAAGCTTTTCCAGCGCGAGATCGACACCTATAACGCGGAAAAGCCGCACCACGAGCAGATCCGCGCGTTCGCCATCCTGCCCTCGGACCTGACGATCGAGGACGGATCCATCACGCCGACCCTGAAGGTCAAGCGCCGGCTCCTCGAGACCCGGTACCACTCGCTGATCGAGGGAATGTACGAGGCGGCCGGAAAGTCGCATGTCGCGTGAGGTCGTCCTCGTCGATGGGCTTCGCACTCCCTACTCGCGCGCCGGCACCGAGCTGAAGGACGTCGGCGCGACCGACCTCGGGCGAATCGTCGCCCTGGAGCTCCTGGCCCGCACCGATTTCGACCCCGCCGATCTCGACCAGGTGATCTTCGGCAACATCGCGCAGCCGCCCGACGCGGTGAACGTGGCCCGAGTCTCGGCGCTGCGGGCCGGCGTTCCAGACCGCGTGCCGGCCTTCACGGTCAACCGCCTCTGCGGGTCGGGACTGCAGGCAATCGTGGACGCCTTTTACCGGATCGCCGCCGGCGACGCGGACGCCATCCTCGCGGCCGGCGTCGAGTCCATGTCGAACATCCCCTTCCTCTTTGCGCGCGAGAGCCAGGAGATTTTCACCGAGGTGTTCACGGCGCGGTCGCTCCCCGCACGGCTGCAAGCGGCGTCGAGGTTCCGGCTCCGGCACTTCAAGCCGTCGATCGGCCTCCAGATGGGCCTGACGGACGCCGTCTGCGGCTTGAACATGGGCGAGACGGCCGAGGTCCTCGCCAGGGAGCACGGCATCTCGCGGGAGGAACAGGACGCCTTCGCACTGCGGTCGCACCAGCGCGTCGCGCTGGCGCGCAAGAAGCTGGCCGAGGAGATCATTCCGGTTCCGATCCCGCCCCGCTACGAGAGCATGGCGACAGAGGACAACGGCGTGCGCGAGAACCAGACGATGGAGGCGCTGGCGAAGCTGAAGCCCTACTTCGATCGCAAGTTCGGGACCGTGACCGCGGGCAACTCGTCGCAGATCACCGACGGTGGAGCCGCGACCCTCGTCATGAGCGCCTCGGCGGCGAAGGCGCGCGGCTACGCGCCGCTCGGGAAGATCCTCGGGTTCGCGTTCTGCGGCCTGGAGCCGGAGCGCATGGGCCTCGGGCCGGCCGTGGCGACGCCGCTGGCCCTCAAGCAGGCCGGCCTGTCATGGAGCGACATCGGGCTCGTCGAGATCAACGAGGCCTTTGCGGCGCAGGTGCTGGCCTGCGCGAAGGTCTTCCCGTCGGCCGCCTGGCACGCGAAGTACCGCACGGGCGGCCCGATCGGCGAGATCGACTGGGAAAAGACCAACGTCAACGGAGGCGCGATCGCCCTCGGGCATCCGGTCGGCTCGTCGGCCAATCGCCTCGTGACGACGTTGCTCAAGGAGATGAAGCGCCGGGGAACGCAGTTCGGCCTCGCGACGATGTGCATCGGGGGCGGCCAGGGCGGCGCGGTCGTGGTGGAGCTCCTGTGAGCGCCTTCGGCCTCGAGGTCCAGGAAGACGGCCTCGCGGTGCTGACCTTCGATCTGCCCGGCGAGAAGGTCAACAAGTTCTCGACGGCCGTCGTCGCGGAGCTCGCCGACGTGCTCGTGCGCCTGTCCCGGGAGGCGCGGATTCGCGGCCTGCTGATTCGCAGCGGAAAGCCGGACATCTTCATCGCCGGCGCTGACGTGAAGGAGTTCCTGACGGTCCTTCCCGAGCAGGTTCGGGACGGTGTGACGCGGGTGCAGTCGCTCTTCGAGCAGCTCGCGAACCTCCCCTACCCGACCGTCGCGGCGATCAACGGGGCCTGCCTTGGGGGCGGGACCGAGCTCGCGCTCGCCTGCGACTATCGGCTCATGTCCGATTCGAAGAAGGCTCAGATCGGCCTGCCGGAGGTTCGGCTGGGGATCTTTCCGGCGTGGGGCGGCTGCACGCGGCTGCCGCGTATCGTCGGGCTGCCTGCGGCGCTCGATCTGATCCTGACCGGCAAGACGCTCGACGCCCGCCGCGCGAAAAAGATCGGTCTGGTGGACGAAGCGGTTCCCGTTGCGATCTTCGACGACTGGTCGAGGCGGTTTGCCCGCTCGAAGCTCGGGGGACGCAAGCCGGCCACACGCCGCAACGCGGGAACGCCCGTCGAACGGATCCTCGAAGCGACCCCGTTCGGGCGAAGGCTCATCTTTTCGAAGGCCCGCAAGGGCGTCCTGGAGCAGACGGGCGGCCACTACCCGGCTCCCCTCGAGGCGCTGGAGGTCATCGAGGAGGGATACGGCAAGCCGGTCGCCGCCGGTCTCGAGGCCGAGGCGCGGCACATCGGGCTCGTCTTCGGAGGCGACGTCCAGAGGAACCTGCTCGCGATTTTCTTCCTGACGGAAGAGGTCAAGAAGGAGACCGGCGTCGAGGATTCGACCGTCCGCCCCCGGGACGTCGCGCGGGTGGGCGTGCTCGGCGCGGGCGTCATGGGCGGAGGCATCGCGCAGCTCGCGGCCGACCGAGGGCTGCCGGCGCGCATGAAGGACATCGAGCCGAAGGCCCTGGCGCACGGCTACGCGGCCGCCGCCGCCGTGTGGAGAGAGGCCGTCCAGAAGCGGCGCCTCTCGCCCCGCGAGATGACGCGCAAGATGGACCTGATCTCGGGGACGCTCGACACCTCGGGGTTCCGCCGGTGCGACGTCACGATCGAGGCGGTCGTCGAGAAGCTCGCGGTCAAGCGGGGGGTGCTGCGGGAGTGGGAAGGGTCCGTCCCTCGCACGGCCATTTTCGCGTCGAACACCTCGACGCTGCCGATCACCGAGATCGGCGTCGGAGCGGTCGAGCCCGGCCGCGTGGCGGGAATGCACTTCTTCAACCCGGTGCACCGGATGCCGCTCGTGGAGGTCATCCGGGGCAGCCGCACGACTGACGAGACGGTCGCGACGATTTTCGCGCTGGCGAAGACGCTCGGCAAGACGCCGGTCGTCGTTCAGGACGCACCCGGATTCCTCGTCAACCGCATTCTGGCGCCTTACCTCTCCGAGGCCGTGCGCCTCCTGGCCGAGGGCTGCCGGATCGAAGACGTGGACGGGACGATGACGCGCTTCGGCATGCCGGTCGGTCCGCTGGCCCTCCTCGACGACGTGGGCCTCGACGTCGCGGCCAAGGGTGGTGAGGTGCTCCAGGCCGCGTTTCCCGGGCGCATGAAGTTGGGCGGCGAGGAGGCTCTCGTCGCCGCCGGACGGCTCGGTAGAAAGAACGGGAAGGGCTTCTACGAGTACGACGGGCGCGAGCGGCTCGGGCCGGCCCGAGAAGCCTATGCGGCGCTCCGCGCGGCTCCGCAGGAGCGCTCGCCTCTGCCGCCCGAGGTCATCGAATCCCGGCTCGTTCTCCCGATGATCAACGAGGCGGCTTTCTGCCTCGAGGACCGCATCGTGCGCGAGCCCGGGAAGCTCGATCTGGCCATGATCCTCGGCACGGGATTCCCGCCGTTTCGCGGCGGGCTCCTGCGTTACGCCGACTCTCTCGGCCTCGACCGCGTGTTCACGCGCCTCGACGACCTGTCCGAGCGCCTGGGCCCGCGGTTTGCCCCGGCCGAGCTCATCCGCGGCCTCGCCAACCGGCGCCAGGGCTTCTACGGCGCGCCGCCCACGCCTTCCAGGGAGATCACCGTATGACCGAACGTCTCACCGCCGGCGTGGCTCTCGACCCGCGACTGGCCCCGGTCGTCAAGTCGTTGTTTGCGGGAGTGATACCGGAGGACACGGTTTTTCCGTACCCGGAGATCGCAGAGTCCGAGCGCGAGATCGTCTCCGCGTTTCTGGAGTCGTTCCGCGCCTTCGCGAATGACCACATCGACCCGGCCAAAATCGAGCGGGAGCACCGGATCGGCCCGGAGGTCATCCGCGGCCTGGCCGAGCTCGGCGCCTTCGGAATGACGATCCCGGAGGCCTACGGGGGCTACGGGTTCTCGTCGACGGCCTATTGCCGCGTGACCGAAGAGATCGGGACGATCGACGCCTCGCTCGGGATCCTGATCGGGGGGCACCAGTCGATCGGGCTGAAGGGCCTGATCCTGTACGGCACCGAGGAGCAGAAAAAGAAGTGGCTGCCCCGGCTCGCCTCCGGCGAAATGATCGCGGCCTTCGCGCTCACCGAGCCCGAAGCGGGCTCGGACGCGGCCTCGATCCGGACGACGGCGGTCTACGACGAGAAGACGAACGAGTTCGTCGTCAACGGCAGCAAGCACTGGATCTCCAACGGCGGGTTCGCCGAGTTCTTCACGGTCTTCGCGAAGGACGTCACGCTGCCGGAGAAGGACGAGCACAAGCGGATCACGGCGTTCGTCGTGACGAAGGACCTCGGAGGCGTGATCCCGGGGCCCGAGGAGAAGAAGCTCGGCCTCAAGGGCTCCTCGACCGTTCCGATCGAGCTCGTCAACGTCCGGGTGCCCGCGTTCAACGTCCTCGGCGAGCGGGGCCACGGCTTCCGGATCGCCGTCGAGGTCCTGAACACCGGACGCACGTCGCTCGGCGCGGGCTGCATCGGCGGCTCCAAGCGCATGATCCGCGAGGCCGCTCTCCACGCGACGCAGCGCAAGCAATTCCAGACGCGGATCGCCGATTTCGAGATGATCCGGGCCAAGTTCGCCCGGATGGTCGTCTCGACCTACGCGCTCGAGGCGATGGTGTATCTGACAGCCGGCTTGATCGACCGCGGGCTCGAGGACTATGCGCTCGAGGGCGCGTGCTGCAAGGTGTTCGGCACCGAGGCGGTCTGGATCACCATCAACGACGCGCTGCAGATCTCCGGCGGAAACGGCTTCATGGAGGAGTACCCGTACGAGAAGGCGTTGCGCGACTCTCGGATCAACATGATCTTCGAGGGCACCAACGAGATCCTCCGTATGCTCATTGCCCTCTCCGGAATGCGCGACGTCGGGCAGGACCTCAAGGAGGTCGGGAAGGCCCTGAAGGCTCCGCTCTCCTCGCTCGGGATCCTCTCGGACTACGCGGCGCGCAAGATCAAGAGCGTCGTGCCCGGGCGCCTCACGAAGATCGCCCCGGAACTCGCCGCCGAGGGCGAGGTCGTCTCGAAGTACGCTCGGGCCGCCGGCGGGGCGGTCGAGACGCTCCTCCGGAAGTACGGGAAGGGCGTCATCGAGAAGGAGTACCACCAGGAGCGGCTGTCGAACGTCGCCATCGATCTCTACGGCTGCCTCGCCGTGCTGTCTCGCGCCACCGCCGCCATAGCGCGTCAGGGCGCCGTCAAGGCGGCCGAGGAGGTGCGCCTGGCGAAGGCGTTCGTGGAGGGGGCGAAGTACCGGATGGTGGGGCACCTGAAGGAGATGGACAAGAACCGGGACGCCGCGCCGACCGGGATCTCCGAAACCGCATACGCATCGCTCGGGTACGCGTTTTCGCTCTGGGAGTAACGGGCGGATGGCGGACGACGTCAACGAGCAGGCGGCGGCTCGGCCCAGGGCCGCGGCGGAAAGTGGTCTGGGGTCCCGAAGCCCCGCCCCGGGAAGAGCCCGTGTCGCAGCCCTGCCCGCAGATACTGGATCGCGCGGATAATCGCCTCTTCCATCGGCCGGCCGAGGGCGAGGTTGGCCGTTATGGCCGAAGAGAGCGTGCACCCCGTGCCGTGCGTGGCGCGCGTCCGGATCCGCGGCGCGACGAACTCGATGAAGAACTGTCCATCGAAGAAGAGGTCGCGAACCTCGCCGCCGCGGGAGTGACCACCCTTGATCAGGACCGTCCTCGCCCCGAGGTTCGCGAGGATGCCCGCGGCGAGGCGCCGGTCCGCGGGGCCCCGGATGCGGATCCCCGCCAGAGCTTCCGCCTCGGGCAGATTCGGCGTCACGAGGTCGCAAAGAGGGAGAAGGTCGGCCTTAAGGCTGCGCACTGCGGAGGCCGCGAGAAGCCGCGCGCCGGTCTTGGCGACCATGACCGGATCCAGGACCACGTTTTTCGCGCGGTGCCGCTCGAGTCCGGCGGCGACGGCCCGAATCCGAGGCGCGTCGAAGAGCATGCCGATCTTGACGGCCCGCGGCCGCAAGTCGGAGAAGACCGCGTCGATCTGTTTCTCGAGGAAGCTCGAGGAAAAGGTCTCGATGCCCGTGACTCCCCGGGTGTTCTGGGCCGTCCCGGCCGCCAGCACGGTCGCGCCGTAGACGCGGTGCGCGGCGAACGTGAGCAGGTCCGCCTGGATCCCCGCCCCGCCCCCGGAGTCCGAGGTCGCGATGGAGACGGCCACCGGCGGCCGGAGCCGCGTCTTCGTCGTCGCCCTCCTCATAGAATGGGCATCTTATGACCGGCGGACCCGGGCCTCTCACGATCACTCCCGAGGCGGCCGCGCGCCTGAAAGCGGAGACTGACTTTTCGCGGGCGGTTCTCTGCGTGCGGCACCTGCTCGGCTGCGGCGGAACGGGCTTCCGCATCGCGGTCGAGGAAAACGCCCCGGACGAGGGCCATCGGTTCGAGGCCTCGGGGATTCCCGTGGTGATGGACGATCACGCGTTTCGCCGCCTTGAAGGCGCGGTCCTCGATGTCGACCCCGACCCGGCGGGGGAGGGCTATCGGCTCGACCACCCCGACGCGGTGATGACCACGTTCTGCTGATCCCGAACCGCCGTTTCGGGACAGACCCCTGTCCGTATGGCCGATGCGGCCGCGGCCGGTCCTCTCTACAATGGTCCCATCGAGGTGAAACCGATGGGAACCCCTCCGACGTGGCGCCGGCTGGCCGCGGTGTTGTTTCTTCAGGCTACGATCGGCCTCGGCCTCGGCCTCGCGGCGGCGGCGGGCGCCGAAATCGTGTCGGGAACCGTGGAGGTCCTGACGGCCGACGACTTCGAGCGCGGCCGCTCCGAGCGCATCGCCACGCTCCTGACGGACGGAGGCAGGCGTCTGGCGCTCGAGCTCGGTCCGGACTCGCCGGATCTCGAGGATGGCGCCCGGGTGACCCTGGAGGGCGAAGCGCGGGGCGGAGTCTTTCGCGTCACGCGTGTCGCCTCGTTCGAAGCTGTGCCGGCGCAGGTGCCCGGTATCAGCGGCGCGACCTCCGTCATCGTGATCCTGATCAAGTTCCTGGACACGACCCTGGAGCCGTACACCGTTGCCCAGGCGCAGAGCGTCGTGCTCGGGGCTTCCAACAGCGCGGCGGCCTACTACGCCGAGGCTTCGTACGGCAGCCACACGCTGTCGGGAATCGTCACCAACTGGCTGACGGCGCGGATCAACAAGCCGACGACCTGCGATCCCTTCGCGGTCTCGAGCGAAGCAGAGTACGCGGCGCAGCAGGCCGGCTACAACCCCGGCAGCTACCAGAAGCATGTCTACGTCTTCCCGCACATCCCCTGCGGCTGGGCGGGGCTCGGCGGCGGGTCGTCCGCCTGGATCAACGAGGCCCTGAATGTCCTCGTGACGGGCCACGAGCTGGGACACTGCTTCGGGCTCGGCCACGCCAGCTCGCTCGACTGCGGGGCGCTCCCGATCGGCGGCTCGTGCTCGTTCAGCGAGTACGGCGACCGCTTCTCGATCATGGGCAACAGCGCGTCGCGGCACTTGCACGCGTTCCACAAGAACCAGCTCAACTACCTGCCGGCCGGCACGGTGGCGACGCACTCCGCAGGCAGCACGATCTACACGCTCTCGCCCATCGAGTCGCCGGGCGGACTGCTCTACGCGGTGAAGATCCCGCTCACCTCGCCGCAGCGCACGTACTGGCTCGAGTTCCGCCAGCCGATCGGCTTCGACAGCGGCATCGGCGCCAACCCCGCCAACGGCACGCTCATCCACGTGGCGCCCGAGTCCGGATACGGGTGCGGCGCCTGTCTGCTCGACATGACTCCCGCGACGGCCGGCTTCGCGGACGCGGCTCTCGAGGTCGGCCAGTCCTTCACCGACCCGATCGTCGGCCTGCGCATCACGCCCCTGTCCGCGGACCCTCTGGCCCTCGCGGTCCAGGTGGAGCTCGGGCCGCCGCCGCCCTTTGGCGTCGACCGGCACGCCGCCGGGGGGAGCGCCAACCTGAACGGCATCCTGGAGCCGGGCGAGACGGCGTCGGTCGAGCCCTCGTTCTCCAACTCGACCGGGGGCGCGCTGGCGGTCGCTGGGACGGCCACGGCCTTCTCAGGCCCCGGCGGCGCGGCCTACGGGATCACCGACAACGCGGCCGACTACGGCATCGTGCCCGACGGGGACACCGCGCGGTGCGCCGACGCCACGGGCGACTGCCATGCGGTCTCGGTGTCGAACCCCGTTCCGCGGCCGGCTGCACACTGGGACGCGAGCTTCGAGGAGACGCTCTCGACCTCGGCGGTCCGGACGTGGCCGCTGCACGTCGGGAAGAGCTTCGGCGATACGCCGCTCACGCGCGCCGACTACGCCTCGGTCGAGACCGTGTTTCATTTCGGCATCACGTCCGGCTGCGGATCGGGCAACTTCTGCCCGGACGGCCTGGTGACTCGCGCGCAGATGGCCGTCTTTCTGCTCAAGGCCAAGCACGGCGCCCTCTACGCGCCGCCCCCCGCGACGGGACAGGTCTTCGGCGACGTGCCCGCGAACGCTTTTGCGGCCGCCTGGATCGAGCGGCTCGCCGCCGAGGGGATCACGGCGGGCTGCGGCTCGGGCGTCAACTACTGTCCGGACGCCGCGGTCACGCGGGCGCAGATGGCGGTGTTCCTTCTCAAGGCGAAGCACGGCAGCGCCTTCGCGCCGCCTCCGGCGATCGGGATCTTCAACGACGTGCCCGCTTCGAACGTGTTCGCCCCATGGGTCGAAGAGCTCTACGACGAGGGGATCACGGCGGGGTGCGGCGGCGGGCTGTTCTGTCCCTCGAGTCCCACGCGCCGCGGGCAGATGGCGGTCTTCCAGACGAAGGGGTTCGGCCTGAATCTCTACGGACCCTGAGCGACGGCCCTTCTGTCCCGGCCCTCACTCGATCCGGACGAGCAGCCGGCGGGGACGATCGCCCGGACGGAAGCGCAACTCCCGAAGCGGGTCGAGATCCGGCGTTTCTTTGTCGTCGGCGGCGGCCGTAGCGTTCTTGCGCAGCCTCTCCTCGCGCGCGGGTGACGGCTCGACCGAGCGCACACGCCCCTGGCTCTCGACGAGCACGATGAACTCGCGCCCGCGCAGGAGCGCGAGTCGAGCGTCCGGGACTCCGGCCTCGAGCGGAGGCGCCGCGCCCTGGCTGTCCAGCGCGCTGACGACGAGGCGAAGCGCGTCGACACGGTCGGGCGTGGCGAAGGCACCCGCTTCGCCCCCCGGGGGCTCGGCATTGGCGATCTGGCCGCGGACATCTTCGGCCGTAGCCTTGGCCTCGGTCTTCTGCGAGGAAAGAGTCGAGCGCGTCGCGGCCTGCTCGGACGGCGGGCTCGCCGCCGCCGGCGTGGAAGCCGAGCCGGCTTCCTGCGACGCGGCCAGCGTCGGAGAGTCCTTCTCCGCCACAAGAGCGTCGGCCGGCGGCGCGACCGGGTCGACCTCCTTGTTCTTCGCCGCGGCTCTCTGCGGGGGGGAAACGGGCCTGGGGAGTCTCTCCGCTTCCCCGTCCACCAGATGGACCGGCAGGGGGCCCGCCGTTTTCGGCGGGGCGGCCGACGGGAGGCCCGGGCGCTCCTGAACGATCGCGGCGGTGATGATGACGACGATGAGCGCCGTGGCGAACACGCCGGCCCATCGGATGTCGATTCCGAACATCACGCCGAAGGGGCGGCGCGAAGGGGACTGCGCGCGCACCTTGCGCAGGATGCGTGCCGCGAGATCCGAGGCAGGCGCCGCCGTCGGCGCCGCGCGAAACGCCGACAGCGTTCGCTCGTACGCGTCGACCGCCTGCCGGCAGGCGTCGCACGAGCGGCGGTGGGCCTGGAACGCGACCGCCTCCTCCGGCGTGAGCTCGCCGTCGTAGAGGCGGGAGAGGAACTCGTGCGACTGCGCGGGATGATGGGAGTCGATCATGGCAACCCTCCGGTCAGGAGAGGGGTCAGGATTTCCTTGAGCTGGCCGCGTCCGCGAGCGATGCGCGACTTCACCGTCCCGACGGGCAGGGCCAGAGAGATCGCGATCTCGTCGTAGCTCCACTCTTCGATGTCGCGAAGCACGACGGGCATGCGGAACTCCGGCGGCAAGAGCTTGAGCGCCTCGGTGACAAGGCGGCGCGATTCGCCGGCGCGCGCATTTTCTTCGGGCCCGTCGCCCCGCGCGGGCGGATCGAAGTTCGGGTTGGCGTCGGAGCTGCCCGCGAACACGCGCCGGAAACGGCTGCGCGAGCGGTAGCGATTCTTGACGGCGTTGTCGGCGATCGAGGCGAGCCAGGCGCGCGGCGGCGCTTCGCCGCGGAAGCCCGAAAGCCCCCGGTACGCCTTGAGGAACACGTCCTGGGTCATGTCGTCCGCGTCTTCTCCTCCGACCGCGCGGACCATCCACCGGTGGACCGTAGCGGTGTGGCGCCGGACGAAGGCGCCGAAGGCTTCCTCGTCGCCTTGCCGGGCGGAGGCGAGCAACTCTTCGTCGGTTCTCTCCGGTTCTGTCAAAGGCGAATCGCGCCGCCCCTGCGGCGACGGCGCGATTCTATGGCGGATCCGCTCCGGCTTACTGCTGCCGGCCGTAGGGGTCGGGTGCGTACTCGTGCTCGAAGCCGCGGGCGCCGTCTCGCGCGTAGAGATCTCCTGCGCGGGGCAGCAAGCCGAGGCGGACCAGCTCGGGCCGAAACTCGTAGCGCAGGGCGATGCGCGCGGCGGGCGCCGGGTCCTCTTCGAAGGCGACCCATTCCACGGGGAAGGCCGTCTGGTCGCCGATGCCGGTCGCGGCGAAGCGGTCGGCCTCCCGGGCCCTCGTGGAAGAGGAAGCGGCGGAGTCCTGCGACGCTCCCGCTTCGCCCGCCGGGCCGCCCGCAGAAGGCTCCGGCGACTCGGCCGTCTTGCGCTCTCCACGCTCGTCCTTCCACGTGTGGATCGGCGTGCGGCGCTTCTCCCGGTAGAAGACCGCCTCGATGGTTCCGACGTTCGACGCGTCGCCCAGCCATTTGGCGTAGGACTTCGACGTCTCGGTGAAGAAGAACCTGCGAGCCGTCGATCCCGAGACTTGCCAGCCCGGAATGTCCGCGGTCTGGCCGGGGCCGAGCACCCACTTGGCGGCGTCGAGCGAAGAGGTGCGCTTCGCGTCCACGACGTTTCGGCCGTCGACCGAGAGTGCTACCGCGACCCGTTCCGACGTGGGGTTGGAAAGCCGGATGACGAACTCCTTGCCCTTGAGTGCCTCGATGTAGACGCGCCCGCGCCCGGCGTACTCGGGGGCCGGAACGCCGTCGACGAGGACCGAGATCGAGAACCCTTCCCGAGCGTTCGCCCGAAGCCCCGGGGGGGCGAGAACGGATGCGGTGGCGAGGAGCAAAGCGAGGCGGCCGATTCGTGTCATGGCAGTCCCTCCGGCAGAGAGGGACACCGCGAACCGCGCCCGGTTCCCGTTCGACAGTGCTAGGCCGGCAACCCCTTTTGCAGGATCTGCTCCATCCGGCCGCAGAAGGTGTCGAGCTCGTCCGGCGAGGTGTAAACGCTGGGGGTGATCCGCAGGCCGTTGAACTCCGGGTGGAGGATCGGTGTGGTCATGATCCGGTGCTTCTCCCACAGGTGCGCCTGGAGCTTCTCGGTGTCGATACCCTCCACGTGGACGAGCCCGATCCCGCAGGACTCCGTGCCGTTTAAGGGGGTCAGGATCTTCACGCGCGGGTCGGCGGCCCGCAGACGCTTGGCCCAGCGGTCGCGCAGGTACCGCAGGCGGGCCGCCTTTCGGTCCGCTCCGATTCCACGGTGGAACGCGACCGCCACGGCGATGGCGTTGTGGTTGGCCGCGGGGTGGGTGCCGATTTCCTCGTACTTGCGGATGTTCTCGTCCATGGCGGGCGGCGCGGCCATGAGCGGCCAGATCGTCTTCTGCTTTTCCCTGCGCACGTAGAGAAAGCCGGTGCCGATCGGAGCGAAGAGCCACTTGTGGAGGCTCGTGGCGTAGTAGTCGCACTCGAGGTCGTCGCGCCGGAACGGGAAATGGGCGAAGGCGTGCGCTCCGTCCACGAAGACCTCGATGCCCCGCTCGCGGCCGAGGCGCACGATGTCGCGCACCGGCAGGATCTGGCCCGTCAGGTTGGTGACGTGGGTGACCTCGATGACCCGCGTTCGCGGCGTGATCGCGCGGCGGAAGCGCTCCACGACGTCGGCCGCCGAGGGCGGCGGCACGGGGAAGGAGATCTGACGCACGACGATCCCCTCGCGCCGCGCGCGCTGCTCCCAGGAGGCGATCATGCGCGGGTAGTTCTGGTTGGTGAGGAGGACCTCGTCGCCCCGCGCCAGGTCGATGCCGAAGATGAGCGTCTCGAGCGACTCCGAGGCGTTGCGCGTGATCGCCATTTCCTCTGGATCGCACCCGAACTCGGCCGCGAGGTCGCGGCGGCACGACTCGATTCGCGGCTCCAGCACGTTCCACATGTGGTGAACCGGGATCTCGTTGGAGAACCTCAGGTCGCGCACCATCGCGTCGAGCACGTGGGCCGGCGCCGGGCTGCAGCCGCCGTTGTTCAGGTTGATGAGGGTGCGGTCCGTGTCGAACGCCCGCGCGATCTCGGACCAGTATGTCTCGTCGGTGGCAAGCGCGCCGGCGGGGGTCGTCGAGGCGCCGCGCGAGGCGTCGCGGATCCGCCCGAAGGCGTCCGCGCGAAAGGCCGCCGCGCCCAGGCCGGCCGCGAAACCCGAGAGGAGCCTGCGACGGTTGACGTTCATCGTCCACCTCCATCGACGCCGAAGGGAATCTGGACCGGATCCTATCCCGTCCGCGGCGCCTCGAGGTCCCCGGTGATCAGCCGCGCGCTGCGCTCGTAGTTCAGGTAGGCCCAGGCCCACTCGACGAGGACCACGAGGCGGCTGCGAAAGCCGACGAGGTAGAGGATGTGGATGAAGCACCACATCAGCCACGCCGGAAAGCCCGAGACCGCAAGGCCGGCAATCTCGGCGACCGCGGCGGAGCGGCCGATGACGGCCATGTTGCCCTTGTCGATGTAGTGAAACGGCCGGCGCGGCTCCTTCCGGAGGTCGCGCAGGATGTTGCGCGCGGCGTTGCGTCCCTGCTGGATCGCGACCTGGGCGACGCCCGGCAGAGGCTGGCCCGTCTGGTGGAGAAAGAGAGCGAGATCCCCCGCGACGAACACGTGAGGATGCCCGGGGACCGAAAGGTCCGGCTCGACGACGACCCGGCCGGCGCGATCGAGCGGGACGCCGAGCGACCGGGCCAGCGGGGAGGCGGCCACGCCCGCGCACCAGAGAACCGTGGCGGCGTCGATGCGATCCGAGCCCAGCTGCACGCCGCCCGGATCGACACCGGTGACGGGCGAGCCGGTCCGGACCTCCACGCCGCGGCGCTCGAGAGTCTTCACGGCCCGGCGGGAGCTTGTGGCGGAGTACGCGGACAGGATTCGCGGACCCGCCTCGAGCAGGAGGATGCGCGCTTCGCGCGGATCGATCGCCCGGAAGTCGCTGACGAGCACGTGGCGGGAGATCTCGGCGATCGCGCCAGCGAGCTCGACTCCCGTAGGCCCCCCGCCCACCAGGACGAAGGTCAGGAGCGCCTTCCGGCGATCCGCGCGCGTTTCGCGCTCGGCCTTCTCGAACGCCAGCAGGATCCGGCGCCGAACCTCGAGGGCGTCCTCGAGGGTCTTGAGTCCCGGCGCGTCTTTTTCCCAATCGTCATGGCCGAAGTAGGCGTGGCGCGATCCCGCCGCGAGGATCAGGTAATCGAAGGGCAGGCTCCCATCGGCGAGCGTCAGCTCTCGCCGGCCGAGGTCGATCGCCGTCGCGTCGGCGAGAAGGACGTGGGTGTTCGCCTGCCGGGAGAGGATCGACCGGATCGGGTAGGCGATATCCCCCGGCGAGAGGGCCGCGGTTGCCACCTGGTAGAGGAGGGGGGCGAAGAGATGGTGGTTCCGCCGGTCGATGACCGTGACCTGGACGGGAGCGGGGGCGTGGGCCCGCGCGGCCGTCAGGCCGCCGAAACCGGCCCCGATGATCACTACCCGGGGCAGGCTGGCCGGATCGGGCATGGCGTTGACACTCTATCCGGCTGAAGGGGAGGCGAATCGGGGGGAGGCTCGGAATGACCGATACCCTCGGCCTCGGACTGTGGTCAAATAGCGCCGATTCCATTCCGCTCGGACTGCCGAGTTTCTGTCGCGAAA
This sequence comes from Thermoanaerobaculia bacterium, assembly GCA_046716885.1. Taxonomy (GTDB): domain Bacteria; phylum Acidobacteriota; class Thermoanaerobaculia; order UBA5066; family Gp7-AA6; genus DAHUXD01. Next base: position 8,915 of record JBKJWL010000134.1, on the reverse strand, counting down.
GGAGATGATGAACATCATGACTACCTCCAACGTTCCCGTCCGGGTCCCCGAGCGTCAATCTGAGACCGCCGAAAACACTCCCTCACGGCCAGCCGTTTGGCGGCGAGAGAAGAAGCCAACGCGGTTCATCATCAAAGTCGGCGGCGTCATCCCCGGCTAAGCCGTTTTTCCTGAACCTCTTCGCGCGACTCGGAGCGGATCGCTGGTCTGCCGGACGGCGGTGGTGTAACCTCTTCGGTACGCGTGGAGAAGACTTCTTCCCGACCGCCTGATGACGTCCAGGCCGTTTTCAACGGCACACTGGAGGTCATACATTCGGCGCTGCTCTCTTACTATCGCTTGACGGAGGAAGAAGCGCGAGGCGCCGAAGAAGATCTGTTGATCTGGTTTCAGCGCCTATCGCGCCGTGGCGGCGGCGGACAGATGCCGGCCAAGCTGCTCCGCATTTCGCTTCTGTCCGCGGCTTGCCAGTACGGAAGGTCCTTTCAGCTCTGGAAGCTCGGTGGAGATCCGTCGCCGGACGGAGATCTCAACACCCTCCTTTCCCGGGAAGCGGATGACGTCGCAGGCGACCTTGAGCGCCGCTTCGAGGAGGACCGCTCGTGACGGGCCGTGTCATTCACTTTCCCCGGCAACCCCTCTCTTCGGAGGCTGGCGTCGCAGCCGCGGAGCGCGTGCTGGCGACACCCATCGACCAGCGGCGCGAGCGGGCCACGGATCTCGGTCTCGAGGATCCGGAGACGCTCCTCTCGCTCTGCAGTCTTCTGCGCGAAAAGCGCGAGACCGCGCCCGCCGCGGTTCGCGACGAGGCGGAGTTTCTTTACCGGTTCGTCGAGATCCCCCGCCGGCCGATCGGCCTCTTCGACGAGCGGGAGTATTTTCTCGGTGAGGCGGCCCTGCTGGCGGGAACCGCGTGCCGCCAGCTCTCCCGCCGCGAGGAGGCCCACCTCTGGTTCGATCGCGCCGAAGCCGGATTTCGTCACACGATCAATGCCGCCGGAGACCTGTCGCGTTTGGCGTACCAGCGCCTCGCCGAGCGCTTCGAGGAGCGACAGATCGAGGTCGTCCTGGAGATGTTGCCCGCGCTCATCGACAGCTTTCGGAGCCTCGACATGGCGGAGGACATCCTGAAGTGCCGGTTCATCGAGGGGTTGGCTCTCATGGAGACGGATGAGCTGCCGCGGGCCGTCCACGTGTTTCGGGAAATCGCTGCAGACGCCAGCGCTCTCGGCAACCCGCGGCTGGTCGCGTCGGCGTACGCCAACCTGACGCACATCTACGGGATGATGGGGGACGCCGAAGGTGCGATGGAGTCTTCGGCCAAGGCCATTCCCATCCTCCGGCGTCTGGACGATCGGGTCGCGCTCGCCAAGGTGCAATGGGGACTGGCGACGCTGTTGCGGGAAACGGGCCAGATCACCGCCTCGATCGAGGCGTACCGCAAGGCGCAGCGGGACTTCGAATCGATCGGGATGCGCGCCGACATCGCGGCTCTCAACCTCGTCGTGGCGGACCTTCTTCTCGAGCAGGGTCGTGACCGCGAGGCCCTGCTGGAGATCGGCGCGGCGCTCCCCGTAATCTCCGAGCTCAAGATGGCTCCGGAAGGAATGGCGGCGCTCACGCTTCTGCGCGAGTCGACCCGTCACCAGGAAGTCAACCGCCAGGCCCTGCGGGAGCTCCACGGATACTTCGAGGAGCTCCAGCCCTAATCGGACGCGGCCTCAGCCCTCTTTCGAGTGGCGCATGATCGGCTTGCGTTTCGCGGGCGTCTTGCGGCCGGTCTTCTTCTTGCCCCCCGGAGCCGGTTTCGTCTTGCGCGCTCTCTTCATGGCGCCATGCTAACCCCGGTCGCGTGTTTCGCGATCGCCCGCAGCATCCCGGAAAAGACGAGGCGGTGGGCCGGGTACAGCGCGTACCAGTAGAGGAGCCCCGCCAGTCCTGCGGCGTCGAAGATGGCCGTCTGCCGGATCTCGGTGTCGTCCCCGTCGGGGGTCGTCTCGAACTGCAGCCACGCGCGTCCGGGCACGAGCATCTCCGCCCGCAGCCGCAGGAGACGGTCCGGTTCGACGCGTTCGACGCGCCAGAAGTCTAGCGCGTCGCCCGCCGTCAGGCCCTCGGGGTCGCGCCGACCGCGCCGCAGGCCGACGCCGCCGGCGAGTAGATCGAAGAAGCCCCGCAGTTGCCACAGGACGTTTCCGTAATACCAGCCGGTCCGGCCGCCGATGCGGCGGATGACGCGGAAAGCGTCCGGGGGCCGGCAGCGGACCCGCGCGACCCGGCTGTCCACGAGCCGCGTGCCCCGCAGGTCGCCGCCGTAACGTTCCGACAGGCCCGAGGACGAAATCGAGTCGCTCCAGCGCGTCTGGGCGAACTCCCGGTCTTCGTTGGCGAGCGCTCGGGCGATCGCCTCGCGCGCTCCCCGCGGCCGGATGGAGAAAGCCGACCGGGCGGCCGGGTCGCGCACGATCGTGGGGTTGCGAAGGCTGTCGACGAGCTTGCGCCCGACACGGGCGTAGATCGGCGTCACCAGGCCGAGCCAGAGACTCGAGAGCCGCGGCGTCAGCAGGGGCACCGGGATCAGCAGGCGCTTCAAGCCCCGCTGGCGTGCATACTCGCGCATCAGTTCGCCGTACGTCAGCCGGTCGGGCCCGCCGATCTCGTAGATGCGCTCGGCGCCTGCTGGCAGATCGAGGGAGGCCGCGAGGTACGCCACCACGTCCTCGATGGCGATCGGCTGAGCTTCGACGGCGACCCATCGCGGGCAGATCATCACGGGGAGGCGCTCGACGAGCGCCCGGATCATCTCAAACGAGAGCCCGCCAGAGCCCAGAACGATCGAGGCGCGCAGCTCCACGACCGGGACGCCGGATTCCCGAAGGACATCGCCGGTTTCCTGGCGGCTACGGAGGTGCTCGGAGAGCCGCCCCGTTGCCTGGCCGAGACCTCCCAGGTAGACGATCCGCCGAACCCCGGCCTGCCGAGCCGCGGCGCCGAACGTGTGCGCCGCTTCGCGATCGCGGGCCGCGAAGTCCTCGCCGAGTCCCATGGAATGGATGAGGTAGAACGCGGCGTCCACGCCCTCGAGGGCTTGCGCCACGGCGGCAGGATCCCGAGCATCGCCCGCCACAATCTCGGTCGACGCGGCCACCCGCCCTCGCAACTCCTCCGGGCGCCGCGCAAAGCAGCGCAGAGGAATGCCGCGGCGCTCGAGCTCGGTGCAGAGCCGCCCGCCCACGTAGCCCGTCGCCCCCGTCACCAGAACGCGTGTCAAGGCGCCATGGTACCGGGGGAAGCCGCGCCGGCCATCCCCTTGTCCGGAGACGCTAGGATCGGCGTGTGCCGAGGGTTCTCCTCCTGATCCCGACGACGAGCTATCGCACCGCCGACTTCCTCGAAGCGGCGGGCGCGCTGGGCGCCGACGTCACCGTGGGCTCCGAGGAGCCGAGCACGCTCGAAGCGTGGAACCCGGCCGGGCTCCTGACCCTCGACTTTCGGGACTCGGCGGGCTGCGCGCGCCTTGCGGCGGCGTTTTCCGAGCGCCATCCGATCGACGCCGTGGTCGGGGTCGACGACGACACGTCGGTCGCCGCCGCCGCGATCGCCGCCGCGCTCGGACTGCGGCACAATCCGCTCGTCGCCGCTCTCGCTGCCCGGCACAAGGGGCGCATGCGCAAGGCGTTCGAGATTGCGGGAGTTCCGTCGCCGCGCCACCGCCTGTTTCGCCTCGAGGAAGGCCCGCTCGCGGCGGCCGCCGCCGTGCGCTACCCGTGCGTCCTGAAGCCCACGTTCCTCGCGGCGAGCCGCGGCGTCATCCGCGCGGACGGCGCGGCGCAGTTTCGTGCCGCGTGGCAACGCATTGCCGGAATCCTGGCGGAGCCGGAGGTCGCTCGGAGAGGGGGAGAGGCCGCCGGCGAAATCCTCGTGGAAGACTTCGTCCCCGGGCTCGAGGTCGCGCTCGAGGGCCTGCTCACGGCGGGGAGCCTGCGCGTCCTCGCCCTCTTCGACAAGCCGGATCCGCTGGACGGCCCCTTCTTCGAGGAGACGATTTACGTGACTCCGTCGCGGCTTCCGCGCGAGGCGCAGGCGCGGGTCGCCGCGGTCACCGGCCAGGCCGCGTCGGCGCTCGGCCTGACGGAGGGCCCGATCCACTCGGAGCTGCGCCTGAACCCGGAGGGCGTCTGGCCAATCGAGGTCGCCGCACGCTCGATCGGCGGCCTCTGCTCCCGGACGCTGCGTTTCGGGACCGGAATGTCGCTCGAGGAGCTGATCCTTCGCCACGCGCTCGGGCGCGACGTCGGGGAGATCGAGCGCGGCGGGGGGGCGGCGGGCGTCATGATGATCCCGATTCCGAAGGCCGGAGTGCTCGAGGCCGTCGGCGGGCTCGAGGCGGCCCGCGCCGTCTCAGGCGTCGAGGAGGTCACCATCTCGGCCCATCTCGGACAACGCCTCGTGCCGCTGCCCGAGGGATCCCGCTACCTGGGGTTTCTCTTCTCGCGCGCTGAATCGCCGGAACGTGCGGAGGCGGCGCTCCGCGAAGCGCACGGCCGTCTCGATTTCCAGATCGCGGGTGAAGAGACGCCGCCGTCCTGAGGAGCGTAGCGACGAAGGCTCCCGGACTCGTACGAGAGTCTCGCGTGTCGAGGGTGGGATGCACGCCGAGCTTCGATCGGCGTTGCCTTCTGCCGGTGGTCTGCCGATCGGTGGCCGGCTATTTGGCTGCGCTCGGGATGACCCGCCGGCGGCGGCGGCGGGTCACTTGGCCGGGGCGTAGTAGGGATTGCGCCCCGCGGCGTGGTCGGTGGTGTCGAGGATCTCGCCGACGGCAGGGGCGAGGCTCCGGATCGCCTTCTCGATGCCCTGCTTGAGCGTCACGTCGGCGGACCCGCAGCCCTGGCAACCGCCGCCGAGCCGCAGGTACACGTTGTTGCGCTTCACGTCGATCAGCTCGACGAACCCGCCGTGCTGCGCAACGGCCGGGTTGATCTCCCGATCGAGCAGGTCGGAGATCGCCCACTTCAGGTCACCCTCGGACGGGAGGCTGTCGAAGAACGTCCGGTCGACGATCGGGGCGCCCGACTGGATGTGCCGGCGAATCACGTGGCCGATGCCGAGGGCGGGCCAGTCGACGCCGTAGGCTGCGGCGACGGTGACCGAATTCTCCGCGATGAGGACCGACTCGATGCCCGGCACGGCGAGCAGCTCCGCGGCTAGCGGCGAGCTCCCGGCGGCCTCCGCACTCCCGAAATGCGCCGTTTCCCCGGGGAAAAGCGGACGGTCAACGGCGAAAGCGCAGCGCAGGCCGTCGCTCGAGGGTTCCCCCGTGATCTTGATCTCGGCGTCCATCGCGCTCCCGAGTATAGCGCCGGGTTTGACCGGTCAGCCCCGCTCGGAGATAATGCCCCGTTTTTGGAGAGCCGGGGACGCATGGCACAGAAGATCAGCCGCCGGGACATGAAACGCAACGAGCTGGCCGAGACCGTCGGCAAAACGGTGGGCTTCGTCTCCGAGCACAAGAAGGGCGTCGCCGAGGGCGTGGCGATTGCCGTAGGTCTCGCGGTCCTCGTCGGAGGCTTTCTTCTCTACCGCGAGTGGACCGCGCGTTCGGCCGGCAGGTCGCTCTCGCAGGCGCTGGCGATCCTGGCGACTCCGCTCGCTTCGGATCCGGCGGCCGGGGCGGCGAAGACCTACCCGACGGCGGGGGAGCGGCGCGCCGACGCCGACAAGCTCTTTCGGGAAGCCGCCCGCCACGGCTCCACTGCGCCCGGCCGCGCCGCCCGGGTCGTCCTCGCGGCCGGGGCTGAGAAACCCGCGGAGGCGGTGGAGGTCTTCGAGAAGGCCGCCCGCCAGGGGGGGTCCGAGACGGCGGCCGTCGCGGAGATCGACGCCGCCCGGATGCTGGCTGCCTCAGGAAAGACCACCGAAGCGATCGACCGCCTGAAGCGCGCGATCGACTCTCCGTCGGCCGCGGCCCCGAAAGACGCCCTGCTGTTCACGCTCGGCCAGATCTACGAGCAGAGCGGTGCCGCGGCCGACGCGCGCGCCGTCTACCAGCGCCTCATCAACGACTTCCCAAACTCGCCCTATCGCGCCGACGCGCGGCAGAAGGTCCCGCTGTCGTAGCGTTCCTGCACGTCGCTCTCGTCGGCGCCGCCGCGCTCGCGGTCCTCAGTCTCCTCCTATTCGCCGTCAATGCCTCGACGATGCCTCGTCTCTCTGGCGGGAGGCAACGGACGGGCGAAGCGCTCCCACGCGTCTCGATCGTCATCCCCGCGCGGGACGAAGCTTCCGGCATCGAGGGCGCGCTCCGGTCGCATCTGGCGCAGGACTATCCCGACTTCGAGGTCGTCGTCGTGGACGATCGGTCTGCCGACGCGACGCCCCGGATCCTCGCGAAAGTGGCCGCGGAAGATCCGCGGCTCCGCGTCGTCGCAGGGGCCGAGCCGCCGGAAGGCTGGCTCGGAAAGCCTCACGCCCTCCACCAGGGCGCCGCGCGGGCGACCGGCGAGCTCCTCCTTTTCGCGGACGCGGATGTGCGGTACGACCCGACGGCGCTGCGCGAGGCCGTCTCCATGCTTCAGGACCGGCGCCTGGAGCTGCTCGCGTTCTTTCCGCGGCTGGAGATGGAAGGGTTCTGGGAGAACGTTCTGATGCCGTACATTCCCGTCTCCTACTTTTTCGGCCCGGGCTTCTGGTTCAACTCGGATCTGCAGCGACGGTTAGCCCTTGGGGGCGGCGCGGGGATGCTCGTCCGCCGGGCGGCCTACCGCGCGGCCGGCGGCCACGAGGCCCTGCGCGCGTCGGTCATCGACGACATCCACCTTGCGATCCGCGTCCGCCAGACCGGGGGGCGCTGCCGCATGGCGCGCGCCGACGACCGCGTGCGGCTGCGCATGTACCGGGGCTTTCGCGGGGTCTTCGACGGATTCACCAAGAACATTGCGTTCACGTTCGTGGGAAGGAGCGCGGCGCCCCTCGCGCTGTCGCTGGTTTTCGTCCTCGCCGCGTGGATGCTCCCCGCGGCGGTGCTCGCGGCGGCCGCTTTCGGGTCGCCAGTGTCGCCGATTGACATGCGTCTGGCGGCGGCCGCCTTCGGACTGACGGCGCTCGCACGAGGCGGCCTGGCCGTATTTCTCCGCTTCCCGCTCTGGACGTGCGTCACGCAGCCGCTGATGGCCGCCGTCTGGGCCGCGATCATGCTGCGTTCGCTCTCCTGGCGGTTCCTGCGGCGCCGGCTTCTCTGGCGCGGCCGCCGCTACGACGCCCGCGCCGCGAGGTTCTAGCAAGGCCGCGGGCGCCGGGTAGAATCGCTCCGTGCTTTACCGATTCGACGAGGTCCGCAAGAGCTACGGCCCCAGGGAGGTGCTGCGAGAGGTGACCTGGCAGCACAACCCCGGCCAGAAGGTCGGTCTCGTGGGCCGTAACGGGGCAGGAAAGACCACGCTCCTGCGGATCGCCCTCGGCCGCGAGGAGCCGGACGCGGGTGCGTTCATCAAGGCCAATGCGGTGCGCATCACGACCGTCGACCAGGCGCTGATCTCCGATCTTGGGGAGAAGCTCCACGATTTCGTGGCCGGGGCGTTTGCGCACCTCCATGGCATCGAGTCGGAGCTGCGCCGGCTGGAGCACGCCATGGCGGAGGGAGACACCTCGGCGTCCGTGCACGACCGCTACGACGCGCTCTCGCACCGCTTCGAGAACGAGGGCGGCTACGACATGGTGGCCGAGGTCGAGAAGGCCCTGTCGGGCCTGGGTTTCGACAAGGCGGAGTTCGAGCGGCCTCTCGACGAGCTCTCGGGCGGCCAGAAGAACCGGGCGATGCTCGCCCGCGCGATCCTGGCGTCTCCCGACGTGCTCCTGCTCGACGAGCCGACCAACCACCTGGACTTCCAGGCCGTCGAGTTTCTCGAGGAGTACCTGGCCCGGTCCCGCAGGGCGTACCTCGTCGTGACCCACGACCGGCGTTTCCTCGACCGTGTCGCCGAGGAGATCGTGGACCTCGAGAACGGGCGCCTTTCCTCGTATTCCGGCGGCTACACTTCCTACCGCCGCCAGAAGGAAGAGCGGATCCTGTCGGCGACGCGCGCCTTCGAGAAGCAGCAGGACTTCATCGACAAAGAGCAGGAATACATCCGCCGCAACATTGCCGGCGTCAACTCGCGGCAGGCCAAGGGCCGGAGGACCAAGCTCGCCCGCGTCGACCGACTGGAAAAACCGACGGGCGACGCCACCTCGGTGTCCTTCCAGTTCGACGCGGCGCGCATCGGGGGGCGGATCTTCCTCCGCGCGAAAGACCTCGACGTGGGCTACGAAGCCGGATCCCCGATCGTCCGCGGCGTCAGCTTCGAGTTGCTGCGCGGGGAGCGGATGGCGATCCTCGGGGAGAACGGAACCGGCAAGACGACGCTGTTGAAGACGCTCGCGGGACGGCTCGCCGCGCTCGGGGGAGTCACGACGACGGGGCACGACGTCTCGATCGGCTATTACGACCAGGAGCTGCGCGACCTCGATCCGAAACGCCGGGCGATCGACGCGGTGTGGGACCAGCACCCGGAGGAGACGGAGGAGGCGATGCGCGGGTACCTGGCGCGCTTTGCCTTCCGCGGGGACGACGTCTTCGCGCCGATCGCGGGCCTCTCCGGCGGCGAGAAGGGGAGGCTGACCCTGGCGGTCGTGATGAAACAGCGACACAACCTCCTCCTGCTCGACGAGCCCACGAACCACCTGGACCTGGACTCTCGCGAAGCCCTCGAGGAATCGCTGGACGATTTTCCCGGCTCGATCGTCTTCGTCTCGCACGACCGCGCGTTCATCGACCGGCTCGCCACACGAGTCCTCGACCTCCGCGACGGGAGGCCGGTGCTCCTGCCCGGCAACTACACGGAGACCGCGCCGGCGCGGTCGGAACGGCGCAAGAG
>JBKJWL010000133.1:0-10840 GCA_046716885.1 Thermoanaerobaculia bacterium | reverse complement strand
AGTTTCGGACCGGTGTGCGCCAGTATCTGAAAGCGCACCGGAACGGAATCGCGACCTCGCGGGACTTCCTCGCCGCCGTGGAGTCCGCCAGCCGGCCCGGGGCGGCGGCGGCTTTCTCGACGTTTCTCGAGCAGGCGGGAGTCCCGGTCGTGGAGGTGTCGCTCGACTGCGCCGGCGGCGGCGCGAAGCTGGCGCTCTCGCAGAAACGGCTCCTGCCTCTCGGCACGTCCGGATCGGCGGCGCAGGTCTGGCAGGCGCCGGTTTGTCTCCGGAGCGGCGCGGAGGGGAAGAGCGGTCGTGAGTGCGTGCTCCTGACCCGGCCCGGGGCTGAGGTTTCGCCTCCCACTCCCGGCTGCCCGGCGTGGGTCCTCGCCAACGACGGGGCGACCGGCTACTACCGGGCGCTCTACCGCGGAGATCTCCTGCCGAGGCTCCTTGCCGTCGCCGACACCGAGCTCACCGTGGCCGAGCGCGTGAGCCTGATCCGCGACGTCAACGCGCTCGCGGAGACCGGAGCGATCCCGATGAAGGAGGCCCTCGCGCTCGTGCCGCGCTTCGCGGGCGACCCTTCGCGGCGGGTCGTCGAGGCGACCCTCGACCTGTCGACGCACATCCGCGGGGACCTGGTGCCGCCCGAGATGAGCGGCAACTACGCCCGTTTTCTCTCGAAGACGTACGGCGCGCGAGCGCGCAACCTGGGCTTCTCCGGAAACCCGGGCGAGGACGACGACACGCACCTGCTGAGAAAGGCCCTCGTGCCCTTCGTCGCGACCTACGGGGAGGAGCCCGGGCTGCAGGCCGAGGCGCGGCGCCTGTCCCTTCGCTGGCTGGAGGATTCCTCCGCGATCGACGCGGAGCTCGGCGGAGCGGTGCTCGGCGTCGCGGCGCATCATGGCGGCCGGACGCTCTTCGACCGCTATCGCGAGGCCGTCAAGTCCAAGCCGGACCGGCGGGACCGCGTCCGCCTGTACGGCGCGCTCGGCGACTTTCGCGATCCCGCCCTGTTGAAGGAGGCGTTCGCGCTGACGCTCGCTCCGGGCGCGGATTTCCGCGAGTCTTCGGCCATTCTCGTCGCGGCTGCGGGCGACCCGGGCGCCCGTCCGCTCGTCTGGGATTTTCTCAAGGCGAACTTCGACACCGTCGTTGCGAAGACGCCGCGCGAGGCGACCGGCGCCCTCCCCTACTACGCCGCGGGCTTCTGCGACGCCGCGCGGCGCAAGGACATCGAGGCGTTCTTCGCCGGCCGGATCGAGAAGCTTCCGGGCGGTCCGCGCAATCTCGCGCAGGCGCTCGAATCGGTCAACCTGTGCATCGCCGCGCGGGCGGCGCAGGAGCCCGGGGTGGGAGCGTTTCTGGAGGCGTACTGAGGGAGGTCGGCTCGTCCCTCTACGCCTTCGCCGCCCCAACCGACGCGAGCGACGCCAGCAAAGCTTCGAGCTCCACGCGCGCCTTCTCGATGGTCGCCGCGGGCCCCGTGCACTTGAAGAAGACGAGGCCCTCCGGGGCCTCGACGATCGCGCCGGAGAGCCGCCAGCCGGGTCTCTTGCCCTGGGACTGCATCATCGGCCCGCCCGGAGCAAGGTACGTGCCGGCGATCTCGATCGTGTGAACCCGCAGGCGGTTGATGGTCTTGAACGACTTGGCCGGCTTGGCAGACGGCTCGAACTGCCCGGCCCAGCGCTCGAGGTTCTCCTCGACCGATCCGCCCTGGCCCTTGCCGAAGTAGGAGACGCTGCACTCGCCGTCCTCGACGCCCGGCGCCGCCGGGATCTTGTAGGTGGCGACGCGCATGGGACGGGGTGCCGTGGCCTGCCAGCCCGCCGGTACCGTCCACCGCAACCCGCCGGCCGCGGTTACCGCCGTGCTTTGCACGGCGTTCCCTACTGCCGGGGGTCCCCCTCTGGTGGTCGGGCCGATCGTCGCCGAGAGCGAAGCCGAGGCCAGGAAAAAAACGACGGCTGCTCTTTTCATGGAGCCGAGCATAACCGGTCCTCGCGGAGCCTCTGCGGTACGATCCTTCGACTTGAAGCGCTGCCCCAACTGCTCCTCCGAGGTCGAAGAGGCCGCGGCCGCCTGTCCGTGGTGCGGCCAGGCTCTCTCGGCGGCGGCCTCGCAGATGCCGACCGGGCTGGCCTCCCCGTCCATCGCCTCCGCGGCGCAGCGCAAGCCCCCGGCCTCTGTCGTCGGACGCCTTGCGTCCTCCGACTCGATCGACGGCGGCGGCTTCACGCCGGGAACCGTCATCGCGGAGCGCTACCGCGTCATCGGCCTGATCGGCCGCGGCGGAATGGGCGAGGTTTATCGCGCCGACGATCTGAAGCTCGGGCAGCCGGTCGCGCTGAAGTTCCTTCCGAGGGACCTCGCGGGCAACCGGGTGCGGCTCGACCGGTTCTTCGCCGAGGTCCGCACCGCGCGTCAGGTCTCGCACCCCAACGTCTGCCGCGTCTACGACATCGCGGAGGTCGACGGACAGCACTTCCTCTCGATGGAGTATGTGGACGGCGAGGACCTCGCCTCGTTGCTCAAGCGCATCGGGCGGCTCCCGCCCGACAAGGCGCTCGACGTGGCGCGCCAGATCTGCGCCGGGCTCGCCGCTGCGCACGACCGCGGCGTCCTCCACCGGGACCTCAAGCCCGCCAACATCATGCTGGATGGCCGGGGCCGCGCGCGCATCACCGACTTCGGGCTGGCGGCGGTGGCCGGCGAGGCCGCATCCGCCGATGACCTGGCGGGGACGCCGGCCTACATGGCGCCCGAACAGTTCGCCGGCAAGGGCGCCTCGGTCCGGAGCGACCTCTATGCGCTCGGCCTGGTCTTCTACGAGCTGTACACGGGCAGGCGCGCGGTCGATGCCGTGACGATCGCGGGCTACCGCAAGAAGCACGCGGAGGAGACACCGGCGGCCCCCTCGGCGGTCCTCCGGGACATGGACCCGGCGGTCGAGCGCGTGATGCTGCGATGCCTCGAAAAGGACCCGCAGCAGAGGCCCGCCTCCGCCGCACAGGTCGCTCTGGCGCTGCCGGGCGGCGACCCGCTCGCGGCGGCCCTGGCGGCGGGGGAGACGCCGTCGCCCGAAATGGTCGCGGCGGCGGGTGGACACGAGGGACTCGAGCCCCGCGTCGCGTGGTCGATCGCCGGCGGCGGCGCCGCCTTGCTCCTCGCCGTCGCCATGCTCATGCCCGGAACGCGGCTCCTCGAACGGATGAGCTTCCGCAAGTCCCCCGAGGTGATGTCGGAGCGCGCGCGGGAGATCCTCAGCAAGCTCGGCTACGCCGGGGAGGCCGCCGACACGGCGCACGGCTTCGCCATCGGCCGGCACTTTCTGCGTTGGGCCCTGGAGAACGACCCTTCCCCGCGTCGCTTCGAGCGGCTTTCCGCGGATGCGATGCTGTTCTGGCACCGCCAGTCCCCGCGTCCGATGGCACCGGAGTATTTCAACGCGCTTGGCGAGCCGGCGGTGCGAGTCAGCAGCACGGATCCCCCGCTGGAGATCCCGGGGATGGCCAACGTGCATCTGGACGCGGCCGGCCGGCTCAGGCAGCTGGCCGTCGTCCCTCCCCAGCGTGAGGAGGAGTCGGGGCCCGCCCCGGCCCCGGCCTGGATGGGGCTCTTCTCCGAAGCGGGCCTCGATCCCACGCGCTACACGCCGGCCGAACCGCGGTGGACGCCGCGCATGTACGCCGACTCGCGAGCCGCGTGGGAGGGCCCCCACCCGGACCGTCCCGAAGTGCGGGGGCGCATCGAGGCCGGCGCCTACCGGGGCCGCCCGGTCAGCTTCCAGATCACCGGGCCGTGGGACGATCCGTGGTTGCAGGCCCCGTATCGGCGGACGAGCCTGGAGCTCGTCAGCACATGGGGCTTCTATGCCCTCTATGCCGCCCTTCTCGCGGCGGGGCTCTTTGCGGCGCGCCGAAATCTTCGCCTCGAGCGGGCCGACGCGGGTGGAGCGGGGCGCCTGGGTCTTGCAGTCGGAGCCGCGAGCTTCGTCTCCTCGGCGCTCGGGAGCTCCCACACGGCGACGGAGCAGGAGCTGGCGATGCTCCTGAACGCCTTCGCCGCCGCGCTTTTCAACGGGTTCATCGTGTGGACCTTTTATCTCGCGCTGGAGCCGTTCATCCGCCGCCGCTGGCCCCAGTCGCTCGTTTCGTGGAGCCGCCTGATCGCGGGCCGCGGGCGGGACGGGCTCGTGGGCCGCGACCTTCTTGTGGGCGCGGCGGCGGGGGCGTTCACGGTGGTCGTCTGGGGCCTCGCGTGGCCGGTCGCGTACCGCCTCGGCGCGGCGGTCCCCCTCTATGGGACGCTCCAGACGCCGGCCCTTCTTGGCGGATGGGATGGCTCGGCGACCGTCCTGGAGACGGCGATCTGGGCGCTCATACAGTCCTTCCTCTACCTCTTCGTCTTCGTCGGGCTGCAGGCGTTGCTTCGCCGGGTCTGGCTGGCCCTTCCCGCGGCGGCGCTGCTGATCTGCACGCTCGGGGCCGGTGGCCTGAGCCCGGGATTCTCGATGGGTTACATCTTGTTTTTCACCGTCGTCTTTTTACTGCTTCTGGTGCGATTCGGTTTCCTGGCCGGCGCCGCGTCCATGCTCGTCAAGCTGCTCCTCTTCGCTTTCCCGGTGACCGCCGACGCGAAGGCCTGGTACGCGGGCTCGGGATTCCTCGCTCTGGGCGTCGTTGCCGCGCTGCTGCTCTGGGGAGCGCGGGCGGCGGCCGGCCGGCGGGCCGCGGCCGCCGTTCCCGCGGCCGCCGGCGCCACCGGGGCATAGAATCCGGCGCTGGGAAAAGGAGGTCCGCATTGAGGATCCGCACGCCGATCGTCGCCCTCGCCGGCGTGACCTTCGCCGCCGCCTTGGCTCTCGCGCAGCCTGCCGAAGCGCCGAAGCCCGCGCCTGAAGTCGAGAAGCTCGACTATTTCGTCGGCTCGTGGTCGTCGGTCGGCGAGATCAAGGAGAGCGCCCTGGGCCCGGCCGGGGAAGTGGCCGGGCGCGACATGTGCCGGTGGATGCCCGGGAAGTTCTTCGTCACATGCCGGCTCGAGCACAAGGGGCCCATGGGCGCGATCATGGCCCTGGGCGTCATGGGCTACGATCCCGAAAAGAAGGTCTACACCTCCTCGAGCTTCAATAGTGCGGGGAGGGCGGAGACGGCGACCGGCACGTTTGAGAACGGCACGTGGACCTGGTCGAGCGACAGGGCCATAGGCGGAAAGACGGTAAAGTCGCGAATCGTGATGGCGGACACGACGCCCTCGGGATACAAGTTCCGCTGGGAGACCTCCAAGAACGGCAGATCCTGGACGACCATGATGACCGGCAACGTCGCCAAACTGATGGCGAAGAGCAAAGAAGCGGAGAAAAAGGAGGAGCGATGAAGACACGAACGATGCCCCTGATCCTGAGTGGGAGCCTGGTGGCGGCCCTCGCGCTGGCGTCCCAGTACACGGAAGCCCCCAAGCCCGGCCCCGAGGTCAAGAAGCTGGAGGTCTTCGCCGGCAAGTGGTCGGGCGAGTCCGACATGAAGCCGGGCCCGTGGGGACCGGGCGGAAAGATGACGGGCGAAGACGACTGCACCTGGTTCGAGGGCGGTTTTCAGCTCGTCTGTCGCTCGACCGGCAGCGGAGCGATGGGCAAGGTCAAGGGCGAAGGAGTCATCGGCTGGAACCCGGAAGAGAAGAGGTACAAGTACAGCGGCTTCGACAGCACCGGGATGATGCTCTCGGCCAGCGGCACCAATACGGGCAATACGTGGAACTGGACCGGCGAGGACATGATGGGCGGCAAGCTCGTCAAGTCGCGCTACACGATCGTCCTGACCTCGCCGACGACCCAGACCTTCAAGTGGGAGATGTCCGAGGACGGCAAGACCTGGAAGACGATGGTGGAAGGTAAGTCCACCAAGAAGTAGGCGGAGCAGGGGCGGGATACCGCTTTCGAGTAAGAGGGGGTCAGGTCTTCATTTTTCGGATTTCGGTTCCGGTTTGGCGGATGTCGCGCCGTACTGAAATCTCGAAAAACCGAAGACCTGACCCCGCCTATCTCATGGCCTCCATCGGCGAGAGGCGGGAGGCGCGCACGGCCGGATACAGGCCGAAGGCGACGGCCAGGATGAGCGCCGTCACCCATGCGATCAGGAGCCCCATCGGGTTGACGACGAGGCCGTAGGGGAAGTTCGAGGAGAGGGCCTTGCAGACGGCGGCGCCGAGGAAGGTGCCCAGCGTGGCGCCGACCGCGGCGAGCACGCAGGCCTCCAGAAGGAATTGAACGAGGATCTCGAAGTCCGAGGCGCCCATGGCCTTGCGCAGCCCGATCTCGAAGCGACGGTCAGAGAACGAGATCAACATCACGGACAGAACGCCCACGCCGCCGACGAGGAGCACGGTCGCGGCGAGGCTCGTGAGAACGACCTTCCAGCCGAAGATCTCCTCCATGAACTGGGACCAGGCGCGCGCGGACTCGGCCTCGAGGTCCGTGATCTCGAAATCCTCGATCCCGTGGTGCGCCTGCCGGGCTCGGCCGATCATCATGGCGGAGACCTCCGCCATGTCCTTCCTGGACCGCAGCTTGACCGCGATGTTGGCGAGTTTGTGCGTGGGGTCGATACGATTCATGTAGGTCTGGAGGGGAATCGAGATGCCGTTGCCGTCGTACCAGATCTCCTCCGTGAAGACCTGCCCCGGGGCCTGCACGCCCACGATCCGGAAGCGCACACCCTCGACGGTGATGTCGCGGCCGACGGGGTCCGCGCCGCCGAAGAGCTTGGACCCGAGCGTGCCGCCCACGACCGCGACGGCCGAGCGTCGGCGCTCGTCGTCCTCGGTCAGCCCGCGGCCCATCGCGATCGGCCGGTTCATCCACCGACCGTAGTCGGGCCAGACGCCGTTGACGTACATCCGCTCCGTGCCTCCCGCCACCTTGACGGCGGACTGCTTGGTCGCACGCGGCAGATAGGCAAGGACCCGCGGGTGGGGCGCGGTCAGCCGCGGCAGGTCCTCGGACCTCAGGCCCGGGCTCATCGCGAAGCGTTTCTGCTCCTCCGTGGTCTCGGGCGAACGCGGCGCGAGCATGACCGTGCCGTCCCAGCTCATGCCGGAGAACCCGGTCGCGATCTTGTCCACGACGCCGTCCATGACGGAGGTCATCACGACGAGCGCGAAGACACCGAGCATGAGAAGCGTCAACGTCAGGAACGAGCGCAGCTTGTGGGCCCAGAGCTCGACTAATCCGCCCTTGACGATCTCCCAGCCGAGCGACAGCCGCGCGCCGGCCGACAGGTGCCGCGGTCGGGGATCCGCGACCGGGTAGCGGGTCTCGAGGGCGGTCTCACTCATAACGCAGCGCCTCCATCGGCGAGAGGCGCGAGGCCTTCCACGCGGGATACAGGGCGAAGACGAACCCGAAGACGCCGGCCAGGAGGTACGCCGACACGAAGCTCTTCGGGTCGATGTGGAGCGGCACGCCGATCGAGGACGTAATGAGCTTGGAGAAGCCGACGCCGAGGACGAGGCCGACGAGCGAGCCCGCGGCCGTCAAGAGGAGCGCCTCCGTCATGAACTCCTTGAAGACCTCGCGGCCGGGCGCCCCGATCGCCATCTTGACGCCGACCTCGCGGATGCGGTCCTTCAACGTCGCCATCTGGATGTTCACGTTGACGATGCCCCCGCCGATCAGCGACAGGAAGCCCGACAGCATGAAGATGATGTCGTAAACGTCGCCCTGCGACTGTTCCTTGCGCACGCGCGCGCCGACGTCGTCGAGGCGGAAGTCCTCCTGCTGTCGGTGGTTCGACTTGAGGAGCGAAGACAGACTTTTCGAGAAGGTCGCCATCGCGTCGAGGTCGCGGATGCGGAAGGTGACCCGGTCGACCCGGTGGTACTGGTCGCCCTCGAATCGACGGGCCACGAGTGTGGTCGGGAGGGCGATGATGCGGTTGCGCCGGCGGAAGATGTTCCGGTCCGACTCCTGGAACCGGAAGACGCGCTCACGAAGGACACCGACGACCTGCACGGGGGTGTCGCCGATCCGCAGCGTCCGCCCGAGCGCCTGGCCGTCCGGGAAGAAGACGGCGACGGCCTCGGTGCCGAGGATCGCGACCGAGGATGCCAAGTCGATGTCGTGCTGGCTGAAGTTGCGGCCCTCGGCGATCTCGAAGCCGTCCAACGCCAGGAAGTCGCCGCCGATGCCGCGGATGTCCCGCTCCTGGTCGGCGTAGGGCGAACGCACCCGCGCCCGCGCGTTTTTCTGGAGCGAGACCCCGTCGACGGTGGAGGCGTCGAGAGCCTGGCCGTCTCCGGCGTCGGCCGTGCGCAGTCCCAGGTTCGCCATCTGGAGAGCCGTCGGCGCGCCCTCGTTGACGACCGCCGACTGTCGGACGTTCAGCTTGTCGAGGCCGCCCATCTTCACGTAGAGCTCCATCGAGCGCCGGCGCATGCTGTCGGAGATGGAGAATCCGCCGAGTACCGCCGCGACGCCGAGGATTACGCCGAGCGACTGGAGGATCGAGCGCGTGAGGTTCTCGCGTATCTCGGTCCCCGAGTTGCGCAGCCGCTCGCGGAAGGCGCCGTTGAACCTCACGGGATCTACGCGGCCTGCTCGGCGGGCTTGATCAGGCCATCGTGGATCTCGACCTGACGCTGCGCCATGGCTGCGATCTGCAGGTCGTGCGTGACGATGATGATCGTGTGGCCCTGCCGGTGGAGGTTCGCGAAGAGCTCGAGCACTTCGTGACCGGTCTTCGAGTCGAGGGCCCCGGTCGGCTCGTCGGCGAGGAGGATCGTCGGCCGGTTGGCGAGCGCCCGCGCGACGGCCACCCGCTGCCGCTGGCCGCCCGAGAGGGCCGCCGGCAGCACCTTCGCCTTCTCCGGCATGCCTACGGTCTCGAGCAGCGCCAGCGCGCGCTCGCGCCGCTCCTTGCGCGCGACGCCGGCGTAGAGCAGCGGAAGCTCGACGTTGCGCACGACCGAGGCCTTCGGCAGCAGGTTGTATTGCTGGAAGATGAAGCCGATCTTCTCGTTGCGGATCTGCGCGAGCTCGGCGCCCGAGAGCCCGTCCACGCGCTTCCCGTCGAGCGCGTAACTGCCTTCGGTCGGCTTGTCGAGACAGCCCAGGATCGCCATGAGCGTGGACTTGCCGGATCCCGATGGGCCGATCAGCGCGACGAACTCGCCTCGCGTAACGGTCATGTCGATCCCGCGAAGCGCGTGGACGGCGGCACCGTTGGAGCCGAAGACTTTCGTCAGGCCGGCCGTTTCGATGATCGCCGTCATTAATTATCCTCGTCGTCTTTTTCGACGCGCTTCTTCGAAGGGTCCTCCAGCGAGACCTGCTCGCCGGACTTCAGTCCCGCGATGATCTCGACCCGCTCGAGCGTTGCGATGCCGGCCGAAACGGGGACGACGTCGAAGAACTCCTGCCAGTGGTCCGAGAGCCAGATGAACTTGTTTCTCCCGGAGAGGCCGTCCTTCGCATCGTCGAGCTGGTCCGGCTTCAGGCTCGTCTTCAAGCGATAGGCCACGGTCTTGCCGTCGCGCTTCTGGAGCGCCTCGAGTGGGATCGAGACGGCCTTGTCGCGCTTCTCGCCGAGGATTTCGACGTTGGCGCTCATACCCGTGCGAAACGAGTCGCCGAGCTCGTCGAGGCCGATCTCGACTTTGAAGACCTTGATCTTCTCGATCAGCTCGGCCGAGGGCGAGACGAAGCTGACCTTGCCGGTGAAGACCTTCTGCGGGTACGCGTCGAGCGTGATGCGCACCGGCTGGCCGACGTGGACCTTCGCGATGTCGACCTCGTTGAGGTTGACGCGAATGATCAGCGAGTTTAAGTCCGCAACGGTGAAGATGATCGTGCCGGCGTTGAAGGAGGAGACGCCGGAGGTGACCGTCTCCCCGGGCTCAACTCCTTTCTTGATGACGACGCCGGCCATCGGCGAGGTGACGCGCGCCTTCTGCGAGGCGGCGTTTCCCGAGATCGGGATGCCGCGGTCCTCGACGATTTGGTAGCGCATCTGCGAGGCGCGCAGCGTCTCGGCCGCCTGGTCGCGGCGGATCTCCGAGGCGCGGAACGGATCGCGGCCGATCAGGCCCTGCTCGAAGAGCGTCTTCTGCAGCGTGAAGTCGCGCTCGGCGTCCTGCAAACGCAGCTCCGCGTCCTTGACGCTGGCCTGCACGTCCGAGAGCGACTGGGCCTGGTTGACGTCCGGCTCGATCTCCGCGAGCACGTCGCCCTCCCGGACGACCGCGCCCTCGCGCACCTTCAGGGTCAGGACACGGCCGGAAACCGGCGACTTCACGTCGGCTTTCTGGACGGGATCGACGACGCCGACCTCGCGGACGGAAACCTGGAGGTCTTCCGCCTGGACCTTGCCCAGCCGGAAGGGCGTTTTGTCGGCCTTGGGGTCGGCCTTGTCCCTGCTCTTGGCCCAGACCAGGGCCGCGCCGGCCAACACGAGGACGACCGTCAGAATCGCGATCCACTTCTTGCGTTTCACGAGGAACCCCCCTAAAGCAGAGAAAACTCGGGCCACGACCTCTTAATACGCACCCCCCGGGCGGAATGTTCGATGGGGGGGTCAGGTCTGGACTTTGTCCAATCGAACTTGTTCTGCGGCTTTGGGACCGGTGACCCCCGAATGGACAAAGTCCAGACTTGACCCCAATAATCCCCCCGTGACGAGCGGCACGGACAAGAGCGGCGGCCTCTCCGGAGCGGAGACCGGCCGCCCCACGGTGCGGCGCTTGAGGTCGGCGTTTTACCTCTGGCGCTCCTCGATCCGCGCCACGGACATCCTCGCCGCCGCCGTTGTCGTCGCGCTGTCGGTAGCGCTCGGCGCCTTTCTCTACGCGCGCG
>JBKJWL010000132.1:0-2877 GCA_046716885.1 Thermoanaerobaculia bacterium | reverse complement strand
TACCGGGCGCGGGACACGCGCCTCGGGCGCGAGGTGGCGATCAAGGTGCTGCCGGCGGCCATGTCGGCGGATCCCGAGCGTGTGAAGCGTTTCGAGAAGGAAGCGCGGTCGGCGTCGTCGCTCAATCACCCCAACATCGTGACGATCCACGACATCGGGGAGTCGGAAGGCGCCTCGTTCATCGCGATGGAGGTCGTGGATGGTTCGACCCTGCGCGAGATCCTGGCCGATGGCGCCGTCACGACGAAGCGCCTCCTGTCGATTGCGGCACAGGTGGCCGACGGGCTCTCGAGAGCTCATGCTGCCGGCATCGTGCACCGGGACCTGAAGCCCGAGAACATCATGGTGACGAAGGACGGGTTCGTGAAGATCCTGGACTTTGGTCTGGCGAAGCTGACGCAGCCGGAGGATTCGAGCGGGGCGACGCAGTCGCCGACGGTGTCGGGTGGTACCGAGCCCGGGCTCGTCCTGGGCACGATCGGCTACATGTCGCCCGAGCAGGCGATGGGCAAGGCGCTCGACTTTCGGTCGGACCAGTTTGCGCTGGGATCGATCCTCTACGAGTTGGCGACGGGCCGGCGCGCGTTCGCACGAGCGACCGTGCCCGAGACGCTCGCGGCCATCATCCGCGAAGAGCCCGAGCCCATCGCGGCTCTCCAGCCCGGCATTCCTGCGCCCCTGACCTGGACCGTGGAGCGGTGCCTCTCCAAAGACCTCCGGGGTCGTTACGCCTCGACCGAGGATCTCGCGCGTGAGCTCGAGACGGTTCGCGAGCACCTATCGCAACCCATCTCGTTTCGAGATCTGCAGAGCGGTCGACCTCCTTCGCGCTCTCGGCGGCTGGCTCCGATCCTCATCGCGTTCTCCGCTGTGGCGGCGGCGCTGTATGCGGGGCGATTCCTCGGACGGACTTCCAGTCCTCCGCCCCCGGTTTTCCGGCAACTGACTTTTGGGCGGAGCCCGATCCGGACTGCGAGATTCAGCCCGGACGGGCAGACCGTCGTCTATAGCGCGGGAAACAACGCCAATGTGGAGCTGTTCGCGGTTCGAGCGGAGAGCCCGGAGTCCCGACCCTTCGGGTTCCCGCGGATGGACCTCCTCTCGATTTCTGCGACGGGCCAGATGGCGCTCTCGCTCAATCGGTTCGTCGAAGGGGCTTCGAACGTTCTGGCAGAGGTCTCGATCCATGGTGGCGCCCCGCGCCTGACTCTCGAGGGGGTGGAATCCGGAGACTGGTCGCCGGATTCCCGCCTGGCCGTTTCCCATCGGGTGGGCTCTCGTTGCGTCCTCGAATTCCCGATCGGCCGAATGCTCTACGAAAATCGGGGCGCTATCGATTTCTTGCGCGTCTCACCCCACGGGGATCGGATCGCGTTCCTGGATCACCCGTCCGTCGATGACGATGCGGGCTCGGTGGCCGTCGTCGACCTGTCTGGGAAGAAGACGGCGCTCTCGAAGGTCTGGGCGAACGCGTGGGGGCTGGCATGGTCCCCAAGCGCCGACGAGGTCTGGTTCACCGCGGCGGACGGCCCCGAGAATGCCGTGCTACGAGCAGTATCGCTCTCCGGGAGGCTACGTGTCGTCTACCGGGCGCCTGTCAGCCTGAAACTGCATGACGTCTTTCGGGACGGGAGAGCCTTGTTGGAGAGCGGGAAGCGTCGTTGGAAGATCGCCGGCTTCGGACCCGATGATCCACAAGTACGTGACCTGTCCTGGCTCAACTGGTCGCAGGTGGCCGATCTTTCTGCGGATGGCCGAAGCCTTCTCTTCACCGTCTGGGGCGAGGCCGCAAAGCCTGCCGTCGCCGCGGTGTACCTTCGCCCAGCCAATGGCTCGCCGCCGGTCCGTCTCGGGGACGGTGTGGCCCTCTCTCTTTCCCCGGACGGGAGGTGGGTGCTCTGTTTTCCGGATCCCGCCTCCTGGGATCTGGGGCTGTTGCCGACTGGACCGGGGGAGAAGAGACCGATCTCCACTGAGCCGGTCGTTGCGAGCGGAAACGCGAGCTGGCTCCCGGATGGGAAGCAGATCCTCTTCGTGGGTGCCGAGCCGAACCATCCGGACCGTTGCTACGTCACAGACACCCGAGGAGGACGGCCCCGACCGGTGACTCCGGAAGGCGTGACCGGGCATGTAATTTCTCCTGAAGGACGCTCGGTGCTCGCCCAGGGGCCCGACGGAACTTTCTCGATCTACTCTCTCGAGGGCGGGCCCGCCATCGCTGTTCCGGAGCTGCGCAAGGACGACCAGCCGATCCAATGGAGCGAGAACGGGAAAACGCTTTACCTGCGGGCTTCGATGCGGCTGCCCGCCCGGATCGAGCGGATGGATCTGGACACCGGACGCCGGGAGCTCTGGAAGGAGCTTGCGCCGAGCGAGTCCGAAGGACTCTTCAACATAATCGGCATCTCGATAACGCGAGATGGAAGAACCTGCGCGTACGACTACACCCGTGTTCTCTCGGATCTCTTCCTGGTCGAAGGTTTGAAATGACGCGGCACCGACCGGCGGTCGGGCGATCCGGGGCCCCTCACCGCGGACCCCTGTAGACCTTTCCGTCCTTCATCACGAAGGCGACGGTCTCGAGGGCCCGCACGTTGGCCAGCTTCACGGACCAAGGCTAGCGCACCGCGCGAGGAGGGGCACGGGATAAGATTTTCGGCAGGCAATCTCCGATGAACTACGCACCCGGAACGCGGCTCGGCCCCTACGAGATCCTGGGCCAAATTGGCGCAGGGGGTATGGGGGAGGTTTACCGGGCGCGGGACACGCGCCTCGGGCGCGAGGTGGCGATCAAGGTGCTGCCGGCGGCCATGTCGGCGGATCCCGAGCGTGTGAAGCGTTTCGAGAAGGAAGCGCGGTCGGCGTCGTCGCTCAATC
>JBKJWL010000131.1:0-3601 GCA_046716885.1 Thermoanaerobaculia bacterium | reverse complement strand
GCGAAGAGCGGTCGGATCTCACCCTTGATCCGGCGTCCACGGTCGAGGAGCGAAGATCGCCTCGACGGCGAAGCCGCCCTGAAAGCTCTAAGGGAATCTGCCGAGCGGATCCCTTACGAAAGGGCTCGACGCGACCTGGGTCTCTGATTGGCTCATCGGCTGGTGATCACCGGGGCCGCCCGGAAGGACCTCGACCAGCTCCCCAAAGAAGTTCTCGAACGCCCGACCCGAAGATTCTTGCCTTGGCTGAGAACCCCCGACCGTTCGGATCGGAAAAGCTCCAAGGTTTCGAGAATCTCTACCGAATCCGAGTAGGAAAGTATCGGGTCATCTACGAGATCGACAAGTCTGCCTCGACCGTGACCGTCGCCAAGGTCGAACACCGCAAGAGCGTTTACAGCAAACGTTAGTTGTCCGCCGGAAAGCGACTCTCCAGTGCTCATGCAGGAGGGTTCCTTGAAGCCTTTCGACGAAGCCCTTGGTCGAGCACAGGCGGGGCTTGATGCGGAGGGAGCGTTGACTGAGGAGAGGCAAAAAACATTTGCCCGAGGAGCCGAGTGGGCAGAAAGAATTTGCCTCAGGAGGCCTCCAGGCAGACGTTCTTAGCCCGGGGCCGGCTTCAGGCAGAAAACATTAGCCATCATTCCGACTTTCAAGGCCGAGCTCCCGCTCGGCGCTTGAGCGCGCGCTGGAGCCAGTAGACCGGGATCCCCAGCGCGATGAACCCGAGGCCGAGGAGCGACTCGCGGGGCGCGGCGACGAGCGTGTTGACGACGATCGCGAGGGCCGTGGCCGCGAACAGGAGCGGCACCGCGGGATACCCGGGCACGCGGAAGGGGCGGGGGAGAGAGGGCTCCTTGCGCCGCAGGGCGACGACCGCGAGCACGGCGAGCGCATAGAAGATCCAGCCTCCGAAGATGACGTACGTGAAGAGCTGCGAGAACCCGCCGATGAAGAGAACCAGGAAACCCGCCCAGAGCCCCTGAAAGAGGAGGGCTTCGACCGGCGTGCGCCAGCGGGGGTGCACGCGCGACACGCGTTCGATAAAGAGCCCGTCCTTCGCCATCTGGTAGTAGGCCCGCGGCCCGGCGAGGATCAAGGCGTTCATCGCGCCGAGGATCGAGCAGAGGATGGCGGCCGTCAGGAGCTTGCCTCCCCACTCTCCCGTCACGCGCGTCATCGCCGTGAGCGCGACGCGGTCCGAGGCCGCGATCTCGGCGGGGGAGAGGATCCGCAGGTACGCGAGGTTGGCCAGCAAATACAGGAAAATCACGATCGCGACGCCGCCGATCAAGCCGCGCGGAAAATCCCGCTGCGGATTGCGGATCTCGCCGGCCGCGAAGCTGACGTCGTGCCAGCCCTCGTAGGCCCAGAGCACGGCCACGAGCGCGATTCCCATTGCCGCCAGAGGTACCGGCCCGGCGGGCAGAGGCGCGGGGGCCGCTGCGTCTGGAAGCGGGCCGGGAGATAGAAAGATCGCGAGGACCATCGCGACGAGGCCGCCCACCTTCAGGACGGTGAGCACGTTGCCCAAGCGGGCGCCCTTCTTGACGCCGATCACGTTGACCCAGGTCAGCAGAGCAATCGCCGCGAGGCTCGCGAGCTTGGCGGTCGCGGGTGTGAGAGGCAGAAACGCCCCGAGGTAGATCGGGAAAGCCGCGCCGAGCGTGGCGATCGACCCGGACGTCGCGACGGTGAAGAGCATCCAGCCGCAGAGGAAGCCGGGAAGCCGCCCGAAGGCGCGCGTGATGAAAGTGTAGATGCCGCCGGCCTCGGGTATGGCCGCGCCGAGCTCGGCGAGCGAGAGAGCGCCGAGGAGCGTTAATACACCACCGACGACCCAGACCGCCAGCATCCAGCCGGGCGTATGGACCGCGCGGGCGATCTCGGCGGGAACCAGGAAGATGCCCGACCCGATGATCGTGCCGACGACGAGGCTGATCGTGTCGAAGAGGGAGAGCTCCCGCCGGAGTCCTTGAGTTTGCGGGCCGTGGACTTCGGACGCGGACATAGGCCACCCTCCTTGCGCGATCGGGCTTGCACCGGGAGCCGGAACTGGTGGGCGAAACTCTACCGCGTCCCGAAAACAAAACGAGCCCGGCCTCCCCGCGGGGGAGGGTCGGGCGCCTCGTCGGATCCGAGGCGTCAGCGCGCGGGCACCCGACTCTCGAGCTCCTTCAGGCGCTGCTCGAGCTGGTCGAGTCGATCCTGGAGGTCGAAGTCCGGGGGCAGCGGAGCCACGGGGGGCGCTGGCGGGACTGGCGGGACGGGCGGGACCATGTGGTCGAACCGGAACCGCCGCATCCTGCCGGGAAGCTCGCCGAGCCGCATCTCGTCGTCCTTACGGGCCGCGACGGTGACGTTCAGGGTCCTGGCCGCCCGATCCCGGAGCACCTCCATCTGGATGGTCTCGCCGTCCTTTTTGCGCCGCACCGACCGAACCAGGTCGCGCACCGAGTCCACCTTGCTCCCGTCCACGGTCGTGACGATGTCGCCGACCTTCAATCCGGCTTTGGCCGCCGGGCTGTCTTTCTCGACTCTGCCGACCAGCACCCCGGCCTCTTTCGGGGCGCCGAAGTGCTGGCGCAGCTCCGGCGTCATCCGGATGGGGCTGACGCCGATGTAGCCGCTGGAGCGGCCCCTGAACCCAATGGTGTGCGGCGAATCGCCGTCGAAGTCTTCGAAGTCGGCGAGGATCGCAGGATCGTCGTCGCCGTTCCACACAAACAGGTTGTCGCCGTCGACGATGACCTCTTCATTCGGGGCCGCGATGACGACCCTTTTTTCCTTCTCTTCTTTCCTGTCTCTGGGTTCGGGGGTGGCGTCGCCGCTTCCCGCCTGGAGGCGCGACGCCGAGGGTAGGACGAGCAGAATCGCAAGCAGAGCCGCTTTGAGCGCGAAAATCTTCATGGTTCCTCCGTACGCAGGGGAGACGGCTCAGAAGTCGGAAGGTTACGGCTCGGCGGGGCTCACGGCTTCTTCTTCCGGGACGCTGGCGCCGCCGGGGCCACGACCGCCGCCGTGTCCAGACGCCAAACGCTACGCCCTCCGGTCGCCACCAGGATCTTCCCCGGGTTGGCGCGATCCGGAAGAAGCGCGATGACGTCGGGATGGGGCGGGTCGCTGCCGATCTTCGTCCAGGAAGTGCCTCCGTCCGAACTCCTCCAGACCCCCTTCTTCCACGTCCCGGCGTAGAGAATTTTCGGGTCGCCCGCCGGGTCCGCCATCAGGGTCTGGACGTTCGCCTTGCCGATCCCCTGGCTGGACGCGGCCCACGTGGCGCCGCCGTCCAGGCTCTTCCAGATACCTTCGTCCTCGGTCCCGGCCCACAGCGTCTTCGAGGCCGTGGCCGCGAGCACGGTCTGGATGCGCGTGTGCGGGATCCCGGCCCCGACCTTCGTCCAGGTCTTCGCGCCGTCGGTCGTCCGGAAGAGCCCGGCGTGGGTAGACGCGAGAAGGGCGCCGGTCGCCGGGTCCGCGGCAAACGCGAAGAGCCCGCGCAAATCGCTTCCGCGCTCGAGGTCGGGGACCTGGCTCCACTTCGAGCCGGCGTCGGCGGACTTGTAGATAGTGTCGCAGTCGCGCGCGTAGATCGTCCCGG
>JBKJWL010000130.1:0-4679 GCA_046716885.1 Thermoanaerobaculia bacterium | reverse complement strand
GGATCGATCGCAATGGCGGCCCACACGGCTCGCTCAACGTCGAGCACGCGCTTCCAGCTCGCTCCGCCGTCGGAGCTGCGGAACACGCCGGCCGATCGCGCGACGGCCCACACGGTCTTCGGCCGGCTCGGATCTACGCGCACCGCCTCAATGGTCGCGTCCCTCGGGAGCCCGGAGTCGAGCAGGCTCCAGGTTGCGCCGCCGTCGGTCGTACGGTAGAGGCCGCCGGAGAACGTCCCGGCGTAGACCGTGGCCGGCGCCGACGGGTCGAGCGCGAGAGACTGGACCTCGCCGGTGCGCGGGCCGATCGGGGTCCAGGCGTCGCCGGCGCGCGCAGGCGGGGCCGCGAGAGCGAGAGCGACGGTCAAGGGCAGGATCGCCCGAAGCGGGCGTCTCGTCATCAGAGTCCTCCTCTGCGTCGGCGTTTTCGCGCGGGAGTGTATCCGAGGCCCGCGCCTGATAGCCTCTCGCGCGATGCGCCGCGGCCTGCGCACCGCGTTCCTGCTCCTGGCCCTCGCGCCCGCCGCGGCGGGACAGACGCCGTCGGCCCCGTGGCGGACGCTCGAGACGGCCCACTTCCGGGTTCACTATCCCGCGCCGTTCGAAGCGTGGGCGAAACGCGCGGCCGCGAGGCTCGAAGACATCCACGCACGCGTCACCGCGATGGTCGGCTACTCCCCGGGGGGGCCCGTCGAGGTCGTCATCGCCGATCCCGAGGCCGACGCCAACGGCTCCGCGGTTCCGTGGCTGGACCGGCCCGAGATCGCACTCTGGACGTTTCCGCCGGAGTCGGAGTCGAGCACGGGTACCTTCGCGGACTGGGTCGAGCTCCTCGCGACCCACGAGGTGGCGCACGTTGCGCACCTGGGGCGTCCGGGGGAGGGGCCTAGCGGCGTTCTGGCGAGGCTGTCGCCGGCTCCCCTCGGTCCGCTCGCGCTCTCCGCGCCGCGCTGGCTCTACGAGGGCTACGCGACCCTGATCGAGGGAGCGCTCACCGGCTCGGGCCGGCCGGCGTCGAGCTTTCGCGCGATGGTGCTCCGCCGGCTCGCGATCGAGGGCAAGCTGCCGGCCTACGCAAAGCTCGGGCGCACGGGCGGCTGGCTCGGCGGATCGATGGCCTACCTCGCCGGCTCCGCCTACCTGGAGTGGCTGGACGCTCGTGGCGGCGAAGGCACGCTGCCCGGCCTCTGGAGGCGCATGGCGGCGGGCCGGAGCCTTTCCCGCGCGTTTCGAGACGAGTTCGGCGACTCGCCGAAGGATCTCTACGAGAAGTTCACGCTGGAGGTCGTGGAGCGCGCGGTCGCGGAGGAGCAGCGGCGCAAGGGCGAGGGGCTCGCTGAGGGCAAACTGTGGCTCGAGCTCGACGGAGGGACGGCGGCGCTGGCTGTCGGTCCGGATGGATCGAAGCTTCTGGCGCGGCGCGACCCGCGCCCGCGGGAGAGCTTCCTCGCGATCTGGGAGATCTCCGAAAAGGCCGCCGAGGGGGCGGCGCCGCGCTGGACTCTGCCGAGGGCGGACGGCTTCTCAGCCGCCGACCCCCGCTTCATGCCCGACGGCCGGAGCGTCCTGTTCGCGCGCCGCGCTCCGGACCGTGAGGGAGTCCGCCGCTTCGACCTCTACCGCTGGGAGTTCGAGCGCGGCCGGGTCGATCGAGTGACGCGCGGCGCCGACGTGGCGGATGCCGACCCCGCTCCCGACGGCCGCACGGCGGTGGGCGTCCGCAACCGGTTCGGAGCCTCGTCGCTCGTGCGGGTGGATCTCGCGACGGGAGTTTCATCCGAGCTGCCGATCGAGGTCGCAACGGCCGATGCCTGGACTCTGTGGAGCCATCCGCGCTTTTCGCCGGACGGCGCAACGCTCGCCGCGCTTCTCCATCGGGGAGGACGATGGCGGCTGGTTACGCTGCCGGCAAGGGGCGGCGCGCTTCGGGAGCTCGACACGCTCGGAGCGCCGGTGAGCCCGCCCGCGTGGAGTCCGGACGGCATGCGCCTCTTCGTCACCACCGACGCCTCGGGAGTCTGGAACGTCGCCGCGGTTTCCGCGGGGGGCGGCCAGACGCGCGAGCTCACGCGCGTGACGGGCGGCGCTTTCGGTCCCGCCCCAGCGCCGGGCGGCGGGCGGCTCTTCTTCCTCGATTTCACGGCGAAAGGAGTAAACGTCCGGAGGCTCGACCTGCCCGCGCCGGCATTCCCTCCGCTCGAACGGCCCGCCGACGCGTTTCCGATCCTCCCGCCGTCTCGGCCTTCTGCGCCCACGCGGTTCGAGGTCGGCCCTCTGCCGGAGCCGCGGCCGTATTCGGCCTGGGATCGGCAGGCCGTCCGCTCCCTCGTCAACTTCTCGTTCGGCCCGGACGGAAACGCCGTGCAGCTCGGCGTCGACGGCGGCGACGTGATCGGCCGGCTCCATTGGTTCGCCGCGGGCTCTTTCGGGAATGCCGCCGGCCCGCGCGGAGGGACGCTGGCCGCCGCCTGGCGCGGATGGCCGGTGGAGCTCGCCGCGCAAATCTTCTCGGCGATCGAGAAGCCGGGGGCTCAGTCTCTCGCCGCGCGGCCTCTGCTCGACCAGGAGCGGCGCGGCGGGTACGCGAGCCTCGCCTGGGGACGCCCTTTCGCCGGCGGCCGAATTGGACTCGAGACCGGCGGCGGCGCGACGCGGGTCGAGGCGTTCTCGAGCGGAGAGCGATTGACACGGGCCCTCGGCTCGACCCGTGTCTTTCTCGGCTTGCGCCGGACGAGCGGCCGGTCGGGCGTCGGCGCCGACCTGGAGGCCTCCGGCTCCGCGGGCGCGACGGACGGATCGGGTTGGAGACAGGCCCTCGGCGGCGCCCGCCTCCTCGGTATCACGCCCTTCGTGACGCTGTCGGCCGGGGGCCGGTGGGGCGCGACGGGAGGGTCGCCCTCGCGCTTCGACGTCTTCGCGGTCGGCGGAGCGCAGTCCGTCCTCCTGCCGCCGGGGCTCGACCGGAACCGCATCGAGAGCCCGGCGCTTCCCGCGGCCGTGCAGCTCGGGGAGAGGTTCGAGTCCTATCGCGCCGAGCTCGCGGCCAACGCGGTGCCGCTGGCGGTCTACGCCGAGTGGCTGCGCGCGTGGGACGGCGGGGCGGAGCGTCCCGACGCGGTTCGCGTGCTGGGCACCGAGCTCCGGCTGGACCGTCTCGTGCCGCAGGAGTTCGGTCGCTCTCTCGGCTTCCGCGTCGGCGTGGCCCGCGTCGCGAGCGACACGCCCCGCATCCGCGCGACGCGCGGCTATGCTTCGCTCGTGTACCGGCCGTAGGGGTCTGACCCCCGCAGGGGGTCTGACTCCATGACCCCGGGGCTATCGATCCTGGTAATACCGCCGCGCGTACACGTATCCCTTGCGGGAGACGAGCGACACGTCGATCGAGTGGTCGCCGCGCGTGCCCCCGGAATTGACCATCACGAGGACGTAGCGGCCGGAGATGGCCTTGCGCACGAGCTCCATCGCGAGGCTCGGGAAGAGGTGCGTCTTCTCGTACTTGCCGCCGGTCAGATCCGAGATCTGCTGGAGATAACCCTCGAGCGAGTGGTAGTCGGCGTCGGCGACGTCGAGCGTGAACAGGTTGATGCGTGCTCGGGCCAGTGCGTAAATCGCGTTGCTGTAATCGTAGCTCTCGGCGGCAACCGGGCCGCTGATCCCGCCGACGGTGCTGCCGAGCCCCCATCCGAAGAACAGCAGGGACTTGCCCCCGGGGATCGGCTCGAGCGCGCGGGCGAGTAGCTCGATGGCGCGATCGGGCGTCGCGGCCTTCCTGGCTGCGGCTCGGTCCAGGTACCGGGCGATAGCGGGCCGGCTCTCGGGGTCGGGCTCGGGCGCGGGTCCCGTGCGGATCGCCGAGTTGATGGCCCTCTCGATCTTGCGGCGGTCGGAGGTGAAGTCCTGCCGCAGCTTCAGGTGCGAGTCGAACGAGGCGACGGCGACCCGGTCGGTCGGGAGGAGCGTCGAGAGGAACTGGCGCGCCTGCAAGGCCATGCGCATGGAGCCGTGGAGGCGGGAGATCGACTGGTCCGTCTGGAAGAACATCAAGATGAGCCGACCGGGCGGCACGTCCGAGCGGAAGCGCTCCGCCTCGTCGGGCGCGATGCCGACGAGCGCGGAGACGTCTGTCTCCGGAGTTCCCGCCGGCAACCAATCGACGGCCTCGACGATGGCTTGCTTGCCGTCGACCTTCACGCGGAAATCAGCCACGGTGAGGTCGGGGATGGGGTTGCCGTCCGGCCCGATGACATGGGCGTCGATCACGATGCGCGAAACGACGGCCTGCTCGCGCACGGCCCCCTGCCGGTCGGCGGGCTCCTGCGCGGCCGCGCGGCCGGCCGCGAGCCCGCAGAGCGCCAGCGTGAGCGCCGCCGTCCGCCGCGTCGGCGCCGGACCGCCGATGTCGGTGTTGACCGGCCCAGGCTAGCGCCCCGCGCGAGGAGGGGCACGGGATAAGATTTTCGGCAGGCAATCTCCGATGAACTATGCGGCAGGGACAAGGCTCGGCCCCTACGAGATCCTGGGCCAAATTGGCGCAGGAGGTATGGGAGAGGTGTACCGGGCGCGGGACACGCGCCTCGGGCGCGAGGTGGCGATCAAGGTGCTGCCGGCGGCCATGTCGGCGGATCCCGAGCGTGTGAAGCGTTTCGAGAAGGAAGCGCGGTCGGCGTCGTCGCTCAATC